>JBBQCV010000062.1:0-17549 GCA_038319115.1 Burkholderiales bacterium | reverse complement strand
AGGAGTTCTCCGGCGGCTACCGCATGCGCCTGAACCTGGGCCGCGCGCTCATGAGCCCATCGGACCTGCTGCTGCTCGACGAACCCACCAACCACCTCGACATCGACACCGTGCTGTGGCTGGAGAACTGGCTGCGCGCCTGCACCGGAACGCTGCTGGTGGTATCGCACGACCGCGATTTCCTCGACCGCGTGACCGAGCGCACGCTGGCCCTCCTGCCCGGTGGCGAAGCCGGGTCGATGCGCCTCTACACCGGCAATTATTCGTCCTACGAGCAGCAGCGCGCCTCCGAACTCATCCAGCAGGCGGCGTTTGCCACCCGCCAGGAGCGCGAGATCAAGCGCATCGAATCCTTCGTGTCGCGCTTCAAGGCCAAGGCGAGCAAGGCGCGCCAGGCGCAGAGCCGCATGAAGCAGCTCGAGAAGATGGAGAAGGTGGCGCCCGTGTACGCGGCGGACACCTTCCACTTTCAATTCGAGGAGCCCGAGCGCCAGCCCGAGCGCATCGTCTCGCTGGAGGAAGTCTCGGTCGGCTACGGCGAGCGCACGGTGCTCTCGAACGTGTCGATGACGCTTACGCGGAACGACCGCATCGCGGTGATCGGGGCCAACGGCGCAGGCAAGACCACGCTGGTGCGCATGCTGGCGGGCGAACTCGAGCCCACCGGTGGGCGGCGCTCGACCGGCCGCGACATCGTGATCGGCTACTTTGCCCAGCACCAGATCGAGACCCTGCGCCACGACGAAACGCCGCTGGCGATGATGACGCGCCTGTTCCGGGCGGACCGCGAGCAGCACCTGCGCGACTTCCTCGGCGGCTTCGGCTTCGCGGGCGAGGCCGCCCAGCGCCCCATCGGGCCGCTGTCGGGCGGCGAAAAATCGCGCCTTGCGCTGGCCGCGCTGGTGCGGCGCCGGCCCAACCTGCTCCTGCTCGACGAGCCGACCAATCACCTCGACCTCGAAATGCGACGGTCCCTCTCGATGGCACTGCAGAGTTACGAGGGCGCGCTCATCATCGTGTCGCACGACAGGCATCTCCTGTCGACCTGCGCCGACCGCATCGTAGTCGTCTCCGAAGGCGCGATCGCCGATTTCGACGGCGACCTCGAGGACTACCGCAAGGCGCGCCTCAAGACCGAGCGCACCAAGCGCGACGACGCGCCGAAGACCAGTCGCAAGGATGAAAGGCGGGCCGACGCCGCAGCGAGGAGGGCGTCCAGCGAGGCCGTCCGCGCCCGGTTGAAGCCACTGGAAAAATCACTCGCCGCGATCGAGTCGAAGGTCGCGAAGCTCTCGCGCGAAGCCGAAGCCGCGCGCGCCGCGCTGGCCGACGCCTCCGTCTACGAAGAGGCGCAGCGCGAGAAGCTCAAAAAGCTGATCGAAAACGAGGCCCGCCTCAAGGCGGAAGTGGCGCGTGCCGAGGACGACTGGCTGCACACCACCGCGAGAATCGAGGCGCTGCGCTCGGAAACCGGCGAATCGACCGACGAAACGGTCAGCTGACCGCAGGGCTCCGCCGCGCGTGCGGGGCAAGGGGTTGGCGCACCACGCGGCGCCCCTCCCGAGGGGAAAATACCTAGTTGATGGTGCGCGACTCGAGTTCTTCGGCGGGCTCGACCTCCGCGCCAGGCAGCTTCAACTCCATGTCCCAGTCGCTCTTGGTCACCGCGGCCTGCAACAGCCGGCACACCGAGTGCAGCAGGACTTCGTCGAGCGTCAGCGTGACGCCCTGCCCGGTGGAAGGGTGCAGCGACACCACCGGCAGGCCCTTGGAGTCATTGCCGGTCTGGATGCGCGCCAGCAGGACCGGGTCGGTGCCCAGCGGCGTGGAGCGCGCCGCCTGCTGGAAAGGCTTGGAGAAATCAGCGCGCTGCACCGCCTTCTGGTGCTCGATGCCCAGCAGCGCTTTACGCGCCTCGGCACTCGCCTGCACCTTGATGCGCGGGCTGGCCTCCTCGGCGAGTTTGACCAGCAGCGGCCAGAGCAGCTTCACGAAGCGGCGCGTGAGCCACATGCGCACCTCCGCCCCGTCGTTGGTCGAGACGAGCATCAACAGCCGGTCCTGCTCGGCATTGAAATCGATCTTGAGCTGGTGGAGTTTCATGCACGCCAGTTTACCTCGACAGGCAGCGCCCGGAACGCACAGAATTGCGCATGCATGTAACAATTTCGGCCGCCCGCCGCGAAGATATCCCCGCGGTGCGTGAACTGTTTCTCGAATACGCCGAGTGGCTCGGCGTGGACCTGTGCCTCGGGTTCGAGCCGATCGCGCCGTACTACGCCAACCCGATCCCGGGCGCGCTTTACTTCGGGCTGTCGCTGGAGCCGCGGATGCGCTGAAGGAGCGCGGTGGTGGAGCGCTCGTGCTCGAAGGGGATCGACACCACTCGCCCGCCCCGTTCAAGGACCCCGGAGGCGCCGACGATCCGGTCGATCGCCCAGTCGCCCCCCTTGGCGAGCACATCGGGGCGCAGGGCCTCGATGAGCTCGAGCGGCGTGTCCGCGTCGAACCAGGTCACGAAATCCACCGCCTCGAGGGCGGCGAGGACGGCCATGCGGTCGGCCAGCGTGTTCAGCGGGCGCTCGGCGCCCTTGCCAAGGCGCCGGGCGGAAGCGTCGCTGTTCAGCGCCACGACGAGGGAGGCGCCCAACGTCCTTGCCTGCGCAACGTAAGTGGCGTGGCCGCGGTGGAGGATGTCGAACACGCCATTGGTGAAGACCAGCGGCCGCGGCGCCGGAGCGAGGCCGTGGGCGAGTGATTCGGGCGCGCGGATCTTGCGCTCGAAGGCCGGGGCCGGGAGCCGGGCGGGCTCCGCGTCGTGCCCGCCGATCTTTCCCCCCTCCTCCCCAGCCACCCTACTGCCTGGCCGGAACCTGCTGCTGGACGGGGGCGGGCGTCCCCGGGCGGCAGGCGTCGTCGGTCGGCTTGCAGTACTCGAATACACGCACGACCTTGCGCACGCCGCCGGTGGTGCGCGCGATGTCGGTCGCGGCCTTGGCTTCGGCTTCGGTCACGATGCCAAGGAGGTACACGGTGCTGTTTTCGGTCACCACCTTCACGTGGAAAGGGTTGAAGTGGTTCACGTCGACGAAACGCGCCTTGACCTTGGAAGTCAGGTAGGAGTCGTTGGCGCGAGCCGAAAGCGCCGAGGTGCCGGCCACCTGGATGTCGTTGGTGACCGAGCGCACGTTGCCGACGCCGCTCACCGTCTTCTCGATCTCCGCCTTGATGGCCTCGTTGGCCACTTCACCGGTGAGCAGCACGCTGCGGTTGAACGCGGTCACATTGACGTGGACGCGATCGCCCCAGCGCTCGCCGATGCGGTTCGCGGCGCGTAGTTCGATGCCTTCGTCGTCGATCTGGGTGCCCGAGGTGCGCCGGTCATTGACCGAATTCACCGCGGCGCCCACGCCCACGGCCGCCAAAGGGATGCACCCCTGCAACGCGGGACCCGCAGCCAATGCGCATGCCAATGCCAGCCAGCCAGCTTTTTTCATCACTTCGCTCCAAATAGAACTGCGTCGATCCCGTCGCACAGGCAGTGCAACGCGAGCAGGTGAACTTCCTGGATGCGCGCGGTCACCTCGTGCGGCACGCAGATATGCACGTCTTCGGGCGCAAGCATCGCCCCCATCTTGCCGCCGTCGCGCCCGGTCAGCGCGACGATACGCATCCCCGCGCCGGTGGCGGCGCGCATCGCGGCCATCACGTTGGCGGAATTGCCCGAGGTCGAAATCGCGAACAGCACGTCGCCCGCCCGGCCGAGCGCCTGCACCTGCTTTTCGAATACCTGGTCGTAGCCGTAGTCGTTGCCGATCGAGGTCAGCGTCGAGGTGTCGGTTGTGAGCGCCATCGCGGCGAGCGGCGGGCGCTCGATTTCGAACCGGTTGAGGAGTTCAGCCGAGAAGTGCTGCGCGTCGGCCGCCGAGCCGCCGTTGCCACAGGCGAGGATCTTGCCCCCCGCGCGCAGGGTGAGCGTCATGGCCTCGATGGCACGCGCAATGGGCGCGGAGAGCTGCTTGGCCGCTGCGAGCTTGAGGCTGGCGCTGGCGGCAAAGTGGCCCTCGACCCGCTCCGCCAGTTCCTTTTGCAGCGCGTTCGCGTCGACCTTGCTTTCGGCTCGTCCCATGCGAGGATTTTACACCCCGTCACTCGACGAAGACCTCGAACACGATGCGGCGCGCGGGATTGGGGTGCCATTCGGCCCGGCTGATCCTGGCGCGCAACACCTCGCCACGATCGAGCGCCCAGGCGAGCGCTGCGTTGTCGCGCCGGGGCACATAGCCGAGCCGGCGCCCGCGCCACTCCACCCGCACCGCATTGGGGTCGAAAGCGTTCGCCGGCTCGCGCACGAGTTCGAGCGCATCGCCCGTGCGCAGTTCCGGCCACACTTCGGCGCCCGCACCATGACGGAACCCGGCCAGCGGCGAGCTTTGCACGAGCATGCGCACGCGCGCGACCGAACCCTCTTTCGCCTTCGCCACCCCGCCCGAACGCGCCGTCACGCCCGCATTGGGCCCTTCCTGCGCCAGCGCGAGGGCGTGCGCCGCACACCCGGCCATGACCAGCAACACGGCGCACCCGCACGCCCTAGACCGAGAAGGCATCCCTGATCCAGCGGATGCGCGCCACATCCAAAGTTTGCAGCAGGAGGACGTCGAAGCGGCACTGCGCTTCGGGCCGCGCGGTGAGGAAATAGCGCGCCGCCGCGACGATGCGCGCCTGCTTGCGCCCCGTAATGCTTTCGGCCGCCCCCCCATGGCTCATCCCGGTGCGCAGGCGCACCTCGCAGAACACGAAGGTGTCGTCCTCGCGCGCGATGAGGTCGATCTCGCCGTGGCGGCAGCGGAAGTTGCGCGCGATGATGGCCAGGCCCGCGCCGGTCAGCAGCCGCTCGGCGAGCGCCTCCGCCTCGCGGCCCGCGCTGGCGCTTGCCCGTGCGGTTTCCATGCCATCCTTCCTGCCTGTCTGTTGCATGGTCCTGAGTCCCCCCGCGTTAGTCCCGCATCGCGTGCCACGATCGGGTTGCCCATCGCTTAACGAAGCCGCACAATCGGCGTTGACCTGAAGCTTCATGCCGCAACAGCCCACCCCCGCCGGAACCCTTTACGTCGTCGCGACACCGATAGGCAACCTGTCGGACCTGTCGCCCCGCGCCCGCGACATCCTCGCGGCGGCCGACCTCATCGCCTGCGAAGACACGCGCACCAGCCGGCCGTTGCTGGCCGCGCATGGCATCGGCGGAAAGACTGTGGCGATCCACGAGCACAACGAGCGCGCCGCCCGCGCAAAGCTCGTCGATGCGCTTACCGCGGGCCAGTCGGTCGCGCTGATCAGCGATGCGGGCACCCCGGCGGTGTCCGACCCGGGCGCGCTGGTGGTCGAAGCGGCGCACGCGGCCGGCATCCGCGTGGTGCCGATCCCCGGACCCAACGCGGCCATCGCCGCCTACAGCGCGAGCGGCTTTCTCGCCGACCGGTTCCTGTTCGCCGGGTTCCTGCCCGCCTCGGGGGGCGCCCGCCGCAAGGCGCTCGCTGAGCTCGGGGCCGATTGCCCTATCCTGTTCTATGAAGCCCCGCATCGCATCCGCGCCATGATCGATGACCTGTGCTCCGCTTTCGGACCCGAGCGCGAGGTGGTGATCTGCCGCGAGTTGACAAAGAAATTCGAGGAAACTGCGCGCATGCCTTTGGCGGAAGCAGCCGGCTGGGTCGAGGCGAACGCCCATCGCGAGCAGGGCGAGTTCGTGGTCGTCGTCGGGCCCAGCGCACCGGTCGAGGCCGATGACAACGCGGAGACCGAGCGCATCCTGCAGGTGCTGGTCGAGGAAGTCTCGGTGAGCGATGCGGCGCGCATCGCGGCCCGCCTCACCGGCGGGTCGAAAAACGAGCTGTACGCGCGTGCCCTCGACCTCGCACGGTCCGTGGCGGAATCAAAGCCGCGCAAGCCACGGTAAAATCTTGCCGCATTCCTCCCCATTCGATCGCACCGGCAGGCCCCCTTGGATACGCTGACCCTCACACGCCCGGACGACTGGCACCTCCACCTGCGCGAAGGGGAGCACATGGCCTCGGTGCTGCCGCACACGGCACGCTGTTTCGCGCGCGCCGTCGTGATGCCCAACCTCAAGCCGCCGGTGACGACCACCAAGCGCGCGCTGAATTACCGCGAACTGATCCTTGATGCGCTGCCTGAGAACTCGAAGTTCGAGCCGCTCATGACGCTGTACCTGACCGACGACACGCCGCCGGAGGAGATCGCGCGCGCCAAGCTCTCGGGTCGCGTGCAGGGAGTCAAGATGTACCCCGCCGGCGCCACCACCCATTCGGACGCCGGGGTCACGCGCCTGTCGCGCTGCTTTCACACGCTCGAAAAGATGGAGGAGCTCGGCATGCCGCTGCTCATCCACGGCGAGGCGACCGATCCCGAGATCGACGTATTCGATCGCGAAAAGGCGTTCCTCGAGCTGACGATGGGTCCGCTGGTCGACCGTTTCCCGGGCCTGAAGGTGGTGATAGAGCACATCACCACGCGCGATGCGGCCCAGTATGTCGAGGTCACCGGGCCCAACATCGCCGCGACGATCACCGCGCACCACCTGCTCATGAACCGCAACGCGCTGTTCCTGGGCGGGATCAGGCCGCACAACTACTGCCTGCCGGTGCTCAAGCGCGAAGAGCACCGCGAGGCACTGGTCGAGGCGGCGACTTCGGGCAACCCGAAATTCTTCCTCGGCACCGACAGCGCGCCGCACGCGAAGCACACCAAGGAAACCGCCTGCGGATGCGCCGGCCTGTACACCGCGCACGCGGCCATCGAGTTGTACGCAAGCGCCTTCGAAGAAGCCAACGCGCTCGACAAGCTCGAGGGGTTCGCGAGCTTTCATGGCGCGGATTTCTACGGGCTGCCGCGCAACAAGGACCGCATCACGCTGGTGCGCAAGGAATGGCGCGTGCCCGACACCTACAAGTTCGGCGCCGACGAGGTGGTGCCGATGCGCGCCGGCGAGACGCTCGCATGGCGCCTGCAATAGGCCTCCTCCCCGCGGCCCTCCTCCCCGCGCCCGCCCTCACTCACCCTGCGTTCGATCCGCTGCGACCCTGGCTGCACCGGCTCGGCGAAAACCCTTCCGTCGCGGCGCTGGACGCGCTGCTGGATACCGGGGACCGGCCGGTGACTGCCACTGGTTGCGCGGTGCATTTTCGCGTTCCGGCGGGGCCTGGGCCCGCGCAATACGAAGAGCATATCCATCGCACAGGCGAAGTCGCCACCCGCAGCGGCAACCTGCACGACGTTTTCAACGCACTGGCCTGGATGGCGTTCCCGCGCACCAAGGCCGCGCTAAACGCGCGCCATGCCGCCCGCCTGCTGCAGGAGGGAAAGGTTCGCGGTCCGTTGCGCGACCTGCTGACCCTCATCGACGAAAGTGGCGTCATCGTGGCGTGCGCCGCGCCCACGCTCGCGCGCTACGAAGCCCTCGTGCGCGCATTCGACTGGCAGGAACTCTTCTGGCATCGGCGCGCCGAATTGCATCGCGACGCGCGCTTCGTGCTCGTAGGCCATGCCGCCTTCGAAAAGGCGCTCACGCCCTATGCCGGCATCACCTGCAAGGCGCTGTTCCTGCCCGTCGCCGCGCCGTTGCCGGACGCAATGGACAGCACTGCGTGGACGGACCTTGTCGCCACCGTGGACACGGCGGCGGCGCGGTGGGTGGAGGAGTTGCCCGATGACGCGAGCCCCAAGGGGCTGGCGCCGTTGCCGGTTTTCGGTTACCCGGGCTGGCTGGCCGAGGCCACCGGCGCGGAGTTTTACGCCGACCGGCGCTGGTTTCGCGCCGCCCCCGGCCCGGGTGGCACCCGCCAGGCCTCGGGGGCGACCAACTCAGGGAAGACCCAATCACGCCTTGAGTTCACCCCCTAATTGCGTGTAAACTCTCGCCTTTTTCTGCGGAGCCCCCCCATGTCCCGAGTCTGCCAGGTCACCGGCAAGAAGCCGATGAAAGGTAACTTGGTGTCGCACGCGAACAACAAGACCAAGCGCACCTTCCTTCCCAACCTGCACTACCGCCGGTTCTGGGTCGAGAGCGAAAACCGCTGGATCCGACTTCGCGTGTCCACCAATGCATTGCGCACCATCGACAAGAACGGCATCGATGCCATCCTCGTCGACCTGCGCGCCAGAGGCGAAATCAAAGGAGTCTGACCATGCGCGAGAAGATCAAGCTGGAGTCGAGCGCCGGTACCGGCCACTTCTACACCACGACCAAGAACAAGCGCACCACGCCGGACAAGCTCGAGATCAAGAAATACGATCCGAAGGCGAGAAAGCACGTGATGTACAAGGAAACGAAACTGAAATAGCCTCAGCCAGCCGCAATAGAAAAGGCCCGCAGTGCGGGCCTTTTTATTTCCGACGCCGGATTGTTCCGGGGCGCAACTACCTCTCGACTGTTTCCACGGCTCCGGCGCATCCAGCAGCGCCGGGGGGTGCGGGGGGGACGGGAAGGCCCCGCGCAGCGGAAGGGGCCCGTCCCCCCTGCTCCTTCCTTCCGCGCAAAAAAAGCCCGCTTCGCGGGCCTTTTTTACGCGTAGCAGCGCAGGCGCTGGCTGAATTCCGCCAGCGGGACGATGCCGCTGGTTTCGGCGCGATGGCACCAGTCCTTGAACTCCTGCAGGAGCTGTTCCTTGGAGGCATTGGAACGCTCCCACAGCGCCACCAGCTCATCGCGCATGGCGAGCACCGTCTCGAGCGCCTTGCTGTGCTTGAGCGCGTCGAACAGGCGCTCTTTCTCGGGCGCTGGGAGTTCGCTTGCGCGCATGAGGTTGGGCTTGAGCGAGCGCAGCGACTCGGCGTGGACCGGCGAGCCCTGCCGCAGGCGCGCCAGTTCCTGTGCGTAGGTTTTCTTGAGCGACTTGGCAAAGCGCGCCAGCACGTCGTAGCGGTTGGCGATCACGGCGTGCAGGGTGGCCGAGTCGAGGTCGGACACCGGCTTGGCATCGGCAAAGCGCGGCTTGGGCGCCACTTTCTTGACCGTGGCGAGGCCCAGCGTCTCGAGGATGCGGATGTACATCCAGCCGATGTCGAACTCGTACCACCGGGACGACAGCTTGGCCGAGGTGGCATGCGCATGGTGGTTGTTGTGTAGTTCTTCCCCGCCGATGAGGATGCCCCAGGGAAGGATGTTGGTGCTCGCGTCGGCGGCGTCGAAGTTGCGGTAGCCGAACCAGTGGCCCACGCCGTTGATCACGCCGGCGGCCCAGAACGGGATCCAGATGATCTGGGTCACGAGGATCAGCAGGCCCGGCACGAGGCCGAACATGAAAACATTCAGTGCCCCCATCAGCGTGAGCCCCCAGATGGCATGCGCCGAGTACAGGTTGCGCTCCATGTAGTCGTCCGGCGTGCCATGGCCGAAGCGTTCGATGGTTTCGCGGTTGTACGATTCCTTCACGTACAGAAACACCCCGCCCCACAACACGCGGTTGATGCCCAGGACCTGCGGGCTGTGCGGGTCGTCCACGGTCTCGCATTTGGCGTGGTGTTTGCGATGGATCGCCGCCCACTCCTTGGTCACCATGCCGGTCGTCAGCCACAGCCAGAAGCGGAAGAAATGCGACGCGATCGGGTGCAGGTCGAGGGCCCTGTGCGCCTGGTGGCGATGCAGGAAGATCGTGACCGCTGCAATGGTGATGTGGGTGAGGACCAGCGCAACTGCGACTAGTTCCCACCCGGACAGGTCGAAATATCCGGAAAAGAGCATGTAGGTGGCGGTTTTATAAGGTTAAGAAGAGGGAAGTGCGCGCGATTCTACGCGAAACATTTCCTCGCGCAACCGCTAAATGGTGATCGTTTGTGTCAAATCAACCGGGATCCCTGGAAACCAGCCTAACCTCCCGTTGCGGAAAGGGAATTTCGATTCCCCGTGCCTTGAATTCAGACAGGATCCAGACGTTGATTTCGGAGCTCATGTTCTGCCGGCCGTTTTCGGGGTCCTCGATCCAGAATCCCACCTCGATGTTCACGCTGCTGTCGGCCAGTTCGACCACCAGCGCATTGGGCGCGGGATCCTTCAGGACGCGCTTGTGCCGGCTCACAATCTCGGCCAGCAGGTCCAGCACGGGCTGCATTTCGGTCCCGTAGGCCACCGCTACCTTGACCGTCATGCGCAGCCTCTTGTCGGCGAAGGTATTGCTGAGCACGGTGGCCGTGATGAGGGTGTCGTTCGGGATGATCGCCTCCACGCCGGTGAGCGAGCGCACCACCGTGTAGCGGGTGGTGATCCGCTTCACTTCGCCGTAGTGGTTATCGGCCGTGATCCAGTCGCCGATGCGAATCGACCGGTCCAGCAGGATGATGAAACCGGACACGTAGTTGCTGGCGATCTTCTGCAGGCCGAGGCCCAGCCCAACGCCCAACGCCCCGCCGAACACCGACAGCACGGTGAGGTCGATGCCCATGAGCGGCAGCACGACAAGGATCGCGGCCACCATCAGGGTGCCCTTGACCAGGCGGGAGAGAACCACGCGCAGGCTGGAATGCAGGCGCTCGGCGCGCATCAGCCGGCTCTCGATGGCGCTGCCGGCCCACAGCGCGAGCAACAGGGTGAGCAGCAGCCAGAAAACCGACTCGAGCACGAGCAGGAGCGAGATCTTCTGCTTGCCGATCGACAGCCCGGTACCCTCGAGCAGCGCCCGGATCTCGGGCAGCAATCCGGTCAGGTAGAGCGCCACCAGCACCCACGCCACCGCGCCTACGCCGCGCTCCCACGGCGCAAGGCCGGCGCCCGCCGGGAAACTCAGGCGCATGAGGTAGACGACGAAGCGGATCCCGGCCAGCGAAGCGAACAGCGGGATCGCCACGTTCAGCACGTTCACGTGGCCCCAGCGCCCCAGGACCACCCTCGCCATCAGTAGCAGGGCCACGACCACCAGCGGAAAGAAGATGCGGTTGACCCCACCGGCGCCGACGCGCAGCGCGCGCGATTGCTCTTTCGACATGTCGACGTGCACGGCGCGCGCCATTGCCCAACCCGTGAGCACGCAGCCCGCGAACGCCGCGAGCTGCCAGAGCAGGTCCGGCTCCCTCAGGTCGCTCCACAGGTCGATCAGCACGCTTTGGAATGCGTTGGCGGTCATGGGCGCGCGTGGCGGCGATTCGGCTCGTTTGAGTCCCGAGTCTGTAAGATGCCCAGTGTACGGATGCTCCGGCGCTTTCCGCAAACCGCATCCAAAAACTGCCGGTGCGCCAGCCAAAAATGCCAAGATTCGCAGGCTGCCTGACGATATTCCTCCTGTGCTTTCCGGTGCTCGCCGGTGCCGCGCGTCCGTTCGTCACCGACGACGCGCGCGTCGTCGACCCAGGCGGATGCCAGGTGGAGACTTTCGCCAAGCGCCAGAGGAAGCTCGACGAGCACGAGTTCTGGTTCCTCCCGGCGTGCAATCCTCTCGGCTTGGCGGAACTCACGGTGGGTCGCGCATGGGTGGACGGCACTGCGCCCGGCGACAGCCGGTTCAACCTGTTCCAGGCCAAGACACTGCTCAAACCACTTGTCAGCAACGGCAGCGGGTATGCCCTTACGCTGGGAGCGGCCCGTGTCTCGCCATTCCAGGGACGCGCAACGACGAACCCCTACCTGAACGCCATCGGCAGCTTCTCTTTTGCCGACGACCGGCTTGTCGTACACGCCAATTTGGGCGCGAACGCCGACCGGCAGCTGGGCATGACGCGCGGCACGTGGGGGCTGGGCGCAGAGATCGTGCTGCATCCGCGGATCATCGCGATCGTGGAATCCTATGGCCAGCGCGCCGACAAACCCACGCGCCACCTCGGGCTGCGCCTTTGGGTCGTACCCAATCACGTGCAGGTCGACGCCACGGTGGGCGAGCAGAACTCCGGGCCGCCCGGGCGCATATTCCATTCGATCGGCATGCGGCTGTTGTTCTAGCGCGCCACTTGCGCTCACGCGCAAGCTAGCTCACCCGCTCGAAAGCCGCGGCGAAGAACCCGTCAGTCCGGTGAACGTGCGGGAAGAGGCGCAGGTTGATGCCGGTATCGAGCCCGATGCCCTGCGAGGCGAGGATTTCGGCGCACGAAAGCTGCTTGTAGGCCGGATGCGCGGCAAGGAACGTGGCGGCGATCCCTTCGCCTTCCTCGCGCAGCACGCTGCAAGTGGCGAACACCAGTCGCCCGCCGATGCGCGGCAGGCGCGCAGCGCCCGCCAGGATCCTCGCCTGCTTTTCCACCAGCTCGGCCACGTCCTTCTCATCAAAGCGCCACTTGAGGTCGGGGTTGCGCCTGAGCGTGCCGAAGCCCGAGCACGGCGCATCGACCAGGACGCGATCGATCTTGCCAGCCAGCCGCTTGGCGCGCAGGTCGTTCTCGGACGCTATCGCCACCGGGTGGACGTTGGAGAGTCCCGAGCGCGCCAGCCGCGGATCGAGGCCCGCGAGGCGCTTGGCGGAGACGTCGAACGCATATAGCCGCCCGGTGTTGCGCATGAGGGCGCCGAGGGCAAGCGTCTTGCCGCCCGCACCGGCGCAGAAGTCGACCACCATCTCGCCGCGCCGCGGCGCCACGAGGGCCGCCAGCAACTGGCTGCCTTCGTCCTGGACTTCGATGCTGCCGTCCGCGAACAAGGGCTGCCTATTGATCGCGGGTTTGCCTGCCAGCCGGATGCCGGTGGGCGAATACGGTGTCTCCTCGCCCGCAAGGCCCGCTTTGCGAAGGGCGTCCAGCGCCGCGTCGCGTGAGGCCTTGAAGACGTTCGCGCGTAAGTCCATGGGCGCCGGGGCGAGCAGGCCCTGGGTGATCGCGCGCGCCTCGCTCTCGCCGTATTCGCTCACCAGGCGTGCCCACAACCAGTCGGGCACGTCGGCCTGCACCGCCGCCGGCTGGTCCTCGGGTCGCGCCGCACTCGCGCGTTCGAGCAGCGGCAGGTCCTTTTCGCGTACCGCGTCGGCAACGGCACGTACCGGCACCCCCTGCACCCTCACGAGGCAGGCGAGCACCAGCGAATACGGAGACTCCGACTGTGCGGCCATGGCGAGCGAGCGCCGCCGCCGCAGCGCGCCGAAGACCGTTTCGGCTACGAACGCGCGCTCGGCCTGGCCGAGGTCGCGGTGGTTGCGGAAATGACGTGACAGCGCCTGGTCGGCGGGCCCCGAGAACCGCAGCGTGTCGGACAACGCCTCGGATGCGCTGGCGATCAACGCGCGCGTCGGCGTCATTGGGCCCGGCCTGCAAATCCCGCCGCGCGGCGTTGCCGGCGCATATACCCCAGCGCATCGGCCGCATTGGCGCGCGGCGCCCTCACTGCGCCGAGATCCGCGTAGCCACCTGGTCGATGCGGGTGCCGTCCTTCTCCACCACGAGAATCCGCACCGGAACATAGCCGTGCTTGGCGGCCAGCCAGATCTCGGAGGTGCGGTCTTCCGGCTGCTTCTTCTGCCGCTCCAGCTTGAGGGCCTCGAACTCGCCGGCCGGCGTGCTCACCTTCTCGCGCCCAGCCGCCCGGTAAGTCGATGTGGAGATGCCCTTGCCGTCGGTGACGCTGACGCTGACCGGTGCTCTACCGGGCACGCTGAAGGCGAAGTTGTACGCAAACGAGAGCCGGTCCTGGATATCGGCCGGCAGCGGCTTGGTTTCGGTCGCACCTTCCTTGGCCTGCAAAGTGAGCTGGCCCGCGCCGCGATCGATTTTGGCGCGCGCAGTATCACGGCCCGTGCGCTTGTCCTCGAATTCAGTCGGGTGCAGCCCGTCGGGCGCGATCGTGCCGCGGCTCGAGCGCGTCGCGTCGCCGCGCAAAGCGAACATGCCCTTGCCATTGAGGTGCGCCGAAAGCCGGTAGGTCTTGCCGTCGTGCTCGAGTTTCTCGACCAGCTCCGCCACCGGCATGCCGTTGCGCATCACGTCATAGGCGATTTCGACGCGGTGCGCCGGGGCGGCCGCGGCGGTCAGCGGCGTAAGGCCGCACGCGGCGGCGCTAAGGAAGGTCAGAAAAGTGGAATAGTTGCGCATTGGTTTCCTTCATGACGGCCGCGCCGTTTTCGAGGGCAAGCCTGCCTTCGACCAGCCAGCGCAAGGCCATCGGGTAGATCAGGTGTTCCTGGCGCAGCACCCGTGCCGCCAGGTCAGCCGCGGTGTCGCCCGGCAGAACCCGCACCCCGGCCTGGGCGACTATGGGGCCGTGGTCCAGCTCATCGGTGACGAAATGCACCGTGCAGCCGTGGACTTTGACACCGGCTTCGAGCGCGCGTTCGTGCGTGTTCAGGCCCACGAAGGACGGCAGCAGCGAAGGATGCACGTTCAGCAGCCGGTCGGCGTAGCGGGACACGAAACGCGGCGTGAGGATGCGCATGAAGCCGGCCAGCGCAACCGCCTGCGGCGCGTGCCGCGCCACCTCGGCCGAGAGCGCGGCGTCAAAGCCTTCGCGCGTCCCGTAGTCGTTTGGCTGCACCACTGCAGTGTGCACGCCGCGTGCGGCCGCAATCGCGAGACCGGCCGCGTCGCGATTGTTGCTGATGACCGCGCTGACGGGCAGGCCCGCATCGAGGATGGCCTGCATGTTGCTGCCGCGGCCGGAAATGAGGATGACGATTGACATGGCGGGCCGCAGTTTAGCAGCGCGCCCCTGCCTGCGCCGTCACGGTCACCGTTTGCGGTTCATCGTGGCGCGCCGCCCCGGGCGTACCGTGCACAGCGCGGCGATGGCGAGCGCCGCAGGCGCTTATGACTTCGGCCCGAGCATGTCTTCGGGCCGCACCCACGCATCGAACTCCTCGGCCGTGACGAAGCCCAGCTCAAGCGCCGCTTCGCGCAACGTGCCGCCGCTGGCATGCGCCTGCTTGGCGATGCGCGCCGCGCGGTCGTAGCCGATGTGTGGCGCAAGCGCCGTGACGAGCATGAGCGAATCGCCCACCAGCCGCGCGATGCGCTCCTCGTTGGCCTCGATACCGCGCACGCAGTGCTCCTCGAAGCTCTCCATGCCGTCGGCGAGCAGGCGCACGCTCTGCAGGAAACTGTTGATGAGCAGCGGCTTGAAGACGTTCAGCTCGAAGTTCCCCGAGGCGCCCGCGATGTTCACCGCGACGTCGTTGGCGATGACCTGCACGCTCAGCATCGTGAGCGCTTCGCACTGCGTGGGGTTTACCTTGCCCGGCATGATCGAGCTGCCGGGCTCATTTTCGGGGATCGAGATTTCGCCCAGGCCCGAGCGCGGGCCGGAAGCGAGCCAGCGCACGTCGTTCGCGATTTTGATGAGCGCCGCAGCGAGGGTCTTGAGCGCGCCGTGCGCGAACAGCAGCGCTTCGTGCCCACCGAGCGCCGCGAACTTGTTCGGCGCGCTCACGAACGGCAGGCGCGCCTCGCGCGCCAGTTCGGCCGCGATGCGATCGGCGAACTGAGCATGGGTGTTAAGGCCCGTGCCGACCGCGGTGCCGCCCGCAGCGAGCTCGCACAGCCCGCCCAGCGTCGTTCGGATGGCGTGTTCCGCGGCCTGGAGCTGCGCCACGTAGCCGGAAAATTCCTGCCCCAGCGTGAGCGGCGTTGCATCCTGAAGGTGCGTGCGTCCGATCTTGACGATCGAGACGAATGCGGCGCTTTTCGCCGCGAGGCTGGTACGAAGCTGTCCGAGGGACGGCAATAGCCGCCCGTCGATGGCAAGCATCGCGGCAACGTGCATCGCGGTCGGGAATACGTCGTTGGACGACTGCCCCAGGTTGACGTCGTCGTTGGGATGCACGAGGCGCGCGCTGCCGCGCTCGCCCCCGAGCAGTTCCGAAGCGCGGTTGGCGAGCACCTCGTTGACGTTCATGTTGGTCTGGGTTCCGGAGCCCGTCTGCCACACCGACAGCGGGAACTCCGCGTCAAGCTTGCCCGCAAGCACTTCGCCGGCGGCCGATTCGATCGCGCCGGCCTTGGCCGCATCGATGAGGCCAAGGGCGGCATTCACGCGCGTGGCGGCGCGCTTGGTCATTGCCAGCGCGCGCACCACTTCCATTGGCATGCGCTCGGAGGAGATGCGAAAGAAGCGCAGGCTGCGCTCGGTCTGCGCGCCCCACAACCGGTCGGCCGGAACCTCGATCGGCCCAAAGGAGTCCCTCTCGGTCCGGAAGTCCCTCTCGGTCCGGGAGTCCCTCTCGGAGCGTGCCATCGCAGCCTCCTTCGTTAGCCTGGTCCCAGTCTACCCATGCTGCCCCGCCGCGCGCAAAAACGTTTCAATCGCAACCATCACCCGCGCCTATCGCGTCCCCGCCGCGGAGCGTTTTTCCGGCGCGAGGCCGGCCAGGTAGGTGTCGATGACCTGGGTGCCGGTGCGCACGAGGTCGAATGCGTCCTGGTCGAGCATCCAGTTCTGGATCAGGCCGTCGATCAGGGCGTGCAGGCCGAGGGCCGCGGCGCGCGCCGGCACGCGCCGGCCGAGCGTGCCCTGCCGCATCGCGAGCGTGAGCAGGCGCACCACGTGGCCCATGAAACTGTTGCGCACCGACAGGCGGCGCTCGCGCACCGCGGTGAGCTCGTCGACGTACTCCACCTTGTGCGTGGCGATCTCGAACACGCGGCGCACCTGGGGGTCGTTGACGGTCTTGCGCAGCGCATCGATGAATGTCTGGCGCACGTGCGCGAGCGGGTCAGCGCGCTCACGCTCGCCCGAGCGCCCCACCGCCTGCTCCATCGGCAGCACCACCCGCTGCATCATCGCGTTGAAGAGATCCGCCTTGTCCTTGAAGTGCCAGTAGATCGCACCGCGCGTGAGGCCGGCGGCCTGCGCGATCTCGTTGAGCGAGGTGCGCGACACACCGCGGCGCTCGAACGCCAGCTCGGCCGTGTCGAGGATCAGGCTGCGGGTGACGAGGGCGTCCTCCTTGGTGCGTCGTGCCATGGGCCGGGGACTCCGTGGGCCGGACCGGCGCGGCCCGACATACATACATGGGTGGATGTATAATGGTACACTAGAGCACATAGCAGCCGAGCCTTAATCCGGGCTTTATCGACTGTGTGGCCGGGCAGCGCGCCGGCGCGCACATCGCATTGCGCGCGCCGCATCCATTTCCAAGGTAATCCATGGCCCCCACTCCGATCGCCCTCCCCGCCCGCGTGGCCTGCGCCTGCGCGGCGATGCTCCTCGTCCTTGCCGGCTGCGGCAGCAAGGACGCCGACAAAGCCAAGGGCGCCGGCGGCGGCATGCCCCCACCCGAAGTCGGTGTCATGACCGTGGCGCCGCGCCCGGTGGGCCTCACCACGGAACTCCCCGGCCGGCTCGAGGCATCGCGCATCGCGCAGGTGCGCGCGCGCGCCGCCGGCATCGTGAACAAGCGCCTGTTTCGCGAAGGCAGCGACGTGCGCGCCGGCCAGGCGCTGTTCGAAATCGACAGCGCCCCTTACCGCGCTGCGCTCGCGAGCGCCTCTGCCTCGGTCGCCCGCGCCCAGGCCAACCTCACCCAGGCCGCCGCGCAGGCCGAGCGCTACAAGCCGCTGCTCGAAGCCAACGCCATCAGCAAGCAGGACTACGTGAATGCGGTGGCCGCCCGCGCCCAGGCCGAGGCCGACGT
>JBBQCV010000061.1:0-17631 GCA_038319115.1 Burkholderiales bacterium | reverse complement strand
TCGCGCACATCGCCCGCGTCCGGCCCGACACGACTTGGGACGAAACCTTGCGCTGCGACGGCCCCGGGCACAGCCCGCTGCAGGCCGTCGCCGAGCTTTGCCCCCGCCTGGCGGCGAAAACCTTCATCGCGGTCAGCGAGGGTGCGCTTCCCCTCGTGCTGAGCGGTGACCATTCCTGCGCGGTCGGCACCTGGGCGGGCGTGAGCCGGGCGCTGCGCTCGCGCGGCGATTTCGGCCTGGTGTGGGTCGAGGCCCACCTCGACAGCCATACGCCGGCCACCAGCCACACCGGCGCGATTCACGGCATGCCGCTGGCCGCGCTGCTGGGGCACGGCGAGCCCGCCCTCACCACGTGCGGCGGCCAAGGCGCCAAGCTGCTCCCGAGCAACCTTTGCGTCGTCGGCGCGCGCAGCTACGAGGCGGAGGAATTGCGCTTCCTGAACGCCCTCGGCGTGCGCCTCTATTTCATGGAGGAAGTGGAGCGGCGCGGCATCGATGCAGTCATGCGCGACGCGCTGGAACTGGTGCGCGCGGAAACCGCCGGCTTCGGCATATCGATCGACCTCGATGCGATCGATCCGGTTGAGGCGCCCGGCGTAGGCACGCCGGCAGCGCGTGGTATGGGCGCGGCCGGCCTGGCGGCGGCGCTGCGTGGCATCGGCGCCCTACCCGACCTGGCGGGAATAGAGATCTCCGAATACAACCCCGCGCGCGATCGAGGCGCGCGAACCGCAGCGCTAGTGTTCGAACTCGTCGACGGATTGCTCGGCGCACCGCTGGTTGCCAAGGAATCGGCAGTGGAAGCGTGCCCCACCCAGCGATCGGGCGCAAAAGGATTCGCGGCGACGCATTAATCCGCCCCTGCGAACCCGGCCACCAGGGCCCCGAAGATCGCGCCCCGTTCGGCGAGACTTGCAATCTCGATCTTTTCGCGCCGGCTGCAGGTGTCGTGGCAGATCGGCCCGAGCCCATCGAGCGTGGGCACGCCCAGTGCGCCGGCAAAGCTGCCATCCGACCCGCCGCTTGACACCACTGGCCTGATCGGCGCGCCGATTTCCTGCGCATACTTCTCGGCCAGCGCGTAGAGGGAAGCACTGGCCGACTCCGGAAACAGGGGGCGGGACCATCCGCCTTCGACCTTGACGCTCACGCGCGGATCGCCAGTGTCGGCGATGATGCGTCGCACGTCCGCTTCGAGCTGCGGAATTTCCTCGGCGTAGGCCGCGCGAAGGTCCACATGCATTTCAGCTTCGTGCGGCACGACCTGGCGCGCGGCGCCCGACCTCAGGATGCCCACGTTGATCACCCGCTCGCGCGCAAGGTCGGTGAGCGGCTCGAGGGCGAGGACCGCGCGGCACGCAGCGCGCAGCGCGCTCGCGCCCTCGGCTGCGTTGACTGCGGCATGCGCCGAGCGCCCGGTGTAAAACGCCTTGAGCGCGCCGACCGCGCGACGCCCGGTCACCACACCGCCATTGGGGCGTGTGGGCTCGAGCACCAGCACCGCGCCGGCATCGCGCACGCAATCCTCGATCCATTTACGCGATCCCATCGAACCGATCTCTTCGTCGGGCACCAGCACCATGACGAGTTCCGCGGGCAGCGCGCGCTTCGCCTTGACGAGGGCATCGACTGCGAACCACGCCATGGCCAGCCCGCCCTTCATGTCGCCAACCCCGGGGCCGTAGGCATGCGTGCCGTCCTCGCTGAATCCCCAGTCGGGCTGGCTGCCCGCGGGCCAGACCGTGTCGGCATGGCCGAGGATGACGAGCTTGCCGCGGCCCGTTCCCTTCAGGTGGAACGAACGCTGCGGGCCACGACCTTGCAGGGCATGCCAGCGCTCCCCGAAGCCCAGCGATTTCCAGCGCGCCCCAAGGACCTCGCCGACCTTTTCGACCTGTGCGGCGTCGTACGACCCGGCCTCGACCTGCACCAACTCGCGTACGAGGCCGAGCATCTCGGCCGTGCGCGGCCTGAGCGCCGCCAGCAGTTCGCGCGCCGCGCTCATTGCGGCACCCTGCCCGCGTCGCCAAGGTCCCAGAACACCCCGGTCATGATGCGCAGTGCGTCGCGCGCGATGCTCGCCAGCATGTGCTCGTTGGGCGCGTGCTGGGAGCACGCCGCATACGAATGCGGGATCCACACCGTGGGCAGGCCGAGCACGTCGGCGAAGACGTCATTGGGCAGCGAGCCCCCGAGGTTGGGCAGGATCGCGGGCTGCGCGCCTGTCGTGCGCTCGATCGAGGCCGCCGTCCAGCGCACCCATGGGTGATCGGGGTCCAGGCGCGTGGCGGCAAAATAGCCTTCGCGCGAGGGCGTGAGCTGCACCATGGCAAATCCGTTCGCGTCGAGGTGCCGGCGCAATGCCGGGAGGATTTCATCCGGGTCCACACCGACCACATAGCGCAACTGGCAGTGCGCGCTTGCGCGCGGCGGGATCGCATTGACCGGCTTGTCGGGATTGCCGGTGACAAAAGCCAGCACCTCGAAGCTGCACCACCCGAACACCCTCTCGGCCGGCGAAAGCCCGGGCTCACCCCAGTCCGCGTCGATTTGCGGGCCGTCCTCGCCGCCTTCGACGACCAACCCCGCGATGGCGCGCTTAACCGAGGGCGTGAGCGAATCCGGCCGCCATTCCGGCACCCGAATGGCACCGTTGGCGTCCGTGATGGACGCGATTGCATGCGCAAGGACGATGCCGGGGTTGCGCAGGAGGCCGCCCCAGTTGCCCGAATGATGCCCGCCCTTGCGCAAGTCCAGCGCGAGGTCGAAGTTATAGGCGCCGCGTGAGCCCAGGAAGATCGTCGCCTTGCCCGGCTGCAGGCGCGGCCCGTCGGAGGCGATGAGCACGTCGGCTGCAAGCAATGCCTTGTGGCTCTCGCACAGGGCCTTGAGGCCGGGTGAACCGGTTTCCTCGCCGGTTTCGATGAGCACCTTGAGGTTGAAACCGAGCCTCCCGCGCGTGGCCAGCACGGTTTCCATGGCCGCTAGGTTGATCGTGTGTTGCCCCTTGTTGTCGGCCGTGCCACGGCCGTACAGCCGGTCGCCTTCGCGCGTGACCGTCCATGGCGACAGGCCGCTGCGCCATTGCTCGTCCTGCCCGCGGATCACGTCGCCGTGCCCGTAGGTGAGCACCGTGGGAAGCGTCGGGTCCTCCATGCGCTCAGCCACCAGGAACGGGCCGCCCTTGGGCGCGGGATTGGGCAGCAGCGTGCAGATAAAGCCGTGGCGCTCGAGCGCCGGCCGCAGTTCCGCCTCCAGGTACTGGGCCAGGGCGGGACCGCGTTCCGCGTTCTGGCTCTCGGTCGGGATCGCCACGCGGCGCGCGAGGTCGGCGACGAATCCGCCACTGTCGAAGTAGCGCTCGACTGCGCGCAGGGAGGCTTCACGGCTCATGCGCACTGCTCCATGATGTATTTGGTTCATGGGATACTGCCATAGATGGCCCGTCCCGACCCCGCAATGCAGGCGTATTACGCGGCGCGCGCGCGCGAGTACGAGGCCATTTACGCCAAGCCGGAGCGGCAGACCGACCTGCGCCGCCTTGAGCAGGCGATCCCGGATTTTTTCGCCGGCCGCAGGGTGCTCGAGATCGCCTGCGGGACCGGCTACTGGACCCGGCACATCGCGGGCACTGCGAACGAAGTGCTGGCCACAGACCTCACCGGCGAGACCCTGGCCATTGCGCGCAGCAAGGCGCTCGACCCCGGCAAGGTCCGCTTCGCCGAGGCCGATGCATTCGACCTGCCAGCCGCAAGCGGGCCGTTCGGTGCGGCGTTTGCGGGATTCTGGTGGTCACATCTGCGCAAATCGGAATGCCGCGCCTTCCTCGCTTCGCTCGCGCGCTGCCTTTCGCCGGGCGCCCGCGTGATGCTGCTCGACAACCTGTACGTGCCCGGCAGCAGTTCGCCGGTCGCGCGCACCGATGACGAAGGCAATACCTGGCAGGTACGCGGACTCGTCGACGGCAGTACGCATGAAGTGCTGAAGAATTTCCCTTCCGAGGTCGAGCTGCGCGCCGACGCCGCACATTTCGGCACAGGCATGGCCTATCGCGCCCTGGAATATTATTGGCTGTTCACCTTCGAAGCTCGCGCTGCGGCCGCTTGAGGCGCCGCGCGCAAGTCGAGTTCCCAGTACTCGCCCACCAGCTCGACGCCGAAACTGCTGTGTGGCTCGCTGCCGGCGAGGCGAAAGCCCGCAAACTTGTAGATGTGCCGTGCGGCCACAAGCGAACTCTACGTCCATAGCACCAGCTTGCGATAACCCAGCGCGCGCGCGTGGGCAATGCACTCTCCGATTATTTGACCCAGTCAACCAATCCGGCGACGATTCGGGTCAGAGCAAATCACGGAGCTGGCGGACATGGACCTCGACACATTCAATCAACGCCTGGCGGGCACCCTGCCCGAGCTGCTCGGCATGCGTTTCGTTTCCCTCGACCCAGACCGGGTGGTGGCGGAACTGAACATCCGCGACGCGCTGCGCACCGTCGGCGGCGCGCTGCACGGCGGTACCCTCATGGCGTTCGCCGATACCGTGGGGGCCGCCGCCACCATCGTAAACCTGACGGGCGGCGCGACCACCACCACGCTCGAATCGAAAACCAATTTCTTTGCCGCCGGTCGCGCGGGGGTCGTGCGCGCTGAGGCCACACCCCTGCACAAGGGGCGCCGCACCCATGTCTGGCAGACGCGCATCACCGACGAGTCCGGACGCCTGCTTTCGCTTACGCTGCAGACCCAGATGGTGCTCGAGAAAACCGGCTGAACCGCGTGGCCTCCGCCGGCGCGCCCGGACGAAAGGCCAAGACTTCGCGATCAGGCCCCCTTAACGCGCGTCGAGCACCTCCCAGCGCGTGAGCGCCTCGGTGAGCTGGTCCTCGATTTCGGCGCTGCGCGCCTGCAGCCGCAGCGCCTCTTCGGGTTCCGAGGCGTAAATGGACCCTTCGGAGAGCCGCGCGGCGATGTCGGCCTGTTCCTTTTCGAGCGCGTCGATGCGCTCAGGTAACTCGGCCAGTTCGCGGCTTTCCTTGTAGTTGAGCTTCGCTTTGGGCGGCTTCTTTGCAGTACGGGCATCCGTTTTCTTGCCGGCGCGCCGCTCCTCTTCCTTGGCCTCGGCGCGGCCGGCCTGGCTGGTGCGCAACCAGTCCGAATAGCCGCCGACGTATTCCTTCCATCGCCCGTCGCCTTCGCTCGCAATGGTTTGCGTCACCACGTTGTCGAGGAAGGTGCGGTCGTGGCTCACGAGGAACAGCGTACCGCTGTAGGACTGCAGGAGATCCTCGAGCAGCTCGAGCGTTTCGATATCGAGGTCGTTGGTCGGCTCGTCGAGCACCAGCACGTTGGCCGGGCGGCTGAACAGGCGCGCGAGCAGCAGCCGGTTGCGCTCTCCCCCGGAAAGCGACTTGACCAGGGCCTTTGCCCGCTCGGGCGGGAA
Organism: Burkholderiales bacterium; assembly: GCA_038319115.1. Classification (GTDB taxonomy): domain Bacteria; phylum Pseudomonadota; class Gammaproteobacteria; order Burkholderiales; family SG8-39; genus SZAS-79. The sequence continues at coordinate 12,195 of JBBQCV010000061.1, read as the reverse complement.
CAGGAAATCGCCCAGGTAGCTGATGACGTGCTTCCTCGCGCCGTCGACTTCGACGAAATCGGCGCCCGGGTTGATCGTGTCGGCGAGCGTCGCTTCCTCGTCGAGCGCCGCGCGGAACTGGTCGAAATACGCGATCGCGAGCTTGGTTCCCAGACGCACGCTGCCGGTATCGGGCTCGATCTCGCCGAGGATCAGCTTGAGCAGCGTCGTTTTGCCGCTGCCGTTGGGGCCGATGAGGCCGACCTTGTCGCCGCGCAGGATGCGCGCCGAGAAATCGCTCACCACCTCGCGCCCACCATAGGCCTTGCCGACCCCCTCGAGTTCGGCCACCAGCTTGCCCGAGCGTTCGCCCTCGCCCAGCGCGAGCTCGACCTTGCCGACCCTTTCGCGCCGCGCGGCCCGCTCCAGCCGCAATTGCTCGAGGCGCAGCACGCGCCCTTCGTTGCGCGTGCGACGCGCTTCGACGCCCTTGCGGATCCAGACCTCTTCCTGCGCGAGCAACTTGTCGAATTTGCGGTTGTGGACCGCTTCGCTCGCGAGATCTTCGGCCTTTCTCACCTGGTAGGCGCTGAAGTTGCCCGGGTAAGTGGTCAGGTGGCCACGGTCCAGTTCGATGATGGCGTTGGCGACCGTATCGAGGAAGCGCCGGTCGTGGGTGACGAACAGCACGCTGCCGGCAAACGTCTGCAGCACCCCCTCCAGCCACTCGATCGAGGCCACGTCGAGGTGGTTGGTCGGTTCGTCGAGCAGCAGCAGGTCCGGCTCCATCACCAGCGCGCGCGCAAGGGCCACGCGTTTCTTGAGGCCGCCGGAGAGCTCGCCCACCTTGCGATCGGCGTCGAGCGAAAGCCGCGTGAGCGTGCTCTCCACCTTGTGCTGCAGGCTCCAGCTGTTGGTAGTGTCGATCTGCTCCTGCAATTCGTGCATGCGCTCGGCGAGCGCGGCGTCGGCATGGTTTTCGGCGAAGGCGTGCGTGGCGGCGTGATACGCGACCAGTAACCGGTAGCCTTCGCCCAGACCCTCGGCGACCGCCTCGAACACGGTCAGGCCGGCATCGAAGGACGGCTCCTGCTCGACCGTGGCGAGCTTGATCGACGGGGCGCGCCACACCTTGCCGTCATCCGCTTTCTGCGCTCCCGCGAGGAGCTTGAGCAGGCTCGACTTGCCCGTGCCGTTGCGGCCGATCAGGCCGATACGCTCGTCCGGCTCGATGACGAGGTCGACATGGTCGAGCAGCGGCACATGGCCGAATGCAAGGCAAACCCCGCTGAACTGGACGAGCGGCATGCCGCTCACCCGCCCTTGGCAGGCTTGCCGGCGCGCAGGACATCGAGCCGGCGGTCGAGGAAGTCGAGCCGGTCCTGGCCCCAGAAGCGCTCGCCGTCGAGCACGTACGTCGGCGCACCGAACACTCCGCAGGCGAGCGCCTCGTCGCTGTAGCGTCGGTACAGGGACTGCACCGCCTCGCTACCCTCGGCGGCCAGCAACGACTCGCCGTCCATGCCGTTGTCTTCGGCGATCTCACGGCGGACTTCGGGCCGCGACGTATCGCGCTCCTCGGCCCACAGCGCGCGCAGGAGCGCATGCGACAGGCGTATGGCATCGAGGCCCGCTTCCTGCGCGGCGATCACCATCCAGCCGGGCGGCTTGTTCCAACCGGCGGGCTTGCCGTCGGCGGGGTAGTGCCGGGGCTCCACATTGAGCGGCATCCCGAGGTAATCGCGCCAGCGGGCCAGTTCGAGGGCGTGGTAAGTGCGCCGCGGCTGGGGCCGGGTGCGGATCGGCACCCCGCCCGTCTTGGGCGCCACCTCCTGGAAGTCGTACGGCTTGAGCACCAGCTTCACGTGGTGGCGCCGCACGATGTCCTGCATTTTGGGACCGGCAAAATAAGCCCACGGCGAAGACAGGCTGTAGTAGCAGGAAACTTCGATCATCTCTTCGGGCTCGCGCGAGGGGTTAGGCGGGATAATCACGGCACTGCAGGATCGACCAACATCGAATACAAGGGCCGGGGGGCGGAGTTTAAATGATCGGGACGGGCAATACGGGACTGGCGGCATACGAAGCCGACGTGCGGCGCGACCTTGAACGGCTGAACTGGCCCGCGCCCAACTGGGTGCCGCCGACACAACGCGCAGGCAAGCGCGTCCTCGACGTGCTTGTGGTCGGCGCCGGGATGTGCGGCCAGACGGCGGCGTTTGCGCTGATGCGCGAGGGCGTCCGTAACCTGCGCGTGGTCGAGCGCAAGGCCGCCGGCACGGAGGGGCCCTGGACCACTTTCGCGCGCATGGACACCCTGCGCTCCCCCAAGCAACTGACGGGCCCCGACCTCGGCGTGGCGTCGCTTACCTTCCGGGCGTGGTATGAGGCCGTGCATGGCGCGGCCGCTTGGGCGTCGCTGTACAAGATCCCTCGGCTCGAATGGGCCGATTACCTCATGTGGGTGCGCCGGGTGCTGGCGCTGCCCATCGAGAACCACACCGAAGTGAGCGGGCTCGCACTCGAGGGCGGCCTCATCCACGTGCAACTGCAGGGTCTGGCGGGAATCGAATCGATCCTTGCGCGCAAGGTGGTGCTGGCGCTGGGCCGCGATGGCAGCGGCGCGCCCCGATGGCCGGACTTCCCGTCTTTCTCGCCCGCCGGCGCGCAGGCGAAAGGCTGCATTTTCCATTCGGCCGACCGCATCGATTTCGCGTCCCTCAAAGGCAGGCGCATCGGGGTACTGGGTGCGGGGGCATCGGCATTCGACAACGCGGGCACCGCGCTCGAAGCCGGTGCGGCGGCAGTCACGCTGTTCGCGCGGCGTCCCTACCTGCCGCAGGTGAACAAGTCGAAGTGGGCTTCGTTCCCGGGTTTCCTGCGCGGCTTTTATCGCCTTGACGATGCGCGGCGCTGGCGCTTCTTCACCTACATCTTCACCGCCCAGGTCCCGCCGCCGTTCGAATCCGTCCTGCGCTGCGAAAAATGCGCGGGATTTTCGGTGCGGCTCGGCGAACCGTGGACCGACCTCGACGCTGATGCGCAAGGCGCGATCGTGACCACCACCAAAGGGACGCACCGGTTCGACGCGGTGGTGATCGCCACCGGGTTCGACGTCGACATGATGGAGCGCCCCGAAGTCGCCGCGTTTCGCGAGCATGCGCTGGTGTGGGCTGACCGTGTGTCACCAGCCGAAGCACGCGCGCATCCGGAGGAGGCGCGTTTTCCCTATCTCGGGGATGCGTTCCAGCTGCTCGAGCGCTCGCCCGGCGCAGCCATTGGCTTGGCCGGCGTGCACGTGTTCAACTGGGGATGCACCATGAGCCATGGGCCGCTGGCCGGCGACATCCCGGGCCTGGCCTTTGGTGCGAACCGGCTGGCGGAGGGTATCGTGCGCGATCTTTTCGTTGCCGACGCCGACCGGCATTTCGACGCGCTCCTCGCCCACGAAGAGGAAGAACTCAAGCCCACCGGACAGTACATGCCGAAAGAGCGGCGCAGCGCCCCCTGACCCGCCCGGGCGCCTCGAGGGCCTTGCGGGTAGATCAATCGATGCTTGCGCCCGAAGCGTTGACCACCGCCGCCCAGCTTGCGCGGTCGGCCTTTACGGTCGCGCGGAACTGCTCCGGCGTTTCGTAGCGCGGCGAATTGCCCAGTTCGGCCAAGCGCTGGCGCACGGCCGGCGTTTCGATGGCCTTCTTTACCGCAGCGTTGATCGCGTTGACGATATGCGGGTCGAGGCCCTTGGGCCCGTGCAGCCCGAACCAGATGTAGCTCTCGTAGCCGGGCACGCCTGCCTCGGAAATCGTCGGGATGTCCGGCACCGCCGCCACGCGTGCCTTGGTGGTGACGCCGAGGAGCCTCACCTTGCCGGCCTTCCACTGGCCGAGCACCGACTGCACCTGGTTGAAGATGCAGCACACGTCGCCCTTGACTACCGCGGCAAGCGCCTCAGGGCCGCCTTTGTAAGGCACGTGCACCATGTTGAGCCCGGCGCGCGCGTTGAACTCCGCGAAAGCCAGGTGCGTGCCGGTGCCGTTGCCGGTCGAGGCGAAGTTGTACTTGGCCGGATTCGCCTTGACCAAGGCGATGAACTCCTTCACCGAGTGCGCATCGATCACGGCCGGATTGATGGTGAGCACGTTGGACACATCCACCATCGGCGCGATCGGCGTGAAATCGCGTTCGACATCGAAGGGCAGGCGCTTGTACAGCGCCGCGTTGACCCCGTGGGTTGCAGCGGTGCTCAGCAACAGCGTGTAACCGTCGGGCTTGGCGCGCGCGACGGCCTCCGATGCGATGTTGCCACCGGCCCCGGTGCGGTAATCCATGACGAAGCGCGCATTGAGGGCCTGTTCCATCGGACCCTGGAACAGCCGCATGACAATGTCCACGCCCGACCCGGCGGGGAAACCCTGCACGATCGTGATCGGGCCCGCTGCGGGCCACCCTTGCGCAGCGGCGGGCGCTGCTGCCACGAGGGCGCAGGCAGCGGAAAGGAGACTGGCGAGGAGGCTTTTCATGGGTGTCTCAGGCTGGGTCGATTGCGGAGAAAGGCAAGCTTACGCGGGAACGGCCGTGGCAATCAATTCGCGCCGGCCAAGCCATTTTCGCGCAGAAACCCGGTCAGCAGCGCCGCGAACCGGTCGGGCTCATCGACGAACAGCGCGTGCCCGGCCCTGTCGAAGAGCTCTATGCGGGTGGCCGGACGGTTGCGCTTGAGCGCCTCGGCCTGCCCCTGGTACTGCGGCGTGACTGCGTACAGCAGTGGGCGCGTAAAGCCGTTGACCGTCTCGCGCCAGCGCTCGCGCGGAATTCGGTTGCCAGGGAAGATCGACAGGCTCGCTTCCAGCGGCATGCGCATGGCACTGTCGCGCAGCGCCGCCAGCGCGTATTCGGGCTGTGGCGTCTTGAAGATGTCGCGCACGAAATTGTCGAGCGCCCTGAAGCGGTCCTGGCGAAGTTCCTCAGTGAACGTAAGCACCGGCCCCGGCGGCGGCGGCAGGGACGGCGGCTCGACAAGCGTCGAGATCTCGCCCACGGAACTGTCGACGATCACCAGCCCCTGCAGGTCGTACTCGCCGTGCGTGCGGATGTACAGCAAGGCCTCGAGCGAGGCGAGCGACCACGTGACCAGCACCACCGGGGCATAGCGCCGCACGAAGTCATGCAGGTCTTCGGCGCGCCGCTCGATGCTGAATCCGCCACGCGGCACCGGCGACTCGCCCTGCCCGCGCGGATCGAGGACCGCCACCTTGTGGGTGGCCGAGAGCAGTTCGGCCTGCCGGCCCCAGATCGAACCCGGCATCGACCAACCGGGCACGAACGCGATGACGGGCCGGCCGGGGCGGTCCACCCCGGCTTCGAAAACCCGCAGGCGGACCCGGTCGGAGGTCAGGAAGCTGGTGCTTTTGGGGTCCACCGGGGCCGCGTGCAGCGGCAGCGCGACGGTGGCAAGTGCGAATGGCAGCAACAGCAAGGGCAGGAATCGCGACGGCCGCATCGCCGACCGCAACGGGCCCACCTCAGTAGACTTGTTTCTTGGCAGTGCGCTGGCTGCTGGAGCGTTTGGGTGCGCGAGGCGAGGCCTTGTTCAGCGAACGCTCCTCGACGAATGCGGCCTGCAGCGGGCGCGGACCGACCATGACGTTCGAGCGCTCGTCGCGGTGGTCGTGGAACTGGTAGCCAAAGCTGAACGGCAGCGGCGAGGTGCTTTGCGACTTGTAGGCCCGGTCGAGCGATACCTGGAAGGCGCGCTGGAACGGCGGTATCGGCACGCCGTAGGTTCCGTAAAGGTTCATCTTCCAGCCGCGCGCTTCGAGCATCGGGTATGGCAGGCCGGAATCGTCCTGCACGAGGAAGCCGCTCACGTCGAGCAGCGCGCTGCGGATGTTGCGGAACTCGTTGCTGTGCAGCAGGTACGAGGCCGACTTGATGAAGGTGGTGGTGGGGCCGAGGCTGCGCACGTAGGAAAGGAACTCGGGATAGTGCGACAGGCCCGTATCGGTGACATCGACGGTGAAGTAATGCACGCGTCGCGTGACCGGCGATCCGGGTGAGCGGAACTCAATGGTGATGCCCTGCAGCTGGCGCATTGGCCGGCCACGCGGGGAAGCCACCGTGCGCAGCGTGGCGGGAAACTCGAACGGGCGGATGCGCAGGATGTCGACTCCGGAGAGTGCCATCGGGATCATGAAGAGGGGGATCACCCCGCGCAACTGGGCGGTGCGCAGCTGGCGCGACATGTTCTCGGTGATGAAATAGTTGCGACCGAAAAAGTCGGTGGTCGCAGTGCGCACGTCGGCGAGCATGCGCACGAATTGCGCCTCGCTCATGCGCTCGATGTCGGGAATGTCACCGACGTGCTCGAGGCCGAACATCACGAACGTCTCACAGTCAGGGAACAGCCAATAGGCGTTGAAGAAATCCGGGCCGCTGAATGGGTACAGCACGGTCTTGCCGACCGGGCAGGTCTTCGATACCGCCGAATCGCGCCACGAGGTCATCGCCGCGACCTGCTTCTGGTTCATCTTCTGCCACGCCGCCTTCATGTGGGCGCTGTGCGCTTTCCAGGCGTCGGTTTCGGCGTACTCGATGTGCGCGGGCGTCATCGGCGCAAGTCCCGCGAGCAGCTTGGCGGTCGAGTTGATCCGCCACTGTGCGCCGAGGTCGGAATCGCTGCGCAGCGCTTGCGCCGGGGCAGCGGATGCGAACAGGGCGAGAACTAAGGAAAAGGCCGGTGCCAGGAGGGCCGCCACGCGGCTCTTGTTGTTGGTGCGGATCAAGTCCATCAGAGTGGTATTTTGCCCGGGGAACCGGGCCTGGTGTCAGGATGCGCGAGTTTACCAGACCGCGCCTATCTTCCCCCGGAAATCAGCAGGTTGGCGCCGGTCATGTAAGCCGCTTCTCCCGACATGAGCCACACAATCGCCTCCGCACACTCCTCGGCCGTCCCGATGCGTCCCATGGGGATCTGGGGAATGACCTTCACCAGGGCCGTGAGGCGCCCCAGCCCGGCATCAACGGCTTCGAACAGGCGCTTCACATCGGCCTCGCTGGACGTGTCGGCCTGGACCGCGATCGCCGTGCCGCCGATGGCGCGGATCTGGGCGACGACCGCCTCGGCGCGGTCGGCCTTGCTGACGTAATTGACGCAGACCGCCCAGCCGCGCCGGGCCGCGAGCGCGGTGGCCGCCCCGATGCCGCAGCTCGATCCGGTGATGAGTGCAATGCCTGTCATTGGCATTTTTCCCTGTGGCTAGTCGAGCGTGATGCCCAGTTCCTTGATGAGCGGGCGAAACTGCGCCACCTGCTTTCGCAGCACCGCGTCCTGCTCAGCAGGCGACGAACCCACCGGCTCGGCGGCGATGTCGTTCAGGCGCTTGACTGTATCCGGATGCCTCACCGCCGCTGCGGCCTCGCGCGACAGGCGATCGACGATGTCGCGCGGCGTCTTCGCCGGGGCGAAAAGGCCGTTCCAGCCCTGGAACTCGAGGCGCTCGAAACCCAGCTCGCGCACAGTGGACACGTTCGGCAGGACGGCCAGGCGCGAGGACGAACCGGTGGCGAGAGCCTTGAGCTGGCCTTTGCGCACCTCGGCCAGCGAACTGGAAAGCTGGTCGCCACCGAACTCGATACGCCCGGCGAGAAGCTCCTGCTTGAGTGGCGCGGCGCCCTTGAACGGGATGTGGGTCATCTCGACTTTTCCATCGCGTTTGATGAGCTCGCCAAACACGTGCATCGCCGAACCCGGCCCGGTCGAGCCGTAGTTTTATTTGAGCGCGCGATCCTTCTGCAGCGGCGCCACCAGCTCCTTCACAACATCCGCACCCAGCGAACCGCCCGCGCCGCCGCGGTTCTCCACCAACGCCGGCTGGCCCAGGGATTCGCTCATGCGCTGCGCCACCAGGCGCACCACCACGTCGGTCGTGCCACCGGCCGGGAACGGCACCACGATGCGGATCGGCTTGGAAGGAAACCCCTGCGCAATCGACGCAGCCGGCAAGAGGGAGGCGGCCAGGGTAACCATCCCGCACGCCACCCCGACGGCGTTTTTGAGCCCCCAATTCCTGAATCGGTTCATTTGCTCCCCTCCCAAGGTGTTCAAGTGTGCATCGCGCGCATCGCGACGTTTACCTTTCTACCTTCTTCCAGCCCCTCTGCAAGCGGCAGGTCGGCCACTTTGTGAAACAGTTGCTTGATTGCGAAAAGCGCTTGCGGCTTGTAAGCGGCCAGCGAGTCGGCCAGTGCCAGCGCCTCTTCCATGAGGCGCCCGTCGGGCACCACCTTGTTGACCGCGCCCAGCTCGTAGGCACGCGCTGCGCCAAGGGGTTCGCCACGGGTGACCAGCTCGAACGCCGCCTTGCGGCCGACCTGGCGCACGAGATTGGTGATGACGATCGCCGGCAGGATGCCGTGCTTGATCTCGGGATAGCCCAGCTTCAGCGTGTCGGAGGCCACCACCATGTCGCACGCGAGCGCCAGGCCCGCGCCGCCGCCCATCGCGGCACCGCGCGCGGCGGCGATGACGGGCTTGCTGATCTGCGAGAACACCAGGTGCGACTGCATCGTGATCTGGGCGCGATGCTCGATTCGCGCCGCCTGGTCCGGGGTGAGGTCCTTGAATTCGCCGATGTCGGCTCCGGCGCAGAACGCACGGCCCGCGCCGGTCAGCACGATCACCGATACCGATTCGTCCCGGTCGGCTTCCTTGATCCAAGCCACCAGCGCCTCGGTCAGCGCGGTGTTCAGGGCGTTGAGTATTTCGGGGCGGTTCATGGTGAGTATCCTCACCCGGCCGCGGTTTTCGCTCAGCAGAATTTCGTCGCTCATGGTCGTGCCATCCTCTGCAGGGTTGATTCCAGTTCGTTGACCAACAGGCGCATGACCTCGGCCGCCGGCAGGATCGAGTCGACGAGGCCGGCCGACTGGCCCGCCTCGGGCTTGCCGTTCTCCACATCGCCGTCCAGTGCCGATTGCTTCAGGCTGGCGGCCTTGAACATCGCCTCGAGCGCCTGCTTGCCGGCGCCACTGCGCTCAGCCTCATCGTACCGCGCCGAGAAAGCATTCTTGAGCTGGCGTATCGGCAGGCGGCCGCGCGCAACCAGTGTGGTGGCATCGATGCCGGCGGCAACGACCGCCCGCTTGTAGTCCACGTGCACGCTCGCCTCGTGCGTGGCGAGGAACCGGGTACCAAGCTGTACCGCATCGGCGCCGAGCGCGAGCAGGGCCGCCACGCCGGCGCCGTCAGCGACCCCACCGCTCGCCACCACGGGCAGCCGCACCGCCTTGACGATGCTGCGTACCAGCACGAGGGTGGTGACTTCCGAAGGTGCGGGATGCCCACCGGCTTCCATGCCCACCGCAACCAACCCGTCCACCCCCGCAGCTTCGGCCTTGAGCGCGTGCGCGGCGGTCGTCACCACGTGCAGCCACTTGGTTCCGATGGAGTGGAAGCGCGCCAGGTGTTCGCGGGGACCGCCCTGCGATGCGATCAATACCGGTGCGCACGCTTCGTAGGCGATGTCGAGGAACTCGGCCGAGCGAGGGCTGTAGAGCGGAACGTTGACGCCCCAGGGCTTGCTTGTGCCGGCGCGGACTTCGGCAAGCGTGCGGCGCAGGTCGTCGCTGCGCATCGGCCCGGCCGCAACCACCCCCAGGCCGCCGGCATTGGACACCGCGATGGGCAGCGCCGAAGAGGAGGATGCCCAGCTCATGCCCGCCTGAAGGATTGGATGCTCGATGCCAAGCAGCGTGGTGATGCGCGTCCTCATGGCGTGGCCGTCGCGCCCGCGTTCACCTTTTCCGCGGTGTCCAGCACGCGCGCCTGCTCGGTGAGCCGATCGAGCATGTCCATGAGCGCGGCGTTCTCGTCGGCCGAGAGTACCGATTGCCAGGCCAGGCTGCGCTCCACGGCGTCCTCGAACACTTTGCGATAGAGCGCGCGGCCCGAGCGCGTCAGTTCGAACAGCTTGCCGCGCGCGTCGCGGTCGTCCCGGGTACTCGAGACGAGCTTGCGTGCGATCAGGCCTGCCACCGTGCGGCTGGCGTAACTCTTGTCCAGGCCCGCGCCTTTGGCCAGCTCGTTGAGCGACTGCGGATCGTAACCGCCGAGCAGCGCCATCGCCCGCCATTCGAGCAGCTTGAGCCCGAACCGCCGCTGGTAGCGCACCTCGGCCCAGCGCGCCGACAGGTTGGCGAGCACGTGCAGCCGGTACGAAATGAGGTCGCGGATCCCCTGCACCTCGGGCAGTCCCGCGTTCACAGGGAAGTTTTCACAAGAATGGCTCTGGGCTTGGGCTTGCGGTTAGATAGTTGCCAACGTAAACTATTTTTCCCAGAGCGTCAATGCACCCCGCCTGCCCCCGCAAAGTCTGCCCGATGCCCCAAGTCACCCTGTGCGAATGCTTTGCGCGCGACGGCCTGCAGCACGAGCCGACGTTCGTCGCGACCGATACCAAGCGCGCCCTGATCGAGCGGTTTGCCGCGCTCGGGTTCAGTCGCATCGAGGCGACTTCGTACTCCAACCCCAAGGTCGTGCCGCAGTTCGCCGACGCAAGCGAACTGTTGCGCACGCTTCCCCGTGCCGCCGGCGTGCACTACAAAGCTACCTGCGCCAACGTGCGCGCGGTGGAGCGCGCCCTCGCCGACCTCGACGCCGGGTTTGGCGCGAACGAGATCTCGTTGCTCGTCTCCGCCACCGAGTCGCATACGCAGAAGAACCTGCGCCGCAGCCGGGCGGAGCAGTGGCAGAACGTGGAGGAAATGGCGAAGGCGGCGCGCGGGAGGTTCCGCCTCATCGGCACGGTATCGGTCGCCTTCGGGTGCCCCTTCGAGGGCCGCGTGGATCCGGGCAGTGTGGTCGATGACGTCGCAAGGTTTGCATCGCTTGGCATCGGGCATGTAGCGTTAGGTGACACCACGGGAATGGCCACACCCGCGACGGTGCGCGCCCTCTTCGCACGTATTGCCGCCGGCGTGCCGGCGGCGACGCCGATCGCGCATTTCCACGACACGCGCGGCACGGGCCTGGTCAATTACATGGCGGCGTTCGAATCTGGCGTGCGCTTTTTCGACGCGTCGTTCGGCGGTGTCGGCGGCCACCCCGCGAAAGTAAAATACGGCGGCGGCTTCACGGGCAACGTGTGCACCGAAGACCTCGTCGGCCTGTTCGAGTCGCTCGGCATCGCCACCGGCATCGACCTCGACGGCGTGCTGGAGACCGCGCAACTGTGCGAGCAGGTGCTTGGCCGTGAGCTGCACGGCCGCGTGACCCGCAGCGGCCTGAACCCGCTGCTCCCGCTGACAGGAAAAACACCTCCATGAAACCTCCGTTCAAGGCCGACCAGGTCGGCAGCCTGCTGCGCCCGCCCGAGCTTGCCGAGGCGCGCGCGCGCTTCAAGCGCAAGGAGATCGACGCCGAAGCCCTGCGGGAAGCCGAGAATCGCGCCATCAGCGCGGCGATCGCGCGGCAGGAATCCATCGGCCTGCAATCGGTGACCGACGGCGAATTCCGGCGCGACTGGTGGCACGTGGACTTCCTTGCCGGGTTCGACGGCGTCGAAGGGTACGTGGCCCCGCTGGTGGTGGGCTTCAAGGACACCGAGGAGCAGCCGCCGATGATCCGCATCACCGGCAAGGTGCGCCGCTCCAGGCCCATCTTCGTCGATTCGTTCCGCTTCATGAACTCGGCGGTGAGCGATCCGGCCAGGCATACCGCCAAACAAACCATTCCCGCGCCCGCGATGTTGCACCTGCGGCCGGGGCGCTCTGGAATCAACAAGCAGGCGTATCCGGATCTCGGCGAATTCTGGCGCGACGTTGGGCAGGCCTATCGCGAGGAAATCGCCGCGCTCGGCGCGGCCGGCTGCGCCTACCTGCAGCTCGACGACACGAGTTTCGCTTACCTGTGCGACGAGAAATTCGCCGGCGCCCTCGCCCAACGCGGCGACGACCCGAAGAAGCTCGCATGGACTTATGCCGAGGCGATCAATGCCGCGGTGAAGGACCGGCCGGCCGGGATGGCGATCACCATGCACACCTGCCGTGGCAACTTCAAGAGCACCTGGGTCGCCTCGGGCGGCTACGAGCCTGTGGTCGAAGCGCTGTTCTCGGCCAACCTCGACGGTTTCTTCATGGAGTTCGACTCCGAGCGCGCCGGCACTTTCGATCCGCTGCGCTACGTGCCCAAGGGTAAGACGGTGGTGCTTGGGCTGG
>JBBQCV010000060.1:0-17728 GCA_038319115.1 Burkholderiales bacterium | reverse complement strand
CATCATTTTCTTCTGGGTCGCCCGCATGATCATGATGACCCTGCACTTCACCGGCAAGGTGCCGTTCCGCCACGTGTACATCAATGCGCTCGTGCGCGACGCCGACGGCCAGAAGATGTCGAAGTCCAAGGGCAACACGCTGGACCCGCTGGACCTCATCGACGGCATCACCCTGCCCGCGCTGCTGGAGAAGTCGACGGTCGGCCTCATGCGCGCCGACCACCGGCAGAAGATCGAGAAGTACGTCAAGAAGAATTACCCCGAGGGCATCCCCTCTTTCGGCGCCGACGCGCTGCGCTTCACGTTCGCATCGCTCGCCAGCTTCGCACGCACCCTCAATTTCGACCTCAACCGCTGCGAGGGGTACCGCAACTTCTGCAACAAGCTGTGGAACGCGTCGCGCTTCGTCCTCATGAACACCGAGGGCAAGGACTGCGGCACCGACGACGGCGCTGCGGTCGAGCTCTCTTTTGCCGACCGCTGGATCGTGAGCCGCCTGCAGCGCACCGAGGCGGAAGTGGCGGTCGGGTTCGGCGAATACCGCTTCGACAATCTCGCCGGGGCGATGTACCACTTCGTCTGGGACGAGTACTGCGACTGGTACCTGGAGCTTGCCAAGGTGCAGCTGCAAAACGGCTCGCCCGCGGCGCAGCGCGGCACGCGCAGGACGCTGCTGCGCGTGCTCGAAGCCACCCTGCGCCTCGCGCACCCGGTCATCCCGTTCATCACCGAGGAGCTCTGGCAGGTGGTGGCGCCCCTCGCCGGCCGCAAGGCCGCCGAATCGGTCTCGCTCGCGCCCTATCCGCAGCCTGAGCCCGGCAGCATCGATGCCGAAGCCGAGCGCGAGATGGCCCTGCTCATGAAGATCGTCGACGCAGTGCGCAACCTGCGCGGTGAGATGGGCGTGTCGCCCGCGCTGCGCGTGCCGCTCTACGTGGCCGGTGACGCCCGCGCCATCGCCCGCTTCGCGCCGTACCTGCAGTCGCTCGCGAAGGTGTCGGATTTTCACGCCGTCGCCGAGCTGCCGCAGGCCGACGCGCCGGTGGCGATCGTGAACGAGTTCCGCCTCATGCTGCATGTCGAGATCGACCTGGCCGCCGAGCGCGAGCGCCTGGGCAAGGAGATCTCGCGCATCGAAGGCGAGCTGGCCAAGGCGCGCGCCAAGCTCGCCAACGCCTCGTTCGTCGAGCGCGCCCCCGCCAAGGTGGTCGACCAGGAGAAGGCGCGCCTGGCCGGCTTCGAGGCCACGCTCGAGAAACTCAGGCCCCAGCTCGACAAGCTCGCGGCAAGATGAACCACGCGCTGCGGGCGTTCCGGCACCGCAGCTTCCGCCTGTTCATGTTCGGCCAGGGTGTGTCCCAGATCGGCACCTGGCTGCAGCTCATCGCCACCAGCTGGCTCATCTACAAGCTGTCCAACTCGGCCTTCCTGCTTGGCCTGGCGACCTTCGCGCTGCAGATCCCGTTCCTCCTGCTCTCGCCGGTGGCCGCGGTATGGATCGACCAGCTGCAAAAGCGCCGCGTGCTGTTCGTCACCCAATCGATCGCCCTTTTGCAGTCGACCACCATGTTCATCCTCGTCGCCTCGGGGCACATCGAGGCCTGGCACCTCGTGGCGGGCAACTTCGTCCTCGGGCTGGTCAATGCCTTCGACGGGCCGAGCAGGCAATCGTTCCTGATCGAGATGGTGGAGGGCAAGGAAGACTTGCCCAACGCCATTGCGATGCAGTCCACGATCATGAACGGCGCGCGCTTCATCGGCCCGATGATCGGCGGCACGGTGATCGCCGCGCTGGGCGAGACATGGGGCTTCGGGCTGAACGCCGTGTCCTACCTCGCGGTGCTGGCTGCGCTGGTGGCGATCCGGGTGGTCCCGCGAATACCGGACCGCGGCACCGAAGCGTGGATCACCCAGTTCACCGCCGGATTCCGCTGGGCGCTGGGATTCCTCCCCACCCGCAGCGCGCTGCTGCTGCTTGCGCTGACGAGCTTTGCCTCGCAGCCCTACCAGTCGCTGATGCCATATTTCGTGAAGACCGTGTTCCACGGCGACTCGCGCACGCTGGGCATCCTCCTGAGCGCCGCGGGGTTCGGCGCAGTGAGCGGGATGGTCTACCTCGCGCTGCGGCCGACGGTGCGCGGCCTGTTCACGCTCCTGCCCTTCGCGGTGGGCACCGCAGGCGCCGGGCTGATCGCGTTTTCGTTCTGCACCCAACTGTGGCTCGCGATCCCGCTCGTCTATCTGATCGGGGCCGGCATCATGCTCACCGCGGCCTCGACCAACACCATCCTGCAATCCATCGTGGAAGACCGCCTGCGCGCGCGCGTGGCTGCGATCTACATCATGTGCTTTCTTGGCATGAGCCCCATCGGCGCGTTGGTCGCAGGGTGGATGTCGACCTACTTCGGCCCGCCGGCCACCCTCGGCCTCGGTGGCGGCCTCGCGCTCACCGGCGCGCTGCTCTACGCGCGCAAGCTGCCGGCGATCCGCGCCGGCATCCGACCGGTGTACGAACGGCTCGGCATCATCGCGCGCGGCGAACAGCGCCCGCCCCCGGCCTAGCGTCCGGCAGATCGGACAATGTATTTTTACCGGTACATTTTTCCCCGCAAAGCTAAGCGGGGAGCCATTCTTCAAAAATAATGTTGAAGAATTCCCGGATTCAGTAGCGGTAGGGCTGGGTGGTGCCGAACGGCGGCGTGCGGCCCACGAGGCTCTCCAGCAAGATCAGTTCGGCGTCGGTGTGGTTGATGACCGGCGCTTGCATGAGCATCTGCGGCGCGCCGCTTGCCATCACGTAGCGCGGCTGGTCGTGGTGCCTGGTGCGGATCGTTTCGCGCGCCGAAGGGTCGTCGAGCGCGCTCAGCACCACCGTGCCGTAGCAGGTGCAGACGTAGGTGCGGTCCGCTTCCGCCTCGATGTACACCGCGGTCCCGCGGATGCCTATGGTGGCGGTGGGCGACCGGATCTCCCGGCGGCGGCCGGGCGAGAACACCGAAAGGATCTTGCCGGTCACCACGCGCAGGCCGGTCAGCAGGGCCGAGTTGCCGGTGCGCAGCAGGTCGACGCGCGATTCGGGGCGCACCATGAATGCGTCGCGCCCCACCACGAACACCACATCCCCGTTAGGGCCAGTGACGACCGAATCACCGGCGCGCACCTGCACGCCTTGGGACGCGGCCGCACCGTTCACGCTGACCTCGCCCGTGACTGTGCGCACTCCGGTGGCGATCCTGTCGGCGGCCAGCAGCTCGCCCAGCCAGCCCAGGTTCATGGCAAGCCCCGCCCCCGCGGCACCGGCCAGCGCGCGCCTGCGCGTGGTCATGCCCGCGCGGTCACTGGACCGCCTCCGCAGTGATGGCGCAAAGCTCGGCCTCGGTCGGCCAGGCGGTGTCGAATTGCCAGCCGTGCTGGACCTCGAGCGAATTGCGAAACGCGGCTAGCACCTGGCGCGCGCGGCCCTCGCGATTGACTGCGGCGAGCCAGGGATCGAAATCGAGCAGCGCACCCCGGCCGGCCTCTTCACCCGAACGGGGCGGTTCGCCCGGAAACGTCCCGACGATCGCGGCGCATCCCTCGACCTCGGCCGCGTTACCGCCGCCGATGGGGCGGCCATGCAGGCAGATCGATCCGCCGTCGAGGTACGCATGCGAGCCGAAACGGCGCAATGCCGCCACCACAGGCGACAGGCCCCACGACAGCCAACGATCGCGCCGGCCGGGAGCGAATCGGTTCGGAACCAGCAGTGCGTAGACGAAGTCGCCAGGATCCGCCCACAGGCCCACGCCCAGGCGTACGGGCGTCTCCGCACGCGCCCAGAAGCACACCGGGCTGCCGGGACCGCCGGGCGAGCGCGCAAAGCCGCGGCAGAACGCATCGACCCCCTGCACGGCATCCGGCGCGAGCCTGATCCAGCGTGCCTGTTGGTCCATGCGGCTATTTCTTCTGCATGAAGAAGGTGAATTGCTTGCCGGCGTCGGTATGCGCGAGGAGCTGGTGGCCGGTGTGCTTGGCAAAATTCTGGAAATCCTTGACCGCGCCTGAATCGGTGGCATCGATCTTGAGGACCTGTCCGCTGGCGAGCGCGGAGAGCTTTTTCTTGGTGCGCAGGATCGGCAGCGGGCAGTTGAGTCCGCGGGCGTCCAGTTCAGCGTCGAAATGCATTGGTTCCTCCGCAGTTACTGTGGCATGGGGTCGTCGATCACTCGTTATAGAGTACTGCGCCGGGCTTTTCAACCCTTGACCCAAGTCCACAATCCCGGCTCTTGCAGCCAGTTCCCGGTTCAGGCGATAGCCTGATAGTACAGATTCTGCGGATGCCTGGCCTCGGCGAAAAAATACCAGCGCTCGGCGAGCAGCCCCGCGCACTGCGCGAGGAACGCGGCGCCCAGGACGGCTGCCGAGTCTCCCCCCATGACAACCAGCAGCGCGGGCAGCGGAAACACGAGAACGAGAAAAGCCCAGCGAACGGCGCGCACGACCTCGCGCGGGCGACCATGGAAGAATTCGCGCGTATTGAACGAGCCGCCCATGGCGCCCTGCGCGATCTGCACGATCTTCGGGTGCTTTACGCCGATTGCGGTGGCCAGGGTCGACTTGGGCCGCAATCGCGCGTTGCGTGCAAGTGCAGCGAGCCGGGTAAGGTAGGCGAGCCCTCCTACGATCAGCGCCGCCACGGCATACGCGGACGCAAGGGGCGGATGCAGCCATGCCGCGAGCGCAGCGGCAGCGCTAAGTCCGGAAGCGCAACCGAGTGCGAGGAAATTCACCACTGTGAGCGGCGTTCGCCACTCCTGCAGAAAGGGCAGGCACGCATAGATCATCCCGGTGCACACGAACAGCGCGAGGCACGCAATGACGGCAAGCACCGTAACCGGCAGCGCAAGGTGCAGCCAACCCTGCAAGTGCAGGATGCCGTACGCCGCAACCAGCGCCATGAATAACGGCAGCACGATCACCTCCCGCGACAGCCACGAGGCGCGCCACATGGCTGCGCTGCGCCAGGCGCGTTCCGGATGCCCGAGATGGAAGAACGAGGCAGCAAGGCCCGCCGCGAGCAGGCCGAGGGCGAGCGCGGCGCCCCACACGATGAAGGCGACGGGAGCACCGCCAAAAATGACACCCGGCACCACGGCGAGAAACAGCCCCTGGCCGGCTCCGGCCAGCGTCGTAAACAGGATCACCGACCAGGCAGGCCTCATTGCTCACCAGCTGGTGACATCGTCGAGCGCCGGCGCATCCGGCGCCGGCCGCGGTAGCTGGCCGTCGACCTTGAGCGGGTTGGCGTGCCGCTCGAGTTCGTCCGCGTGGATCGGCAGCACGGTCTTGCGACGGGGGAGATAGTGGTTCGCCGGGTGCGTACCCCATTCGGGCATAAGCGCATAGCCGCCGTTCTCGCGAATCGCGCGCGAAGCCTGTGAGTCGGGGTCGTGGATGTCGCCGAAGATGCGCGCACTGGTGGGGCAGGCCTGCACGCAGGCGGGTTTCCGGTCGGCCTCGGGCAACTGCTGGTCGTAGATGCGGTCGACGCACAGCGTGCACTTCTTCATCACCTTCTGGTGCTCGTCGATCTCGCGCGCCCCGTACGGACAGGCCCACGCGCAGTACTTGCAGCCGATGCACTTGTCGTAATCCACCAGCACGATGCCGTCCTCCGCGCGCTTGTAGCTCGCCCCTGTCGGACAAACCGGCACGCAGGGGGGATCCTCGCAGTGCAGACAGGACTTGGGGAAATGCACCGTCTCCGTGTTCGGGAACTCGCCGACCTCGAAAGTCTGGACGCGATTGAAGAACGTCCCGGTCGGGTCGGCGCCGTACGGATTGTCGTCGGAAAGAAAGCCCGCCTCGCCGGAGGTGTTCCACTGTTTGCAGCTGGTTACGCACGCGTGGCAGCCGACGCACACGTTGAGATCGATGACCAAGGCCAGTTGCGTCATTCGCCAATCTCCTTGCCCGCAACATAGGCGAGCCATTTGAGCGCTCTTCTTGCCCCCGGCGGGGGTGAGAGAACCGGAAACTCCGGGAAAACCGCCTTTTCCTCCGTCGCACCTGCGGGATAGATGCGGACGCGCACGTCGTACCAGCCGGCCTGCCCGGTGATCGGATCGGAGTTGGAGATCCGGCCGCCCAGCGCTGGCAGTTCGTCGGCGATCAGGTGATTCAGCAGAAAACCTTTTCTCGCCTCGTTCGCGTCCGGTGCGAGCGCCCAGGCGCCGGGCTGCTTGCCTATCGCGTTCCAGGTCCACACGGTCCCCGGCTCGACCGCTTCGGTATGACGGCCCATGCAGCGCACCCGGCCCCATTGCGACTCGACCCACAGCCAGGCGCCATCCTCGATCGCCTGCGCGCGCGCGGTGCGCGGATTGATAAACAGGTAGTTGTGGGCGTGAATCTGCCTGAGCCACGCGTTCTGCGAGTCCCAGGAGTGGTACATCGCCATCGGCCGCTGGGTGATCGCAGCGAGCGGATACTTCTCGACATCGGTCGCCTGCACTTCGAGCGGAAGGTAGTAGAAGGGAAGCGGATCGAAGTAGGTCTCAACGCGCTTGGCGAGCCGCTCGGGCGGCCGACGACCTGGCCACTTGCCCTGTGCGGCAAGCCGAAAGCGTTGCAGCACCTCCGAATACAGGTGGATGAGGATCGGGTCACCCCAGCGCCGCAGGCGCGTGCGCTGCGCCCATTCCATGTAGCCGCGGTTCCAGTTGCGCATGTAACGATACGACGGCGGCATTTCGTACTTGAATATGCAGTTGTTCGCGGCGTACTTCTCCCATTGTTTCGGGTTCGGCTCGCCGAGCATGGATTTTTCGCCGTCCTTGCCGCGCCATCCGGCGAGAAAGCCGATCCCCGAGCCGGGCTCGGTCTCGTGGCGCAGGATGAAGTCGGGGTAATCGACGTACTTGCGCGCGCCACCGGCATCGACGAACGCGGGCAGCTTCAGGCGGCTCCCGAGCTCAATCAGCACTTCCTGGAAGGGCTTGCACTCCCCGGTGGGCGGCAACACCGGTACGCGCACCGCGTCCATGGGGCCGTCGAATTCGGAGATCGGACGGTCGAGCATCGACATCACGTCGTGGCGCTCTAGGTAAGTGGTATCGGGCAGCACCAGGTCGGCGAACGCGGTCATCTCGGAGTGGAACGCGTCGCACACCACCAGGAACGGAATCTTGTATTCGCCCCGCGTTTCCCCTTCGGTTTCCCCCTCGGTTTCCCCCTCGGTCACGCGGTCGTTGAGCATTTTTCGCACCTCGACGGTATTCATGGTCGAGTTCCATGCCATGTTCGACATGAAGATCATCAGCGTGTCGAGGGCATACGGGTCCGCGCGCCACGCATTGGTGATCACGTTGTGCATGAGTCCGTGAACCGACAGCGGGTACTCCCAGGAAAACGCCTTGTCGATCCGTACCGGGCCGCCTTCCTCATCGACGAAAAGGTCCTCCGGCGAGCCTGGCCAGCCCAGCGCGAGGCCGGCCAGCGGGGTATTGGGCTGCACCCCTTCCGGGCCGGTGGGTGTTTTCGCCGACGGGGGAATGGCGCGCGGAAACGGCGCCTTGTGGCGAAACCCGCCCGGACGGTCAATGGTGCCGAGCAGGCTCATCACGATCGCGAGCGAGCGCACCGTATGAAAGCCGTTCGAATGGGCGGCGAGCCCGCGCATGGCGTGAAACGCCACCGGATTGCCGGTCACCGACTGGTGCTCGTTGCCCCAGCAATCGGTCCAGGCAATCGGTAACTCGATCTTCTGGTCGCGGGCGGTAATGCCCATCTCGCGGGCCAGGCGCCGGATCGTTTCCGCCGGCACGCCGGTAATGCTCTCGGCCCACTCAGGGGTGTGGGGGCTCGCCCGGTCGGCGAGCAACTGGAACGCTGGCTGCACGTGGGTGCCGTCGGTCAGCGTAAAGCTGCCGAACAGGCGCGGATCGGTGTCCGGCGTATGGCTGATCACCGGGCCGTTCGAATGCCGGTCCCACCAAAGCTGGTTTTGCGGGTAAAGAGGATTGACGGGGTCGCTATCCTCGTCCACCGCGAACAGCCCATGGCGGGAGGATTCCGGGTCGACAATCACCAGTTGCCCGCCATTGGTATAGCGAGCGACGAAGTCGCGGTCGTACAAGCCCTGCACGATAAGCTCGTTGGTAAGCGCGAGCAGCAGCGCACCGTCGGTGCCGGGCCGGATCGGCACCCACTCGTCGGCGATCGCCGAATAGCCGGTGCGCACCGGGTTGATCGAGACGAAGCGCCCACCGGAGCGCTTGAATTTCGAGATTGCGATCTTGAGCGGGTTGGAGTGGTGATCCTCTGCGGTGCCGAGCATGACGAAGAGCTTTGCGCGCTCCAGGTCCGGCCCGCCGAATTCCCAGAACGAGCCGCCGATGGTGTAGATCATGCCCGCTGCCATATTGACCGAGCAAAATCCGCCGTGCGCGGCGTAGTTCGGCGTGCCGAACTGGCGCGCGAACAAACCTGTGAGCGCCTGCATCTGGTCGCGCCCGGTGAACAGCGCGAATTTCTTCGGGTCGGTGGCGCGCAGCTTCGCCAGGCGTTCTTCCAGGATCCGGAAGGCCTCGTCCCAGGAGATCGGCTCGAACTCGCCGGCGCCACGTTCCGAGCCGGCACGCCGCCGCAGCGGCTGGGTCAGCCGTGCCGGCGACGTCTGCTTCATGATGCCGCTGGCGCCCTTGGCGCAGATCACCCCCTTGTTGAGCGGGTGTTCCGGGTTGCCGTCGATATAGCGTATCGCCCCATCGCGCAGGTGCACCCGGATGCCGCAGCGGCAGGCGCACATGTAGCACGTAGTGGTCTTGACCTCAGCGCTCAAAGCGTCGTTTCCTTTGGCAACGAAACGATTGTCCGTCGCAGCCGGTAAGCTCGCCACTGAGGAATTTCAATGCGCCCATAAGCGAGGTGTTTACGCCTCCTTATGCGGTATCATAAATACGATGAAAATCTGCATACTTTCCGACAGTCACGACCGGGCTGAGATGCTGGCCCAAGCAGTGGGCGAAGCTGCCGCGCAGGGTGCCGAGGCGGTCATCCATTGCGGCGATCTCATCGGCGCGCAAACGCTCAGGCTCGCGAAGAAAATCGGATTGCCGTTGCACCTGATTCACGGCAACAACATCGGCGACTCGGTCGCGCTGCACAGATTGATGCGCGAAAGCGGGGGCCTGATCCAGTACTACGGCCCGGACGCCCGCATCGAACTGGGCGGCCGGCGGATATTCATCGTCCACTACCCCGAGTACGCCTACGCGCTCGCGTGCACTGGCGACTGGGATCTGGTGTGCTGCGGCCATTCGCACGAAGCGGGCGTCGAGCAGGTCGCGAACGTCAAGGGCGGAAAAACCTGGATGGTCAATCCGGGCACGGTGGCCGGCCTGGCCGCGCCTGCGACATGGATCGCGGGAGAACTCGATACGATGCGCTTCGAGATCCGGGAGCTCAGCCAGTAAGCTGGATGCGATTCGCGCGAGGACTGCTCCACTTTTCGCCACTCGCGCCACCCTTAGCGCGGTTGTCCAGCCGCTATTTCCCCGCCGCTTGCTCCAATCCAGCCTCTCGCCATTGGCCCGATCGTGCTGAGGCTGCTCTGCTTCAGGCGCCGGCCCTGAGTCCGGTCAGAGGTCTAATTATTAGACATTTACTTTACGAAATCCTTATCCAGACTGGCTATCCTGCCAGTTTATGTATCTGTACAAGTACAAAACCATCCGCCCGTGGCGCCTAACCGTGAGTCAGGGCGCGCTTCAGGGCGTCTTGCCCGAAGCCGTCGATTCGTGCCCATTGTGCGAGGGCGCCTTCGCCATTCATATGGTTCAGCATCGAGCGGATAACTCCGATGTCACCGTTGCTCCACGGGTGCAGAGCGGATATCTGGATCAGCTGATCTTTTATCGTGCGCCAATCGCCGGAAAACGAATCGATATGGTGTGGCAGTGTCACGTACGAATGCCCCAATAACCAGGTTCGCGGTTGTGTTCAGAATAACTTCTCGTCTCAAGGCCACCCCATACCAAGACTGTCGCCGCTCACGAGTAGCCCTGGATTGCGAGTCGTAGCTGACCGCGGGCGGGTCACATTCATCGAGAAGATTGAACGAAGAGATAGGTTCCGCGCTTCTTCATCTCGACGATCACGATCGGCTTCCATACCAGGTCTGCGAAGGAAGTGCCACCGGTGTCGTTCTTTACCCTGAGTTCGCAGGTCGCTCCGGCCTCCTTGAGCCCTGGCCAGCCAAATGCCTGAAAGAGCCGATCCAGATAGAGCTGTGCTTCCCCTTTTTCGTCGCCGTCGATGTGGGCCTTGACCGAGTCGACGAAGGTCGAGAGGTTATCGGCATAGGGCTTTGATCGCCCGTTAAGCGGCGCGCGGCTCTACTTCGCGCTCGACCTTCGCCCCGCCTTTGCGCATCGCGATCTTGAGGTCGTGACTTGCCTGGAGATTCAGCCAGAATTGCGGTGTGGTGCCAAAGTGACGAGCCAGACGTAACGCCGTATCTGCTGAAACGCCACGCCGTTCCCGGACGATGTCGTTGATTCGCGGCGGGGGTACGCGTAATGCCCGTGCCAGCGCGTGCGCGGTCATGCCTAGCGGCTCCAGAAACTCTTCCCTTAGTACCTCGCCGGGATGAATGGGACGCATCTTGTTCATGGCTTTTTTCCAGTCAGTGATAGTCCACGATCTCCACCCGTTCCGGTCCGCCATCGGTCCAGGCGAAGCAAACCCGCCATTGATCGTTGATGCGAATGCTGTGCTGACCCTTGCGATTGACCTTCAGGGCCTCAAGGCGATTTCCCGGAGGCTCCTTCAGGTCCTTAAGCGCAACGGCGTCATCCAGCATTTGGAGCTTGCGCGCGGCAACGCGCTCGAAGTTGGCGAACCGCGCGACACGTTTTCCCTTGTACAGCGCTTCGGTGTCCGGAGAATTGAAGGAGCGGATCACGATTGACAATATAACGCTCTGCGTTAAACGTCAAGATTTACTCAATAGCCTTTACTCAATAGCCTTGGCACAATGTCTTGCGGATCATTTCATTGCCGCGGTAATGCAAGCCGCCCGTTCAAAAGTAACTTCGCAGGGACATGTCTGAGTTCCCGCCGAGATGCGGAGAAAGCTGGGTATCGGGCCCGGCTCCGTTCTGGATTGGAGCGAAGAGGCAGGGCAAGTCGTGCCGCGCCGCGCGGGGCGTTACACGTCCGAGGATCTGCACCGGGCGCTGTTCCCCAAGAGTTCGCCGAAGCCCGGAACGCTCGACGACTTGAAGGAAGGAATCCGGCGCCAAGTGAAGACGCGCTATGCGCGCAGTTAACACGAACGTGCTGATCCGGGCTGGTCACGCGCGACGACGCGCGACAGTCGGCGGCGTTCGACGAATCCATTTGCCAACGGCGCGCGGGGTTCTCATCCCCCATTGCACGCAGTTGGCACAAACGGTACTAAATCGTATATAATTAGTACTGTAATTAGTGCCAATCGAGGTAACCTATGAATACACTCACAGCTGCCGAGCTCAAGCGCCGCGGCATGGCCGCGATCGAAGACGGCTTGCGCCGCGGACCGGTGCATCTCGTGAAACACAACAAGCCTGCCGCGGTGGTGCTCTCCGAGGACCACTATGCGCAACTGGCGCGGAACAAAGCGGGGGCGGCACCGGTCGGGATGACCGCCATCCAGTGGTTGCTGAATCGACCGACCACCGGTACCAGGAGAAAGGCGCAGATCGACAAGGCGCTGCGCGAAGAGCGCGATAGCTGGGCGTGATCGCTTTTTTCGACGCCGGCGCCCTGATCTACCTGATCGAGGGCGCCGAGCCATTTGCCAGCCGGGTACGTTCCGAGCTGGCACGGACAGCAAAAAAGCACCCCAGGATGGGTGCGGCGATCAGCCGACTGTCGTGGTTGCAATGCCGGGTACGACCTGCACGCAACAACGAACTTCCCACGCTGTCAGCGTTCGATGCTTTATTTGCCCGCCCTGATCTGGTCTGGGTGGAACTCGGCAAGGATGTCGTCGAGCTGGCGACGGCCATCCGGGTGAAGCACGGGTTGCGCACGCCGGACGCGCTTCAAGCTGCGAGTTGTCTCCAGCTTGGCGTGAGGCATCTATTTCTCACCGGGGATGCCGCGTTCAAGAGAGTCACTGGGTTAAACGTAACGGTGCTGGCATAAGGAAAAGATAGGTGAATCAATCCCACTCTTTCCTCGCACACTCGCCGGCCGCAGCCTGCATAAGCCAAACGGCGAGCTTGCCCGCCATGCCCGCCGCCTCACCCAGCCGCAAACTGCGCGCCGCGCTGCGGGCGCGGATCCTGAAGCGCATCGAGGAACTTCACTTGACTCGCGTTGACGCCGCGCAGGCCATGGGCTTGGACCGCCAGCAGATGTGGCGCCTCGCCGCGGGAAACGACGTGTTCACCTTCGACCGGCTGGTGGAGGCGGCGGTGGGAGTGGACCTCGAAGTGAGGGTGAAAGCGGTGAGTCCCTGGGGCGCGGATCGGTGAGCGAGCCAACGACGCCAGGAAAGACACCCAGAGCCCGTTCCGGTGAACGCGGCAAGCTGCGCATCGGCGACGACTGGAACGCGATCACCATTATTGCGCTTTCGCAGTCCAATCCCCTCAAGGCGATTGCCGAGTTGGTGGAGAACGCGATCGATGCGCACGCGAGCCGGGTGACGATCACGCGCGCACGCGAGCACGGCAGGCATGTCTTGTTGATCCGCGATGACGGCGACGGCGTGCCGCGCGACTCCGACGGGCGGCCGGACTTTCGCTATGTGGCCACGCACATCTGCGATTCGATCAAGCGGCGCCTGAAAGAGGACGGCGCAGCCGGGCTGCAGGGCGAGTTCGGCATCGGGCTTCTTTCGTTCTGGACCGTGGGCGAGGAGATGACTATGACTTGCAGCGGCGAGGATCAGCGCGCCTACCAGATGGTCATGCGCAAAGGCGATCCCGGATACACCGTCGCCCTCAAGCGAACTCTCTTCGCCGAGCGTGGCACGGAAGTGAAGATAGCTCCGCTGCTGGAGGGCATCCGCACGCTCTCGGGGGAAAAAATCCAGTGGTATCTCGCTGCGGAGTTGCGCGACCGCATCCGCCAGTCGAACGTCAGCATCAGCGTCATCGACAAGCTGGCGCGCAGGCAATACGCGGTCGAGCCGCGCCAGTATGAAGGACGGCTCCTGCACCAGTTGCCCGCAGTGCGCTCACCGCGCGGCGACGCCTACGTCGAGCTGTATCTGAACGTGCCCGCTGAAGAAAATCGCGTCGCGCTGTTCCGCAACGGCACGCGGGTACTGGAAAGCATCGCGCTGCTTGACGATTTTGCTCGCGCACCGTGGACGACAAGCTATCTGCAGGGCCACGTCGATGCGCCGTTCGTCAATCTCACTCCCGGCACGCGCTCGGGACTGATCCATGACGAAGCGTATGCGGCGCTGCGCGAAGCGCTCGCGCCCCTGGAGGCGAGGCTCATCGAGGTGATCGAGGAGCAGCGGCGGGCCGAGGAGGAACAGGCGAGCCGCGGGCAGCTGCGCACGATCCAGCGCGCCTTCCGCGAGGCGCTGCTGGCGCTGCCGGCGGAGGAATACGATTGGTTCGACATACGGGCGCAGGCGCAGCGCGCTGGTAGTGGCACTCCGGGCCCCAATGGCTCCCAGGCCGCCGGGGAATCAGGTGAGGAACCAATGCCGGGCGCACCCGAGCCCGCGCTGGCCGAGGAGCGCCAGCGCCAATTCTTCGAGTACGCGGGGCCGCTGTTCAGCGTGACGATATCCCCGGCGTCGAGCATCGTGCACATCGGCGACTCGCGCGAGCTGCGCTCGCTCACTCGCGACCGCTCGCGGCGCAGGGTCGAACAGGATCTCGAATTCCAATGGCGGATCGCGGAGGGCGCCGGCGCGCTCGAAAATCCTCGCGACCAAGCCGTACGCTTCGTCGCAGCGGCCGAGCCTGGGCTCACGCGCGTGTGCGTCACCGCGCGGCAGGGCGAGGTCGTCTGCGAAGCCGAGGCGCTCGTCACCGTCACGCATGAGCTGTTGCCCCAGCTCGGTAACGCCGCCGTCGAGACGCAGGGCCTCCCCGGCTATACGTTCGAACGCGCGGCGGGCGAGTCCTGGCGCTCGAAGTTCGATACCGCGCGCAACCTGATCGTGGTCAACAATGGCCACCGCGACTTCGTGTACGCGGGGCGCAGCAAAGGGCTGAAGCTGCGCTACCTCGTGCGCCTCTACGCCAAGGAACTGGTGCTGCGCAACTTCGTCGGGTTGCCCGTGGAACAGCTTCTGGAGCGCATGGTGGAGCTGTCGCTGCGCACCGAGGAACATCTGTAGCGGCGCATCCAGTGGCTGAAGACCGTGGATCGGCAGAAGATAACTCGGCGACACGGTTCCGGCTGTGATCTCGTTGCGGCCGACGCGGTCGTCGCCGTGCGGCTATCTTGACAACTATTGATAGTCGCCGGATCATTGACGCCATGAGCACCAATACCATGAGCTTTGCCCTCCCCGAGGCGTTGCGTAGCTACGTCGACCAGCGCGTGCGTTCCGGCCAGTACGGCAATACGAGCGAGTACCTTCGGGAGCTGATCCGCCGCGACCAGGAGGAACAGGCCAAAAAGCGCTTGCGCGAGTTGATCGAGGAAGGGCTGAACTCGGGCGGCAGCCGCGCCCTCACCCGCAAGGTTGCCGTCGAGCTGAAGGAGCGCGCCCTGGGCAACCGGCGTTGAAGGCGGCCAAGCTTCGGGCTTTGGCCGAGCAAGACCTGGTGGACGCCGCGCGCCACTACGCGCAGGAGAGCGGCGCAGCACTGGGTGAGCAGATGTTCGACGCAGCCCTCGCCGCGCTTAAACCGATCCAGCGCATGCCTGCGATGGGCTCGCCGCGTCTGGGACAGTTGTGCGCAATCCCGGGCCTGCGATCGTGGCGAGTGGAAGGATTTGCGATGCAATGGCTCTACTTCGAAGCCGAGGATCATCTCGACGTGGTCCGTCTGCTCGCTGACCGGCAAGACATCGCCGCCATCCTGACTACGCAGGACTGACTGTCCGGCGTCAAAAAGATAGGTGAATGAAGCTACGCGATGTCGGGAACGGGGTGATACGTCATTGGCAGGACGCTGTTCAGAGGCCAGGCCTCGGGGGGCACTGGTGGCGAGCGCTCGGTCGCCTCGGGCTGCCAGAGCCCCAGGTGCTCGAGGATGCGCCGCACGACAAGCGGATCGTTGATCAGCGCGAGTATGCGCATCGGTCCGTGACATTTGGGGCATTCGAGTGGATCGGATTCGTAGACCTTGCGAATCAGCCGCGCCCAGGCGGACTTGGCGCGCGCGGCGAACTCGCTCACGGGCTCGATGGGCGATGCGCACATGGCCGGCATATTCTGGCACTTGTGAGCTTTGGCTCGCTCCCCGCGCGCGCGGTTTGCTCAGTTCACATTCCTTCAAGCCGACGTAGCGCACCAGGTGCTCGTCCCACAGGGACTTCCTTCGGTCGTAGCGATCCGGAACGTGGCGCAGCCGCCGCTCCAGTCACTGCGCGAGCCACTGTGGCCCGGGCACCACCTGGAAGTTCCCGAAGCGGGGAAGGGGCCCCGCCCTTCCCTCGCAGGCCCAGGTGCATCTTGGAGCGGTAGATGACGGTGCCGGTGGCGGCCTCGTAAGTCATCTTCTCAAAGGACACTCGGCGCAGGAGCTTCTGCACGGTGAACAGAAGCAGTCCCGTGCCGTCCCGTATTACTCTTCGTCTGCTCCATCAAGGCTCAAAAGGAGTGAAAAGATGACCTTGGCCGAAACCATCTATCAACGCAGCCTGAAACTGCCCGACGCTGCAGCGCAAGAGGCACTGGATTTCGTTGAATTCCTCAACCAACGCTATGGTATCGCCGAGACGGCGAACGTTTCTGCCGATGGCGACGCGGCGGCCTACGATGCTTGGTTCAAGGCGCAGGTGCATAAGGCGATTGTCGACCCGCGCCCCCGGAATTCCCGCCGAGATCGCTCGTGAGCACTTCGCAGCCAGCCGCGACGCGCTACGCCGCCAGTCCCGCACGGAAGAATGAAACTTATCTGGCATCCGCTGGCGATGTCAGAAATCGATTCTTACGCGTGTTTTGTTCCGCAAGAAATGTTGATCAATTTTACGCAGGTTCCAGTATTGGGATGCTGAAACCGAAGTCGCAAGCGAGCGGCGGCGGCGTCAAGCCAATGGCCACGGAAACGAATAAAAGGATGGGAAGGACTATGCCGGTGCGCATCTATTACTGCCACTTTTAGACTATAGTCCCCGGCCCGCCTGAGTCACAGGGTGAAATGCTGCCAAGGCTAGCCGCTGACCGATACCTTTTCCCCACCCGTGAAGTCAGTTGAAGACGTGATAGACCGGCGCTCTCTTCCTGTCCCACTTGCCGCTTTCGCGGTCATAGCGGGACATCCGGCTTATCTATGCCGCGGTATGACGCCTACGGCTTCTTCGGCGTCTTGTACTCGACTTCCTTCTGGAACGGTTTCCACACGGTTTCGTAACCAACAAACCCTTTTTCGTTTGGCGCCATCTGACGCGTTGTAAAAAAACGCGTGAGGCCGTCAGGAACTTTTGTGGGGGGTTTTTGCTCGCTCATGAGTCACCTCTTATGCCGTGAATTCTGGATTGCCCGTACAAGTCAACCAAAGCTGGAAATTGCCAGTGTAATTTTACACCGCTGCCTAAACGGGTCTCAGGAGTGACGGGTCGATATCCGCGCCCGCAATAACCGCCTCGCCCACTCTCGTCTCTTCATCCGTTGCGTCGCGCACGGTCAGAATCTCGAGTGTAAAAACGACCGCTCTGCCGCAAAGCGGATTGTTGCCATCGACAGTCAGTCTCTCGTCGTCCATCTGCGTGACGAGAAAGCTGCGGGTCTGGCCCGTGTCGCTTTCCATGAGGATGGAGGAGCCGATTTGCCGGTACTCCTCGGGGACGTTCTCGAGGGAATCGGTAAAAACCAGCGACTCGTCCCTGGGACCGAAGATCTGGTTGCCATCGATTGGCACTTCGATCACGTCGCCCGCGGACTTGCCCTCCAGCTCCTTATGGACGGAGGGCGCCAGAATTTCATTGTGCCCGTGAACATAGCCCAAGGGGAATTCGACCTTGGTGAGGACATGCCCCGTTTTCTTGTCGGTCACCTTGTAGGTCAGTTCGACGAACTTGCCGTCCTGGATGGTTTCACTCATTGGATCGTTTCACTCGTGTCGAATCCGTCCGCAATGCTCAGAAGATGGACGCGCCAAAAATCTTGAGCTCTTCATTTTCATAGCCCAGGACAAGTCTGCCCAGCCATTCGCCCGGCTTCTTGGTGCTTCGCTGCCGGTAAAGAACCGTCACATGCTCGCCCCGGCGAATGATGCCGAGCGAGTCGACGTGCTCAGACAGGTTTCTCGCCAGCTCACTTTTCGCGAACTGGCGACCCGCCTCGACATGATTCATGGCAAGCGCCATGGGATTGGAAAAGTTCCTTACGAAATCCCCGTATTTGCCTTCGTTCGAATTCTTGACGAGGTCGCGCCACAGGGGCCCGGCCATTGCCAGGATCTCCTCATCGGTTTTATCAATAATATTCACGCGGGGATAGTGCTACTCGTCATCCGCAACCAGGTGATAACAAGGCGCCTTCTCCATGGTGTATTCGCCGCTCTTCGGATCGCGACGCGAAACAGTCAGCACGTGCCAGTTTTCGTCGTCCAGCTTC
>JBBQCV010000059.1:0-17763 GCA_038319115.1 Burkholderiales bacterium | reverse complement strand
CGGCTGGGCCAGCTTTTCGAGGGCCGCACGCAGGACTGCGCACTCGCGCCGGAACTGCTCCATTCCCATCGCTCCGCGCATGACCTGGTAGCGCAGGTAGAGCAGGTAAGTGTTTGCCGTATCGGCTTCGCAGTAGCTGCGGATGCGCTCTATCCCGCCGGTACGGAAGGCCTCCCAGACTTCCGATCCGTGCATGCCGATCTTGCCAGGCAGGCCGGCAAGCTGAGCTACCTCGTCCAGCGGACAGTTGTTGCGCGGCTGGTACATCGCCAGCACATCCATGAGGTCCAGATGCCGCGTGTGGTAGCGGCTGGTGTAATTATTGAACCGGAAATCGCGGTTCTCTTCACCTGCTTCCCAGAACTGCGCCGCATTGACCCCATGCATCAGGGCACGATAGTTCAGGACCGGCAGGTCAAACCCACCGCCATTCCACGAAACCAGCTGCGGCGTATAGCGCTCGATGCCTTCATAGAACCGCTGGATGAGCGCACGCTCTGGGTCGCCGGGCTGGCCGAGGGACCACACACGCAGGGAATCGTCATCGCGCATTACGCACGCGATCGCCACGACGCGCTGGAGATGCGCCTGAAGGAAATCCCCGCCCGTGACGGCACGGCGCTTCTGGAAGGCGACCTCGGCCACCTCCTGGTCGGAGAGTGTGTCGGGCAATTCGTACAGGCGCCGGATGCCCGCGCAATCGGGCACCGTCTCGATATCGAACGCGAGAATCGGCGTCAAGCTGCGCTTCCCATCAATCCGGGAAAATGCCGGTCGAGAGGTATCGGTCGCCGCGATCGCACACAATCGACACAATCACCGCGTCGTGGAGCGAAGCCGCGAGCCGAAGCGCTACGCACATCGCGCCACCCGAGGAGACGCCGGCAAATATTCCTTCCTCGCGGGCCAGGCGTCGCGTCATGTCCTCGGCATCGGCCTGCCCCACATATTCAAGCCGGTCGACGCGCGACTTGTCGTAGATTTTTGGCAGGTAAGCTTCGGGCCACTTCCGGATCCCCGCGATCTGGGCGCCCTCTTCCGGCTGGCAGCCGACGATGCAGATGACCGGATTGTTTTCCTTGAGGAAGCGCGACACCCCCATGATGGTGCCGGTGGTCCCCATGCTCGACACGAAGTGGGTGACCTTGCCCCCCGTATCGCGCCAGATTTCGGGGCCAGTACCCTCGTAATGGGCCACTGGATTGTCGGGGTTAGCGAACTGGTCGAGCATGACACCCTTGCCTTCGGCCACCATGCGCTCGGACAAGTCCCGTGCGGCCTCCATGCCGCCCGATTTCGGTGTGAGTACGAGTTCCGCCCCGAAAGCCCGCATGCTTTGGCGACGTTCCAGCGACTGGTTCTCCGGCATGATCAGCACCATACGGTAACCCCTCATCGCTGCCACCATGGCCAGGGCGATGCCCGTGTTACCGCTGGTGGCCTCGATCAGCGTGTCGCCCGGTTTGATGCGTCCGGCCTGCTCCGCATGCATGACCATCGAGAGGGCCGGCCGGTCCTTGACCGAGCCCGCCGGATTGTTGCCCTCCAGCTTGGCCAGGATGACATTGCCCGCAGCCTCGTTCGCCTCCCCAGGAATGCGCTTGAGGCGAACCAGCGGCGTGTTGCCGACCGCACTCTCGAGCGTTTGGTAGTCCATGTCAGGCCTCGGCGCGGGAGGGACGCGTGGAAAGGAGGTGCCGGACGTACTCATCCACACCTTGCGCTACGCCCCGGAACCGCCCTTGGTAGCCGGTACCGCGCAACTGCGTGAGATCCGCCTGCGTATAACTCTGGTACTTTCCCACAAGCGCATCCGGAAACGGAATGTATTCGATCTTGCCGTCCGCGACGAGTTCCTCGAGCGTGAGGCGGGGTTCGTTCCGGGATGCCCGCACTGCATTGGCGACCGCCTCCGCCACGTCATTGAAGGTTTCTGCCCGCCCGGTACCGCAGTTGTAGATGCCGGAAACTTCGCGGTTCTCCAGGAACCAGATATTGAGATCGACGACGTCATCGACATGGACGAAATCGCGTTGCTGGGCGCCATTCGGGTAGCCATTGCTTCCGACGAAGAGCTTTATCCTGCCTGTCTCCAGAAACTGGTTGTACCCGTGCCAGGCGACGGAAGCCATGCGCCCCTTGTGCGACTCGTGAGGCCCGTACACATTGAAATACCGGAAACCTGCGACCTGGGCAGTGCGGTCGGCAAGGCGCTGGCGCACGCATTGGTCGAACAGGTATTTGGAGTAGCCGTAGATGTTCAGGGGAGCCTCGAACCGGCGCTCCTCGCGGAACTCCGGCCCGGCGCCGTAGACTGCGGCCGAAGATGCGTACAGAAGCGGGACCTCTTCCTCCTGGCACCACTCGAGGAGGCGGCGCGAATAGCGGTAATTGTTGTCCATCATGTAGCGACCATCGGATTCCATCGTGTCCGAGCACGCGCCCTGGTGCAGGACTGCCTCCACCGCCCCGTCGAATTCGCCTTCACCGAGCCTGTCGAGGAATTCGCGCTTATCGATGAAGTCCTCGAGTTCAGATCCCAGGAGATTGGTGAACTTTGCCGAATTCTCGAGGTTGTCGACCGCAATGATGCCGCGGACGCCCGCGCGACTGAGACCCGCGACGATGCGCGACCCAATGAACCCGGCGGCGCCGGTGACAATCGTGTACATGGTTGAAATTTCCGAGGCTTACCCGAAGAGCTCTTCTCGCGTGGCCACAGCGGTGCCCAATTTACCCACCACAATGCCGGCCGCGCGGTTGGCAATATGGACCGATTCGGCCAGTGTGGCACCGGCAGCCAGCATCACGGCAAGCGAAGCGATGACGGTGTCGCCGGCTCCGCTGACATCGTACACTTCGCGCGCCTGCGCCGGGACATGCATCGCCCCTGCGTCATCGAAAAGTGTCATTCCATGTTCACTGCGCGTGAGCAGGAGCCCGCGCAGACGAAGCTCGGAACGCAGCTTCTGCGCCCGCGCGGTAAGGTCGGCCTCGTCCTTCCAGGAGCCAACCACTTCGCGCAGTTCGCCGAGGTTCGGTGTAATGAGGTCTGCACCTTCGTAGCGGGAATAGTCGTCGCCTTTTGGATCCACGAGGATCCGTTTCCCGGCAGTGCGTGCCATCCCGATCATGGTCGAGATATGGGTAAGCCCGCCTTTGCCGTAATCCGACAGGATGACGGCGTCGCAATCGGGCAGGCCAGCCTCGAAATCGGCAAGCTTGGAGGCGAGCACCTCGCCGGACGGGGGCGTCTCGAAATCGACTCTCAGAAGCTGCTGCTGGCGCCCGATGATCCGCAGTTTTACCGTGGTATCCATCGATGCGTCCCTGTGCAGGTTGGCTTGGATGCCTTCGCCCTCCATGAGGCCTGCGAGCTTTGCCCCTGCTTCGTCGTTGCCTATGACCGAGAGGAGTTGCGTCCGGGCGCCGAGCGCCGCGCAGTTACGAGCAACGTTTGCCGCGCCACCGGGGCGCTCTTCGGTCCGGGTAACTCGCACCACAGGAACGGGCGCTTCGGGCGAAATGCGGCCCACATCCCCGAACCAGTAGCGGTCGAGCATGACATCACCGACCACAAGGATGCGGGCCTTTTGCGTCGGGAAAGTCTCCTGGGCCATACTGCTCACGCCACCGGTTGTCCCGTTGCCGGGGTCGCGTTCGCTGCGCGGGTACCCGATGGTCTGCCGATGGGGAAGTATTCGATCCCCATCCTTTGCATCGCGGCCGGTTCATACAGGTTGCGCCCGTCGAAAATGGCGGGAGTCCTGAGTTTCGCCTTGATCACTTCGAAGTCCGGGCTGCGGAACTCCTGCCATTCCGTCACGATGCAAAGGGCATCGCACCCTTCGAGCACCGTTTCGGCGCTGTCGCCGAAGGTCACACGGGTATCTCTCGCGAACAGCTTGCCGGCTTCGACGCGAGCGACCGGATCGTAGGCGCGTATTTCAGCGCCGGCAGCCAGGAGATCGGCAATCAGCGCCAGGCTCGAAGCCTCCCTCATGTCGTCGGTATTAGCCTTGAATGCGAGCCCCCACAACGCAAATCGCCGCCCCGAAAGGTCGGCACCGAACCGGCGCTTGACCTTCGCCGCGATCACGCCTTTCTGGGATTCGTTGACCGCATCGACCGCCGAAAGCAGCCGCAGGGGATGGCCCGCGCGTTCGGCGGTGCGCTGCAGGGCCTTCACGTCCTTTGGGAAGCATGAGCCGCCGAACCCGGCCCCTGCATAGAGGAAATGGTAGCCAATGCGGGGATCCGACCCGATGCCGCGCCGCACTTCCTCAATGTCGGCGCCAATCCGCTCGGCAAGGTTGGCCAGGTCGTTCATGAACGAAATGCGCGTCGCAAGCATTGCGTTCGCCGCATACTTTGTCAGCTCGGCCGAGCGTACGCTCATTACCATGATGCGCTCGTGGTTGCGCTGGAACGGCGCATAGAGTTCCCGCAGGCGCTGTGTCGCACGCTCGTCCTCGCTGCCGATAACGATGCGGTCGGGGCGCATGAAATCCTCGATCGCCGCGCCTTCCTTGAGGAACTCCGGGTTCGAAACCACGCTGAACGGGATGTCCGCCCCGCGCGCCGCAAGCTCTTCGCCGATCGCTGCGGCCACCTCGTCCGCAGTGCCGACCGGCACGGTAGATTTGTTGACGACGACGCGGTACTCGTTCATGTGACGCCCGATCGTCCGCGCAGCCGAGACCACGTGCGAAAGATCGGCCGAGCCATCCTCGCCGGGAGGCGTGCCTACCGCGATAAACTGCAATTCCCCGTGCGCCACGCTTGCCGCGAGGTCAGTGGAGAACACCAGCCGACCTGCGGCGAGGTTCCGCGCGACGATTGCATCGAGGCCCGGCTCGAAGATGGGCAACCGGCCCGCATTGAGGGTGGCAATTTTTTTTACGTCCACGTCGCAACACAAGACGTGGTTGCCGGCGTCCGCCAGGCATGCGCCCGTAACAAGGCCGACGTATCCTGAACCGATGACACTTACCTGCATTTAGGGATTCCTCAGGGAACGAGCTCAAATTCTTCCGACCTTCGGGGTGGGTAGGTTTCCCACCCACCGCAGGCCGGGCAGTGCCAATGGAATTGGCGCGCGCGAAAGCCACAATTTTCGCAGCGATAGCGCGTCAGGCGTCGTGCATGGCTGTGCACCAGGTTCTTTACCAATTCAAGGTCGCGGCGCCGGTCTGGCGATGAGGCACCGGCAATCTGCGCTTCGAGCAGCCGGTCGAGCCCGACCAGCGTCGGATTGCGGCGCAATTCGTCGCGCACGAGCGTATATGCCGCTTCGGCCCCGTTCGCATCGAGCGTGTACTGGAAGACCGTATCGAGCAGATCCAGCGAGGGGTACCTTTCGAGATGCCCCGCCAGCAGCGTCAGGCCCTCCTCGAGCCTGCCCGTGTCACGCAGCACATCGAGCAGCCGCTGGGCAGCCAATGCGAGGTAGGCGGGGTCCTGCGTTTCGATTCGCTTCCAGTGCTCGATCGCCGCTTCGCTGTTGCCCAGGCTGCGCTCGAGATCGCCTTGCTGCAGGCTGGCACGCACGCATTTGCGATTCGCATCGAGCGCCGCCTGCAAGTGGCGGCGCGCATCGTCAGGGCGCGAGTGGGTGGCCTCGAAGGCCGCCAGCTCGCAGTAGAAATGCGCCACTTCCTTATTGTGCGATTCGGCGCGAGACTCAATGGGCCCGGCCTCGATCTCGGCCGCCATTCCGATGGCTTTCTGCCACTCCTTTTCCGCTTGGTAGATTTCTAGCAGGAAATTCCTGGCTTCAGCCGCCAGTGGCCCCTCGCGCAGGCGCTCGAACACGTCTTCGGCCCGATCGAGGATACCCGCCTTGAGGTAATCCTGCCCCAGCTCAAACAGGGCCGCCAGCCGTTGGTCGGCCGACAGGTCCGCCCGGTCGATCAGGTTCTGGTGCATGCGGATGGCACGATCGTATTCCCCGCGTCGCCGGAACAGGCTGCCCAACGCATAGTGCAACTCGACCGTCTCCGGGTCGACTTTGACGACCTCTATGAAAGCCTCGATCGCCTTGTCGGGCTGCTCGTTCAGCAGGAAGTTGAGGCCTTTGAAATACGATCGGGGCAGCGCACGCGATTCAGTCAGGAGGTGCTTGATGTCGATGCGCGCTGCAAGCCATCCGAGGCCGAAAAACAACGGGAATCCGATCAGCCACCAGTACTCGAATTCGGTCACGCGTCCACCGCAGGGGGCGGCACCGGGTCCGCGGCCGCGGCGGAACGGGCGCGAAGCTCATCGAGCGAACGCTTGAGCTCAATGTTCTCGCGCCTCTGCCGAAACAGCGTTGCAAGCGCCGCGCCCACACCAAAAACCGCTCCCGCTGCGAAGAACGCCAGCAGGAGAACGATCAGCGGCGCTTGCCAAGCCAGCTCGAAATAGAATCGAAGTGTGACCGGATCGGTATTCTTGACTGCAAACGCGAGCAGGAAAAGGAACACGACCAGTCGAACGGACCACGTGAGATAGCGCATGGCTCAGTCCTCCGTCAGGACGCTGTCGCCGCCGCCTCGGCCTCCGCAGCATCGACCCGTTCACGCAATTCCTTGCCCGCCTTGAAATGCGGCACGTACTTCTCGGGCACATGCACTTTCTCGCCCGATTTGGGGTTGCGCCCGACGCGCGGGGGCCTGTAATTCAGGCCAAAGCTGCCGAAACCGCGGATTTCGATGCGATTCCCCTCCAGCAAAGCCTGGGTCATCGCATCGAGAATCATCTTCACCGCGTATTCGGCATCCTTCGCGACCAGCTGCGGATAGCGCTGCGCCAGCCGAGCGATCAGTTCGGACTTGGTCATGACCGGACTTTCCCCTTTTTCGCCTGCCTGCCGCTTTACTGCGCTCCCCCGTCGCTACTGCTGCGGCGGGCTGTTCTTGTCGAGCTTGGCACGCAGCAACGCGCCGAGGTTCGTGCTGCCCGCGGCACTCGCCGCGCTTTCGCTGCGCAGCGATTTCATCGCCTCGGTTTCGTCGGCCATGTCCTTCGCCTTGACCGAGAGGTTGATCGAGCGGTTCTTCCGGTCGACGTTGATGATCATGGTCTGCACCGAGTCGCCTTCCTTGAGCACCGTGCGCAGGTCATCGATGCGGTCGCGCGAGAACTCCGACCCACGCAGGTAACCTTCGATGTCGCCGCCAAGCGAAATCACCGCGCCCTTGGCGTCGACCGTCTTTACCGTGCCGTCGAGGATCGTGTTCTTCTCGTTGCTCGCGATGAAGTTGGTGAACGGATCGCCTTCCATCTGCTTGATGCCCAGGGAAATGCGCTCGCGCTCGACGTCGATCGCGAGGACCAGGGCCTCGATTTCGTCGCCCTTCTTGAAATTGCGCACCGCTTCCTCGCCCTGCTGTGACCAGGACAGGTCGGATAGGTGCACCAGGCCGTCGATCCCGCCGGGCAGCCCGATGAACACGCCGAAGTCGGTGATCGACTTGATCTGGCCCTTGACCTTGTCGCCCTTGTTGAAGTCGCGCGCGAAGTCGTCCCAGGGATTGGGCATGCACTGCTTCATGCCGAGCGAAATGCGGCGACGGTCCTCGTCGATCTCGAGGATCATGACTTCGACCTCGTCGCCGACCTGCACCACCTTGGAGGGGTGCACGTTCTTATTGGTCCAGTCCATTTCGGAGACGTGCACGAGCCCTTCGATGCCCGACTCGACCTCGACGAACGCGCCGTAGTCGGTGAGATTCGTGACCTTGCCGAACAGGCGGGTGCCCTGGGGATAACGGCGCGAGATGCCCACCCACGGGTCTTCGCCCAGTTGCTTGAGGCCAAGCGACACGCGATTTTTCTCGGTGTCGAACTTGAGGACCTTGGCGGTGACTTCGTCACCCACGGCGAGCACTTCGGAAGGATGCTTGACGCGACGCCAGGCCAGGTCGGTGATATGGAGCAGGCCATCGATGCCGCCGAGGTCGACGAACGCGCCATAGTCGGTGATGTTCTTGACGATGCCCTTGACCGTCGCGCCTTCGGACAGCGTCGACAGGAGCTGCTCGCGCTCGGCGCCCGCCGTTTCCTCCAGCACCGCGCGGCGCGAGACGACGACGTTGTTGCGCTTGCGGTCGAGCTTGATGACCTTGAACAGCATGGTCTTGCCTTCGAACGGCGTCGTGTCCTTGACCGGGCGCAGGTCGACCAGTGACCCGGGGAGGAACGCGCGGATGCCGTTGGCCATGACCGTCAGGCCGCCCTTTACCTTGCCGGTGATCGTGCCTTCGATCTTGGCGCCCTCTTCGAGCGCTTTTTCGAGATCCATCCAGGCGGCAAGGCGCTTGGCCTTGTCGCGCGACAGGCGCGTTTCGCCGAAACCGTCTTCGAGGGCTTCGATCGACACACTCACGAAGTCGCCGATCTTGACGTCGAGAACGCCGGCATCGCTGCGGAATTCTTCGAGGGGAATGTGGCTTTCGGACTTCAGCCCGGCATTGACCGTAACGAAATTATGGTCGACCGCGACGACTTCGGCGGTGATGACCTCGCCAATGCGCATTTCCTTGCGCGAGAGGCTTTCCTCGAACAGCGCGGCAAAGGAGTCTGCGGCGTGAGGAGGCGTAACGGTGCTGGGCACTGCAGAAGACAGACTGGACATGTAAAAGGGACCTGGTTTGGGCCGCCTGGGATCTCCTTCCGGGAGAAACCTCAGGTCGGGCTGAGTTGCAAATAAAGGCCTGACGGCAAATGCGCCGCCCGGCCACCGTTTGAACCGCTACTGGTCCAGAATAAACTCTTCTGGATCAACGATCTTACAGCGACTCGATCTTTTCCCTGGCCTTCTCCTCGACCCACCTGACAACTTCGTCCACCGAAAGGTCCGTCGAGTCGAGGTGCACTGCGTCGGTCGCCGGTACGAGCGGGGCTGCCGCACGTTTCACATCGCGCTCATCGCGCTCGGCTAGGTCCCGGGAAAGGGACGCGAGATTAGCACGTATTCCTTTGCCATTCAACTGTTTATACCGACGCTCCGCGCGTACTTGCACGCTCGCCGTGAGAAACACTTTGAGCATCGCGTCGGGAAATATCACCGTCCCCATGTCACGGCCGTCGGCGACCAGTCCGGGGGCCTGCCGGAATGCTCGTTGACGACCGAGCAGCGCTGCCCGCACCAGCGGCAGGCTGGCGACAGCGGACGCGAGCTTGCCGATGTCCTCCTCCCTGAGTTTTTCGGCAACCTCCTGTCCGGAAAGGAAAACCTTGTCGGACACGAAGCGGACATCCAGTCCGGATGCCAGGGTGGCCAGCGCTTCCTCGTCATCGCTCTGGATGCCCCCGATCTGCGAAGCCAACGCCAGGAGACGGTAGAGGGCGCCGCTTTCGAGGTAGTGGAATCCGAGCGTCTCGGCGAGCCGGCAGGCCACTGTCCCCTTGCCCGAAGCCGAAGGCCCATCAATGGTGATGACCGGTACTCTCAAGGTCATTGTGACCCGCCCGACAGCTTTGAAAACACACTGAAATATTCCGGGAACGTCTTCCCCACGCAAGCCGGGTCGTTGATTCGAATCGGAACCCCTCCCAACGCAGCAAGGGAGAAACACATCGCCATGCGGTGGTCGTCGTAGGTGTCGATGACGGCCGATTGAAATGGCGCCGGAGGCGTGACGCGCAGGTAATCGCTGCCTTCCTCCACTCCGGCGCCGAGCTTGCGCAACTCCGTGGCCATAGCTGCGAGCCGGTCGGTTTCCTTGACCCGCCAGCTCGCGATGTTGCGTAGCGTGCTCGGGCCGTCGGCGAATAGCGCGAGCATGGCGGCCGTCATAGCTGCGTCCGGAATGTGGTTCAGGTCGGCGTCCAGGGCTCGCAGACGGCCCTTTCGGGACGCCTCTATCCAATTTGGGCCAGTGGTAACGCTCGCACCCATTCGCTCGAGCACCTCCACGAACCTTATGTCACCCTGGATGCTGTCTCGCCCCACCCCCGTTACCCTTACCGGCCCGCCGGCGATGGCGCCCGCCGCGAGGAAATACGTGGCGGATGAGGCATCGCCTTCCACATGGATTTCGCCCGGGCTCGCATAGCCGCCACCGGGCAACCGAAATGATCGCCAGCCGTCCCGCTCGACCTGAATTCCGAAGCGACGCATCAGGTTCAGTGTGATTTCGACGTAGGGCTTGGAAATCAGTTCGCCTTCGACCTCGAGCACGCACTGGCGCCCCGCGAGCGGCAACGCCATCAGGAGTGCGGTAAGGAACTGGGAAGACACATTCCCGCGCACGCACACCGGCCGGTCGAGATCGAGCTTGCCCGCGTGAATAGACAGTGGCGGATAGCCCGCCACGCCCGTGTAGTCAACGCTCGCCCCGAGCGCACGCAAAGCATCGACGAGGTCGCCGATCGGCCTTTCATGCATTCGGGGCACGCCAGCGACACGGTACTCTCCCCCCGCCAATGCGAGCACCGCGGTGAGCGGGCGGAAAGCGGTACCAGCGTTGCCGAGGAAAAGGTCGGCCCTCCGGACGGGAATGGCGCCTGCGCACCCCTCGATCCCAACTCGCGACGGAGCACGCTGTGTCACGTTGATTCCCAGCGCGCGCAGTGCGGAGAGCATGACGCGCGTATCGTCTGCATCGAGGACGTCGCATACCGTTGATGCGCCTTGTGCGAGCGCCGCAAGCAGGAGAACGCGGTTGGAAATACTCTTCGAGCCTGGCAACGCGACGGTGCCGGCAACGCGCGCTATCGGGCCCAGATCGAGGAACTCGGCGCTCAAGTATCGAACTCGCCCGCGAGCCATCGGTTGCGGGCATCGCGCGATTTGGTAAACAGCTTCTCCAGCGCCTCGGCATCACCGGCAGCCAGTGGTTCGCGCAGGGCGGCCAGTTTCGCGATGTAGCGGTCCAGTTCTGCAGTCAGGGCTTCGCGGTTCGCGACGGAAATATCGCGCCACATCTCCGGATGGCTCGAGGCAATGCGGGTGAAATCGCGGAACCCCCCGGCGGCGTAGCCGAACAACTGGCCACAGTTGGGGCGGCCGGAAAACTCGTGCACCAGCGCAAAAGCGAGGATGTGCGGAAGGTGGCTTACTGCGGCAAATACGGCATCGTGTTCGGCAGGCGTCATGTGCGAAATGCGTGCACCGCAAGCCTCCCAGGCCCAGGCAGCGAGTCCTATGAGCGATGCCGGATTCTCCGGCAGATGGGCGAGGACCACGCGTTTACCGCGGTAGAGATCGGCCTTCGCAGCACCCGCCCCGCTGTGCTCCGCTCCCGCAATGGGATGGGCAGGGACGAACTGGGCGATCCGGGACCCCAGCGACGCGCGGGCCGCTGCGACGACGTCCTGCTTCGTGCTGCCGGCATCCATCACGAGCGTGGACGGGCCAAGACGGGGGGCGATACGAGCAAAGATGTCGGCGAATTGCGCCACCGGCGCCGCCACAAGGACCAAATCCGCTCCCTGCACCGCGAGGGCCGCGTCGGCCTCGATCACGTCAACGATGCCGAGGTCCTTCGCCACCCGCATGTTGTCCGGATTGCGTCCCACTCCGACGACTTCGCCGCAGGCGTGGGCCGCCTTGAGCGCGAGGGCGAAGGATCCGCCGATGAGTCCCACGCCTATGACGGCTACGCGACCGAATCGCGGAGGCACCGCAACCATCTGGGAGGCTACTCCTTCAGGCTCGCGGCGAGCGCCGTGAGAAAGCGCTCGTTCTCCTCGGGCGTGCCGATCGAAACGCGCAAATGCTCCGGGAGGTCGTAACCGGCGACGGGTCGCACGATGACGCCGCGCTTTAGCAGGCGCTTGAATACGTCGGCGGCCTTGCCGACGCGGATGG
Organism: Burkholderiales bacterium; assembly: GCA_038319115.1. Classification (GTDB taxonomy): domain Bacteria; phylum Pseudomonadota; class Gammaproteobacteria; order Burkholderiales; family SG8-39; genus SZAS-79. The sequence continues at coordinate 5,963 of JBBQCV010000059.1, read as the reverse complement.
TGATGAAGTTGCCATACGACGGGATGAAGTCGAGCCCCAGGGCCGTGGCGCCCTCTTCGATCCGCTTCATCCCCGCGCGGTTTTCGGCATAACTCTTGGCCACGAACTCCATGTCGTCCAGGGCAGCGGCGGCCGCGGTCAGCGCAATGCTGTTGACGTTGAATGGCTGACGGACCCGGTTCATGAGGTCCGCGACCATCGGATGAGCCAGCGCGTACCCTACCCTCAGTCCGGCCAGCCCATACGCCTTGGAAAATGTGCGCGTAATGACGAGGTTGGGATGGCGCTTGATCCATTTTGCGGTGTCGACGCGCAGTTCCGGCGGCAGGTATTCGTTGTATGCCTCGTCGAGCACGACGATGCAATCGGGCGCGGACTTGAGAAATTCCGCAATTTCGTCGTAGGCAACGAAAGTCCCGGTGGGATTGTTCGGGTTGGCGATGAAAACGACGCGGGTGTCTTCGGCGACCGCACGCGCCATGGCCTCGAGGTCATGCCCGTAATTGCGCGCCGGCACATTGATCCCCCGAGCGCCACGTGCCTGGGTCGCCAGCGGATACACCGCAAAGGAATGCTGCGAGTACACGGCGGAACTCCCGGCTGCGAGGTAGGCCATCGCAACCAGTTCGAGGACATCGTTGGATCCGTTGCCGAGAACGATGGAGTCCATGCCGACGCCATAGCGCCGCGAGAGCGCGTCCTTGAGCTCGAAGCCGTTGCCGTCCGGGTACCGAGCGAGATCGCCCAAGGCGCCCTCGATTGCGGCGCGCGTACGCGGCCCGATGCCGCGCGGGTTCTCGTTCGAGGCCAGCTTGACGATGGTCTTTTCCTCGATACCCATCTCCCGCGCCAGCTCGGACGTGGGCTTGCCGGGCTGGTACGGGGCGATTGCGCGCACGTACGAGGGGGAAAGATCGCAAAGATCCTTGGGGGAAACGCTCTTGGGCACGGGAATGGCACTCATTGGACAGCCGCCGGATAGGAACCGAGAACTTTTAGGAAGGGCGCCTTCTGGCTCAGTTCGGCAAGCGCGCTGGCGATGCGCTCGTCGTTTCGGTGGCCTTCGACGTCGATGAAGAACAGGTATTCCCACAGGCCGCTCTTGGCCGCCCGGGAGGGCCGCGATTCGATTCGGGACATGCTCACCCGGTTGGCCGCCAGCGGGGAAAGGAGCGCGTGCACCGCGCCGGGCTTGTTGTCCGCGGACATTACGAGCGAAGTACGGTCGCGGCCGGTAGGTGTCGTCTCGATCTTGCCGAGCACCAGGAAACGCGTAGTGTTATTGGGATCGTCCTCGATCGATCGGGCGAGAATGGAGAGTCCGAACTTCTCGCTTGCGGCTTCGCCGGCAATTGCAGCCGCACCTGGCTCGGTCGATGCGCGTCGCGCGGCCTCAGCGTTCGACACTACCGGCACGCGCTCGGCGGCAGGCAGGTTCTGGTTGAGCCAGCCGTGGCACTGGGCGAGCGACTGGGCATGCGAATAGACGCGCGCAATATCCTGCAGCTTGCCGTCTTTCACCATCAGGTTCTGCTGCACGCGAAGCTCGATTTCGGCGCAGATCCGCAGCGGCGTCGAAACCAGCAGGTCCAGCGTTCGGCCGACTGCGCCCTCGGTCGAGTTCTCCACCGGCACCACCGCAAATTCGGCGTCGCCAGCCTCGGCGCGCCGGAACACTTCATCGATCGAGGCCATGGCAATCGCGTCGACCGCGTGGCCGAAATGCTTGCGCACCGCCTGCTCGCTGAATGTGCCTTGGGGGCCGAGGTAACCGGCGCGCAAATCCTGTTCCATTCCCCGGCACGCGGAGATCACCTCACGGAAGACCGCCACAACGCGCTCACCGGGCAAAGGCCCGGGATTGCCCGAACTTACCCGTCGCAGGATCTCGGCCTCGCGCTCGGGCCGGTACGCAGGCGCGCCCTGCTTGAGTTCACCCACTCGCCGGGCCAACGCGGCGCGGCGATTCACCAGCGCCAACAGTTCGGAGTCGACGGCGTCGATATCGAGCCGCAATCTGGCGATGTCGTCGCTCATTTCAGCCATGCCGCTTTTCGAAATCGCGCATGTAATCGACGAGCACTCGTACACCTTCGATCGGCATGGCATTGTAAATGGAAGCGCGGATCCCGCCGACAAGGCGATGCCCCTTCAGCTGGACCATGCCGCGCTCTTGCGCGCCCTCGAGGAATTGAGGCACCAAGGCTTCGTCCCCAAGGTTGAAGGGAATGTTCATGCGAGACCGATCTTCCACTGCGACAGCGGTCCGGTAAAAACCGCTTGCATCGAGGGCATCGTAAATCAGCTTCGCCTTGGCAACGTTTCGCCTTTCCATCTCGGCCAGTCCGCCGAGTTGCTTGAGCCACTTGAACACCAGCCCCGCCATGTAGATCCCATAGGTAGGGGGCGTGTTGAGCATCGAGGCGGCATCGGCCTGCTGCTTGTAATCGAGCACGCTGGGCGTATCGCTTCGCGCGTGCCCGAGCAAATCGTCGCGCACGATCACGATGGTCAGGCCCGCCGGGCCGATATTCTTCTGCGCCCCGGCATAAATCAACCCGAATCGCGCCACATCGAGCGGGCGCGAAAGGATGTGCGACGAAGCATCGGCCACCAGCGGCACGTCACCGGTGCTGGGCACCCAGTGGAATTCGACTCCGCCTATCGTTTCGTTCGAGCAGTAGTGGACGTAGGCCGCATCGGGGCGGACTTTCCAGGCGCCCTCGCGCGGCGCGTAGGTGAAATTGCGGTCTTCGGCCGTGGCCGCAGTGTGGGCGTCGCAATAGGACTTTGCCTCATTGGCTGCTTTCCTCGACCATTCGCCGGTAATGACGAAATCGGCCTTGCGACTGGCGCCCAGCAGGTTCAGGGGGATGGCGGAAAACTGAAGCGTAGCGCCGCCCGCCAGGAATAACACGCGGAAATGGGGCGGAATCGCAAGGAGCTCGCGCAGATCGGACTCGGCCTCCCCGGCGATGCCCATGAATTGCTTGCCGCGATGGCTCATTTCCATGACGCTCATGCCCGAGCCATGCCAGTCGAGCATCTCGTCACCGGCACGCGCAAGGACCTCTTGCGGCAGCACCGCCGGCCCGGCGCTGAAATTCCAGATCCGGTTCATTGCCTAGCCGGCCGTTTCGGTGCCGCCATCGGGACTGCCGCCCGGTGATGCCTCTTCGGGCTCTCCGTTCCCGTTGGGACCCTCTACATCGGTTTCCACCACGCGCTCGAGGCCGGCGAGCTTTTCCCCTTCGCCCAGGGCTATCAGCGTGACGCCCTGGGTCGTGCGTCTCTGCTCGCGGATCTGCGCGACTTTCATCCGGATCAGGACCCCGCGTGTGGAGATCAGCATGACCTCGTCGGTGTCATCGACGAGGATCGCCCCCACGAGGGGGCCATTGCGCTCCGAGGCCTGGATGGCGAGCATCCCCTGCGTACCGCGGCCGTGCCGCGTGTATTGCGCGATCGGGGTGCGCTTGCCGAACCCGTTCTCGGTCCCGGTGAGGACGGTTTGCTTCTCGTCCTTGGCTACCAACATGCATACCACGTGCTGGCTCCCATCCTCAGCCAGGCGCATGCCGCGAACGCCGGTGGCCTGCCGGCCCATGGGCCTTACGTCGCCCTCCTCGAATCGCACCGCCTTGCCCGCATCGGAAAACAGCATGACGTCATAGCTGCCGTCCGTGAGCGCGGCGCCGATGAGGAAATCATTGTCGTCCAGCCCTACGGCAATGATTCCCGAGGGGCGCGGGCGCGAGAACTCGGTCAGCGGCGTCTTCTTCACCGTGCCCTGCGAGGTCGCCATGAACACAAAGTGCTGCTCGTCAAACTCCTTCACCGTCACGACCGCGGTGATCTTCTCCCCGTCTTCGAGGGGGAAGACGTTCACGATCGGCTTGCCGCGGCTCGTGCGCGTTCCCTGCGGCACCTCGTAGACCTTGAGCCAGTAGAGTCTCCCCCGGTTGGAGAAGCACAGCAGGTAGTCGTGCGTGTGGGCGACGAACAGGCGGTCGATGAAGTCGTCCTCCTTGGTCGCGGTGGCCTGCTTGCCGCGCCCGCCCCTGCGCTGGGCGCTGTAATCGGCGAGTGGCTGCGACTTGACATAGCCTCCATGCGAAAACGTCACCACCATGTCCTGCGGGGAGATGAGGTCCTCGAGCGAGATGTCCTCGGTGTTGAGTTCGATTACGCTGCGGCGGGCGTCCCCGAACTGGTCGCGGATCTGCTTGAGTTCCTCGCCGATCATCGCGGTGATGCGCGCGGGCTTGGCGAGGATATCGAGAAGGTCGGCGATGTTCTCCATGACCTCCTTGTATTCGGCAACGATCTTGTCCTGTTCGAGCCCGGTGAGGCGCTGCAGACGCAGCTCGAGGATCGCCTGGGCCTGCTCGTCTGAAAGCAGGTACCCGGCGTCTCTTAGGCCGAACTCTGGCGCGAGCCCTTCGGGCCGGAACGCTTCCGCGGCCGCACGATCGAGCATGTCGCGCACGGTCGCCGACGGCCACGCCTTGCCCATGAGCCCGCGCTTGGCTTCCGCGGGGGTCGGGGCGCGCTTGATGAGCTCGATCACCTCGTCGACGTTCGACAATGCCACCGCGAGGCCTTCGAGGATGTGACCACGTTCACGTGCTTTCCTGAGCTCGAATACCGTGCGCCTCGTGACCACTTCGCGCCGGTGCGCCAGGAAGCACTCGATGAGGTCCTTGAGGTTGAGAACCTTTGGCTGGTTATCGACCAGCGCAACCATGTTCATGCCGAACGTGTCCTGCAACTGGGTGTGCTTGTACAGGTGGTTGAGGATCACCTCGGGCAGCTCGTTCCTCTTGAGCTCGATCACCACCCGCATCCCGTCCTTGTCGGACTCGTCGCGGATGTCGGAAATGCCTTCGATCTTCTTGTCGCCGACCAGCTCGGCGATGCGCTCGAGCAGCGTCTTCTTGTTCACCTGGTAGGGCAGCTCGTCGACGATGATGGCCTGCCGGTCGCCCTTGCCGATATCCTCGAAATGGGTCTTGGCCCGCATCACTACGCGTCCGCGCCCGGTGCGATACCCCTCGCGAACCCCTGAGATCCCGTAAATGATCCCGGCCGTCGGGAAATCGGGCGCCGGTACGATTTCGATCAGCTCGTCGATGGTGATTTCCGGACGCTCCAGCATCGCGAGGCACGCGTTCACGACCTCGGTCAGGTTGTGCGGCGGGATGTTGGTCGCCATGCCCACGGCGATACCCGACGAACCGTTTATCAGCAGGTTCGGAATGCGTGCCGGCATCACGAGCGGCTCGTTTTCCGACCCGTCGTAGTTGGGCCCGAAATCGACGGTTTCCTTGTCGATGTCGACCAGCAGCTCATGGCCGATCCGGGCCATGCGGATTTCGGTGTAGCGCATCGCCGCGGCGTTGTCGCCATCGACCGAGCCGAAGTTTCCCTGCCCGTCGACCAACATGTAGCGCAACGAGAAATCCTGCGCCATGCGCACGATGGTGTCGTACACCGCGGTGTCGCCGTGCGGGTGGTACTTGCCGATGACGTCGCCGACGATACGCGCCGACTTCTTGTAGGCCCGATTCCAGTCGTTGGACAGCTCGTACATCGCAAAGAGCACACGCCGGTGCACCGGCTTGAGGCCGTCGCGCACATCGGGCAGGGCCCGGCCGACGATCACGCTCATGGCGTAATCGAGGTACGAGCGTCTCATCTCCTCTTCGATGCTGATCGGGAGGGTTTCTTTTGCGAATTGGTCCATGCTTACCCAGTTGCGACGATTGAATCCGGCAGGCGCCGGGGCGCCATGCCGAGGGCGCCGAATTTCTGCCCAACTACTGCCCAACTGCTGCCCAAAATGCAGTTCCGGGGGCAAGGCGCCGAACACGAAATTTTAACACGCGGGCCTTGCCCGAATCGGCTTAAGCGTTAAGCTTGCGGGCGGGATTACACGGTCAGGGATGGTCAGTGCAAAGCGA
>JBBQCV010000058.1:0-18663 GCA_038319115.1 Burkholderiales bacterium | reverse complement strand
GCTCAAGGCGCTCTTCGCCAATTCCGACAATGCGCTGTTCCCCAGCCAGTTCGTCAATGTGCGCATGCTCATCGACGTGAAGCGCGGCGCGGTGCTGGTGCCCACCGCCGCCATCCAGCGCGGCACGCCGGGGACGTTCGTCTACATCGTGAATGCGGGCAACACCGCGTCGGTGCGCAAGATCGTGCCCGGCCCGGCGCAGGGCACCTTCACCGCGGTGGAATCGGGCCTCGTGGCCGGCGAGATGGTCGTGGTCGACGGAGGCGACAAGCTGCGCGAGGGCGCGCGGGTGGACCTGGGCGCGCGCGAAGCAGCGGGCAAGGGCGGTCCGCGCAAGGGGAGCGGTGCCGCAGGCGATGCGGGCGCGGCCAAGGCTGGTGCGGCAGCGGGTCCCGGTGCCCCGGCCGCCGGTCAGGGGGCCGCAAAGGCGCCGGACGCGCCTGCCGCCGGCGGATCTGCGGGCGGATTCCAGTCGATGACACCGGAAGAACGCGCCAAGCGCTGGGCCGAAACCAATGCGCGCATCGATCGCGGCGAGTTTGGCGAGGAGATCCGCAAACTTCCGGAGGACGAGCGCAAGCAGAAGATGCGCGAGCTGCGCCAGCGGCGCGATGCCGGCGGCGCCGGCAAGGGCGCCCAGTAGGGCCCCGGCAGCCCATGCAACCAACAGGGATGCCACTCGAAGGGATGCCACTCGAACGGATGCCACTCGAACGGATGCCACTCGAACGGATGCTTAGCGAGGGTCCCGGCTCCGCGCCGGCCTGCGCCGCATGAATCCCTCGCGCCTGTTCATCCTGCGCCCGGTGGCGACGTCGCTGTTCATGCTGGCGATCATGCTGGCCGGGGCGCTGGCTTACCGCGTGCTGCCGATTTCGGCGCTGCCCGAAGTCGATTACCCGACCATCCAGGTGATCACGCTGTATCCCGGCGCGAGCCCGGACGTGATGACCTCCTCGGTGACGGCGCCGCTGGAGCGCCAGTTCGGCCAGATGCCCGGGCTGAAACAGATGTCGTCCACGAGTTCTGGCGGCGCTTCGGTGATCACGCTGCAGTTCTCGCTCGACCTGCGGCTCGACGTGGCCGAGCAGCAGGTGCAGGCTGCGATCAATGCCGGCAGCAACCTGCTGCCCTCCGACCTGCCGGTGCCGCCGATCTACAGCAAGGTGAACCCGGCCGACACGCCGATCATCACCCTGGCGGTGACCTCGAAGACGATCCCGCTGCCGCGCGTGCAGAACCTGGTCGACACGCGCATCGCGCAGAAGATCTCGCAGCTGCCCGGCGTCGGGCTGGTGAGCATCGGTGGCGGCCAGCGCCCGGCGGTGCGCATCCAGGCCAACCCGAAGGCACTCGCCGCCTACGGCATGTCGCTGGAGGACCTGCGCACTGCGATCGCGGCGGCCAACGTCAACCAGGCCAAGGGCAGCTTCGACGGGCCGACGCGCGCCTCGACCATCGACGCCAACGACCAGCTCAAGTCGGCCGAGGAATACCGCAACCTCGTGGTGTCCTACGAGAATTCGCGCCCGATCCGCCTGTCCGACGTGGCCGACACCATCGACGACGCCGAGAACGTGCGCCTGGGGGCGTGGGCCAACCAGACGCCGGCGGTGCTCGTGAACATCCAGCGCCAGCCCGGCGCGAACGTGATCGAGGTGGTCGACAGCATCAAGAAGTTGCTGCCGCAGCTGCAGGCGACGCTGCCCGCGGCGGTGGAGGTCACCCTGCTCACCGACCGCACGACGACCATCCGCGCCTCGGTGCGCGACGTGAAGTTCGAGCTGGTGCTGGCCGTCGGGCTGGTGGTGCTGGTGATCTTCCTGTTCCTGCGCAGCGCCGCAGCCACCGCGATCCCGAGCATCGCGGTGCCGGTGTCGCTGGTGGGCACCTTCGGCGTGATGTACCTGGCCGGCTTCAGCATCAACAACCTCACCCTCATGGCGCTCACGATCGCAACGGGTTTCGTGGTCGACGACGCCATCGTGATGATCGAGAACATCACGCGCTACATCGAGGGCACCGAGGACACCCCGCCGATGCCGCCGCTGGAGGCGGCGCTCAAGGGCTCGGCGCAGATCGGATTCACCATCATCTCGCTCACCGTGTCGCTGATCGCGGTGCTGATCCCGTTGCTCTTCATGGGCGACGTGGTGGGACGGCTGTTCCGCGAGTTCGCGATCACGCTGGCCGTCGCGATCCTGATCTCGGCCGTGGTTTCGCTCACCCTCACGCCGATGATGTGCGCCAAGCTGCTGCGCCACAAGCCCGCGGCCGAGCAGGGGCGCTTTTACCGCGCCAGCGAGCGCATGTTCGACGCGGTCATCGCGCGCTACGCGCGCATGCTCGACTGGGTGCTCGACCGGCAGGCGGCGACGCTGATCGTCGCGCTGGGCACGCTCGCGCTCACCGTGATCCTGTACCTGCTGGTGCCCAAGGGCTTCTTTCCCGCGCAGGACACGGGCGTGATCCAGGGCGTGTCCGAGGCCTCCCAGTCGATCTCGTTCAAGGCCATGGCCGAGCGCCAGCAGGCCCTCGCGGGCGCCGTGCTGGAAGACCCGGCGGTGGCCAGCCTGTCGTCTTTCATCGGCGTCGATGGTGTCAACGCGACCCTCAACAGCGGCCGCGTGCTCATCAACTTGAAGCCGCTCTCAGAGCGCGACGCCAACGCGACCGAGGTGATCCGCCGGCTGCAGAAGCGCCTCGCCACGGTCGAAGGCATCACCCTCTACATGCAGCCGGTGCAGGACCTCACCATCGAGGACCGCGTGAGCCGCACCCAGTACCAGTTGAGCGTCGAGGACGCCGACCCGGCCGAGCTCAGCCTGTGGGTGCCGCGCCTGGTCGAGCGGCTGCGCGCCGTGCCCGGCCTGGCCGACGTGGTGAGCGACTTGCAGGACGACGGCCTGCAGGCCTACGTGGAGATCGACCGGCCGACGGCCGGCAGGCTCGGCGTGACGCCGGCGGCGATCGACAACGCGCTCTACAACGCGTTCGGCCAGCGGCTCATCTCGACCATCTTCACCCAGACCACCCAGTACCGCGTGGTGCTCGAGGTCAAGCCCGAGTACCAGGTCGGCCCGGCGGCGCTCGACAGCATCTACATAAGCTCGACCAACGGCCAGCAGGTGCGGCTTTCGGCGGTCGCTCGGGTGATCGAAAAGCCCACCCCGCTGGTCATCAACCACCTGGGCCAGTTCCCCTCGGCCACGATCTCGTTCAACCTCGCCCCGGGCGCGTCGCTCGGGCCCGTGGTGAAGGCGATCCGCGCGGCGGAGAAGGAAATCGGCATGCCGCTGTCGGTGCAGACGCGCTTCCAGGGCGCGGCGCTCGCGTTCCAGGCCTCGCTCGACAGCACCCTGCTGCTGATCCTCGCCGCGATCGTGACCATGTACATCGTGCTGGGCGTGCTCTACGAGAGCTACATCCACCCGGTGACGATCCTCTCGACGCTCCCCTCGGCGGGCGTGGGCGCGCTGCTGGCGCTGATCCTTTCGCGCAACGATCTCGGGATCATCGCGATCATCGGCATCATCCTGCTGATCGGGATCGTGAAGAAGAACGCGATCATGATGATCGACTTCGCCCTCGATGCGGAGAGGAACGAAGGCAAGGCCCCGCGCGAAGCGATCCGGCAGGCCTGCCTGCTGCGCTTCCGGCCGATCCTCATGACCACCCTGGCCGCGCTGCTCGCGGCGCTGCCGCTCATGCTGGGCAGCGGCGTGGGCTCCGAGTTGCGTAATCCGCTGGGCATCACCATGGTGGGCGGGCTGCTGGTGAGCCAGGTGCTCACGTTGTTCACCACCCCGGTGATCTACCTTGGGTTCGACCGCCTGTCGCGGCGCGCCCGGCGCGCCGCGCGTGATGGGGCGAGGGACGCGGCGTGAACCTTTCCGAGCCCTTCATCCACCGCCCGGTGGCGACCACGTTGCTGACGCTGGGCATCGCGCTCGCCGGCGCCATGGCGTTCGGGCTGCTGCCGGTCGCGCCCCTGCCGCAGGTCGATTTCCCCACCATCTCGGTGCAGGCCCAGCTCCCCGGCGCGAGCCCGGAGACGATGGCCTCGAGCGTGGCCACGCCCCTCGAGCGCGCACTGGGGCGCATCGCCGGGGTGACCGAGATCACTTCGTCGAGCTCTTTGGGCTCGACCCGCATCACGCTGCAGTTCGACCTGTCGCGCAGCATCGACGGCGCCGCCAACGACGTGCAGGCCGCCATCAACGCGGCGCGCTCGCTGCTGCCCACCGGCCTGCCGAGCAATCCCACCTACCGCAAGGTCAACCCGGCCGACGCGCCGATCATGATCCTGTCGCTGACCTCGGACACCAAGACCCAGGGCCAGATGTACGACGCGGCCTCGACCATCCTCGCGCAGAAGCTCTCCCAAGTGCAGGGCATCGGCCAGGTCACAGTCGGCGGCAGCTCGCTGCCGGCGGTGCGGGTCGAGCTCAACCCGGCCACGCTGTATAAGTACGGCATCGGCGTGGAGGACGTACGCGCTGCGATCGTCGCCACCAACGCCAACCGCCCCAAGGGCTCGGTGGAGGACGATCAGCGCCACTGGCAGATCCTCGCCAACGACCAGGCGCGCAAGGCCGCCGAGTACATGCCGATCGTGGTGGCCTTTCGCAACGGCGCGGCGGTGCGCCTGTCGGATGTGGCCGAGGTGGTCGACTCGGTGCAGGACCTGCGCAACGCCGGCTCGGCCAACGGCCGCCCCTCGGTGCTGCTGATCCTGTACCGCCAGCCGAACGCCAACATCATCGACACCGTCGACCGGGTGGTCGCGCTGCTGCCGGTGCTGCGCGCCTCGATCCCGGAGGCGATCGACCTGAAGGTGGCCCTGGACCGCACCCCGACCATCCGCGCCAGCCTGCGCGAGGTCGAGCGCTCGCTGCTGATCTCGATGGTGCTGGTGATCCTGGTGGTGTTCCTGTTCCTGCGCAACTGGCGCGCCGCGTTGATCCCGGCGGTGGCCGTGCCTGTGTCGCTGGTGGGCACCTTCGCGGTCATGCACCTGCTCGGGTTCAGCATCAACAACCTGTCGCTGATGGCGCTCACGATCGCCACCGGCTTCGTGGTCGACGACGCGATCGTGGTGCTCGAGAACATTTCGCGGCGCATCGAGGAGGGCATGCCGACCATGCAGGCGGCGCTGCAGGGCTCGCGCGAGGTCGGCTTCACCGTGCTGTCGATGAGCCTGTCGCTGATCGCGGTTTTCATCCCCATCCTGCTCATGGGCGGCATCGTGGGGCGCCTGTTCCGCGAGTTCGCGGTGGTGCTGTCGGTCGCGATCCTCATATCGCTTGTGATTTCGCTCACCACCACGCCAATGATGTGCGCCCGGATGCTGCGGCCGGGGGCGGCAAAAGGCCCTGCGGGGCAGCCCGCGCACGGCCGCCTCTACATGGCAAGCGAGCGCGTATTCGAGCGCATGCGGCGCGGCTACGAGGTCACCCTCGCGTGGGCGTTGCGCCACGGCGTGTTCATGATGCTGCTGCTCGCGGTCACGATCTGCTTCAACTTCTACCTCTACACCGTGGTGCCCAAGGGGTTCTTCCCGCAGCAGGACACCGGCCGGCTGGTGGGCAACATCCAGGCCGACCAGGGGATCTCGTTCCAGGCCATGCGCGGCAAGGTGGCGCGCTTCGTCGAACTGGTGCGCGCCGACCCGGCCGTGGAGGGCGTGGTGGCCTTCACCGGTGGCGGGCAGCGCAACCGTGCTTTCATGTTCGTGACCCTCAAGCCGCTTGCCGAGCGCAAGATTTCCGCCGACCAGGTCGTGGGGCGGCTACGCACGATCCTCTCGCGCGAGCCGGGCGCGAACCTGTTCCTCGTGCCGGTGCAGGACATCCGCATCGGCGGGCGCGCAGCCAACGCCCAGTACCAGTTCACCTTGCAGGCCGACGAGCTCGACGAGCTGCGCGCGTGGGAGCCGCGCGTGCGCCGGGCCCTCGGCCAGCTTCCCGAGCTGGTGGACGTGAACACCGACCAGGAGGACAAGGGCATCCAGACTTCACTGGTGATCGACCGCGACACGGCCTCGCGGCTGGGGGTCACCACCCGGCTGATCGACACTACGCTCAACGACGTGTTCGGCCAGCGCATCGTGTCGACGATCTACAACCCGCTCAACCAGTACCGCGTGGTGATGGAAGCCGCCCCCGAGTTCTGGCAGGACCCCGAGGCGCTCAAATATGTCTACCTGAGCGCGCCCGGCGGCAAGCAGGTGCCGCTGTCTGCGATCAGCACCTACGGGCCGACCTCCACGCCGCTGGCGGTCAACCACCAGGGTCAGTTCGCGGCCTCGACCATCTCGTTCAACTTGCCGCCGGGGGTGTCCCTTTCGGATGCGACCGCCGCGGTGCGCCAGGCGCTCGACGAGATCGGCGTGCCCTCCACCGTGCACGGCACGTTCCAGGGCACCGCGCGGGCGTTCCAGAAGTCGCTCGACAACCAGCCCTGGCTGATCCTCGCCGCGCTCGTCACGCTGTACATCGTGCTGGGCGTGCTCTACGAGAGCCTGATCCACCCGATCACCATCCTCTCCACGCTGCCCTCGGCGGGCGTGGGAGCGCTCCTCGCGCTGCTCGCGTTCGGCACCGAGCTCAGCATCATCGCCTTCATCGGCGTGATCCTGCTCATCGGCATCGTCAAGAAGAACGCCATCATGATGATCGACTTCGCCATCGACGCCGAGCGCAGGGAACACCTCACGCCACAGGATGCGATCTACAAGGCCTGCGTGCTGCGCTTCCGGCCGATCATGATGACCACAATGGCCGCGCTGCTGGGCGCGGTGCCGCTTGCGATCGGCTTCGGAGAGGGCTCCGAGCTGCGCCGGCCGCTGGGCATCGCCATCGTCGGCGGGCTGGTGTTCAGCCAGATACTCACGCTCTACACCACGCCGGTGGTGTACCTCTACCTCGACCGCTTCGGGCTGTGGGCGCGCCGCCACTGGCCACGGCGCGCAGCGGGAACCGGGTCGCCTGCAACGGGGCCGCAAGCAGGAGCACGGATCCAATGAGGGTGAAATCCATCGCCCGGCTGCGGGGCGCCCCCGTGGTCGCCTCGCTCGCCGTTTTTCTCGCCGGTTGCACGGTCGGGCCCGACTACGTGCGCCCGCCGGTCGAAGTCCCCGCGGCGTTCAAGGAAGGCGCCCTGCAGTGGCAGCCGGCCAACCCGCGCGACCACCTTGGCCGCGGCAACTGGTGGGCTGCGTTCGGCGACCCGCAGCTCGACGCCCTGCTTGCCCAGGTCAGCATTTCCAACCAGACCCTCATCGCGGCCGAGGCACAGTTCCGCCAGTCGGTGGGCCTGGCCGACGCGGCGCGTGCGGCGTGGTTCCCCACGCTCACCTTCGGCCTGTCGGAAACCCGCTCCAAGCCCTCGGGCACCACCGGCCCGGTCACCGGCATCTCCACGAGCAAGCGCACGATCTATTCCGCGCCCTTCAACTTCTCGTGGGAGGCCGACCTCTGGGGCCGCATTCGCCGCTCGGTCGAAGCGAGCCAATCGAGCGCGCAGGCGAGCGCCGCCGATGTCGAGAACGCGCGCCTGAGCCTGCAGGCGCAGCTTGCGCAGGACTATTTCCTGCTGCGCGCTCTCGACTCGCAGAAGCGCCTGCTGACGCGCACCGCCGCGGCCTACGCCAAGTCGCTCGAGCTCACCAACAACCGCTACAAGCAGGGGGTGATCGCCCGCGTGGATGTCTCGCAGGCCGAAGTGCAGCTCAAGACCGCGCAGGCCCAGGTGCTCGACCTGGGCGTGCAGCGCGCGCAGCTCGAACACGCCATCGCGGTGCTGCTCGGCCGGCCGCCCGCGGGGTTCTCCATTGCGCCCGAGGAGCACCACGCCAAGCCGCCGGTACTGCCTCCCGCGATTCCCGCCGAGCTGCTCGAGCGCCGGCCCGACATCGCCGCTGCCGAGCGCCGCGTCGCGGCGGCGAACGCGCAGATCGGCGTGGCCGAGGCCGCGTGGTTCCCCACCGCGACGCTGAGCGCAGCGTACGGGTTCCAGACCGCCACCGCCACGCAGTGGTTTTCGCTGCCGAGTCGCTTCTGGTCGGTCGGTCCGGCGCTCGCGCTGACGTTGCTCGACGGCGGGCGCAGGCATGCGGTGAGCGACCAGGCGATGGCGGCTTACGACGCCAGCGTGGCCAATTACCGCCAGGCGGTGCTGACCGGCTTCCAGGAAGTCGAGGACAACCTGGCCGCGCTGCGTATCCTCGAAGAAGCGGCCGGCGTGCAGGCCGAGGCCGCAGCCGCGGCGCAAAAGACGCTCGAATATTCGCTCAACCAGTACAAGGCGGGGATCACCACCTATCTGCAGGTCGTGACTGCGCAAGCCACCTCACTTGCGGCCGAGCGCGCTACGGCCGACATCCTGGCACGCCGCATGACCGCCAGCGTGCAACTCGTAAAGGCGTTGGGCGGGGGGTGGGCGGTGTCGGCGCTGCCCGGGTCGGCCGGCATGCGGGACCACGCCGAAGCCGGCAAGGCGGCCGCGAGGAAAGCCGCGGGAAGCGAGCCGCAACCGGGCGCCGGCGGCGGGGGCGGTTCGTCGACGCTGCCGGGGCGCAGTACGTCCGCCGTGCCGCGCTAGGCGTCGCGCTGCTTTGGCTTACACCCAGACTTGCAGCACGTAGTCGAAGGCTCGACGCGCGCGGCGCAAACAAAGGGGAACAATCATGCAGCGCGGCGGCGGAACAGACGCTTGCGCGCGGCAGAGGTAATCGCAACGACCGCGGGGTGGGTCAGTTTTCGTTCCACGCAAATCGCATAAAAAGACTCCGTCACCGCGTCGGCGCGCCCGATCGCCACAACGCCGTACTGACACCGCACCTGCAGGTCGATTGCCGTAGGTGCCGCGAACATGCCGGCGCCCGCCCTGCCGAACGCTTTCCGCAGAGCTCCGTCATCGAACTAGCCGACGACGCGCGGATGAATGTCATGCGTTTCGAGCCAGCGCATCAGTCTTGAACGAACCGCCGCGCCTTCGCCATGCAGGAGCATGGTGCGCCATTCAGCGAGCGCGGAAAAGGATTCTTGAGGGTCCGCGCGAGCTTCGCGGTTGTGTAGAAAGTGACGTCGCATTCCCCGTGCCTGAAATTCACCCGGACATCGGCGGATATTCGTTCGGGTTTCTCGAAGAGATCGGACATTATATTCGAATTGTCTGGAAACTCCGCCGAGCCCATGCTGGTGGCGTTCTTTACTTCGGGTGGATCGCCAGATTCACCAGTACCCATGAAAAGGAGTGGCACATGACGGGAATCGGAACCGGCCTCACGGGAGGCCTTGGATTGTTCATGTTGGCAGCGGCGGGGCTGGCCCTGGTGCTGTATCTGGTGCCGGTTCGGCTGTGGATCGCGGCATGGGCTTCGGGCGCCTACGTGGGACTGTTCACGCTGATCGGCATGCGACTGCGCCGCGTTCCGCCCGGCACGGTGGTGACGGCGCGAATCAGCTCCGTGAAAGCCGGCATCGACGTCTCCGTGAACGACCTTGAAGCCCACTTCCTTGCGGGCGGCAACGTGGTGAGGGTCGTCAACGCGATGATCTCCGCCGACAAGGCGAATATCCCGCTGCCTTTCAAGCGCGCCGCTGCGATCGACCTGGCCGGGCGTAACGTGCTGGAAGCGGTGCAGATGTCGGTGCTTCCCAAGGTGATCGAGACGCCGAAAATCGCCGCCGTCGCCAAAGATGGCATCCAGCTCATCGTGGTTTCCCGTGTCACGGTACGCACCAACATCGACCGTCTTGTCGGCGGAGCAGGCGAGGAGACGATCATCGCGCGCGTGGGCGAGGGCATGGTGAGCACCATCGGCTCGGCCGTAAACCACAAGAGCGTGCTCGAGAATCCCAATCACATCTCCAAGCACATCCTCTCCAAGGGCCTGGACGCGGGGACCGCCTACGAAATCCTGTCCATCGACATCGCGGACGTCGCCGTGGGCGAGAACATCGGCGCCAAGCTTCAGATCGACCAGGCGAACGCCGACAAACAGATCGCCCAGGCCAAGGCCGAGGAGCGCCGCGCCATGGCTGTGGCGCTGGAGCAGGAGATGCGGGCACGCGTGGTCGAGGCCGAGGCCGAAGTGCCGCGCGCAATGGCCGAGGCATTTCGCCAGGGCAACCTCGGCATCATGGACTACTACCGCATGAAGAACCTGCAGGCCGACACGGACATGCGCGGCGTGATCGCGGGCACCGGGGATGAATCGATCGCCTTGATGAAGAGATAGGCGGGACTGCCATGCCGCGATCTACTTCCGAACTGTTGCTCTACGGCCTCATCGTCGCCGGCTTTCTGTTGTTCAACTACGTGACCCAGCAGCTCGCGAAGAAAACGCGGCAAGAGGAGGAGCGGGCACTGCCGCACGAAGCAGTGCCGTCACCGGAGGACGCGCTGCCGGAAGATATTCGTGGGCGCGAGCCGGGGGCGGACCTGCCCGTGGCCGTGGGACCTCTCGAGCCGGCGCGTCGCATCGACTCGATATTCGCCGTGCCCGGGCCTCTGCCGGGCCGCGTTGCGAGGGGGGCACTGTTTCGTGCGAGGCAGGACCTGCGTCAAGCCATCGTTGGCATGACGGTATTGGGGCCTTGCCGCGCGCTGGATCC
Organism: Burkholderiales bacterium; assembly: GCA_038319115.1. GTDB lineage: Bacteria > Pseudomonadota > Gammaproteobacteria > Burkholderiales > SG8-39 > SZAS-79. The sequence goes on along the minus strand of JBBQCV010000058.1, from coordinate 8,041 downwards.
GCACGACTGGCGCTAAGCGAGGCCGGCCGCGGTGCTCGGTGAAGTTTGCTCTGAACGCGCTCGATGCCGGGCTAATCACTAATCTCAAAAGATCGGTTTACATGCAAGCAAAAACAATTTTCGCGCTTTGGTTGTGCCTGATCGCCGCTTCCTCTTTTGCGCGCGCGTCGAATGTGGCGGATTCCGCCACTTCCCCGGCGGCATTGACGATCGAAGCCCTCCAGCGCCTGGGTCTCGAGGGCAACGGAGTGGTTCGAGCCGCGCAGGCCCAGTTGAGGGCCGCCGAGGCGGGCATCATCAGCGCCGGGGCGTATCCGAATCCGGAAATCGACCTGCAGGGGGGGCGCGACCGGGCGCGTCTGCCGGGAGTAACCGCCGGCGACAGCAGATCGATGTTCATTACCCAGCGTATCGAGAACCCCGTGCTGCGCGGCGCGCGCATCGGTGGGGCCGAGGCCGGTGTGGCAGTGAGCCGTGCAAGGCTCGACCAGGTGCGTGCCGACCTCGCGGCAGAGCTGCGGGTACGCGCCTACGAACTGCTGCTGCGCCAGGAAGAGGCGCGCGACACGGCCGGGAACCTCACGCTGATCGAGGAGGTGCGCCGTCGCGTCAAGGTCCGCGTCGATACCGGTGAGGCGCCCCGCTATGAGCTGATCAAAGCCGAAGCCGAGGTGCTGGTGGCGCGTAGCCGAAGCGAGGCGGCGCAGTTGCACGCAAAGCGGGCCCGGGTGGTGCTGGTGCAGCTGGTGGGCGGCGCGCTGCCGGATCAGTTCGAAGTACGCGCATCGCTGCTCGACCCGGTCCGATTGCCTCCATGGGAGGCACTGCGCGGAGAGGCGTTACAAGCGAACCCGGATTTGACGCGCCTGGAGGCCGAGTTTAACCGTGCCCGGATGCGCATCGGCCAGGAACGCGCGGCGGTGCTGCCTTCGGTGCAGCTCAAGATCGGCCAGCAACAGGATGCCGAGTTCCGCTCCAATGTCCTGGGTTTGAACGTGATGATTCCCGTTGTCGACCGCCGCCGCGGCCCGATCGGTGAGGCCGTGGCGGAATCCGAACGCGTGCGGGCGAGCCTCGATTTTCGCCGCTTCGAGATCGGACAGCAGCTCGAGTCCGCCTGGCAGGCCACCCAGATCGCCCAGCGCAAAGTCGAGAGTTTCGAGGGTGGTGTGATCAAAGAGGCCGAAGCCGCGTTGCGGGTCGCAGAAGCGGCATACCGCTTCGGAGAGCGCGGCCTGCTCGAGGTGCTCGACGCCCAGCGCGTGCTGCGCGGCGTGCGCGCGGAGCTGCTTCAGGCACGCTTCGAATTGCAGTCCGATGCCGCCGAGATCGACCGGCTTCGCGCGCTTTATCCGAGGGAAAAACCAGGACCATGAGAATGAAATTGCTGTTGAATGGAATTGCCGCCCTGGCCGTGCTTCTCGTCACGGGCTGCGATGGTCGCGACGTCGTGGAGCAGCCATCGAAGGCTCCGCAATCCCGGGAACGCGATCCGATGGTTGTCGTGCTTAATCCGGAAATGGCCGACCGCGTGAAAACCGCGTCGCCCGCAATGGCCGAGATTGCGGAGACGCTTCAGGTGCCCGGCCGGGTCGAGGTGGACGAGCACAAGCTCGTGCGTGTCGGTTCCAACGTCACCGGCCGTATCGTCGAGGTGTACGCGGGAGTCGGCGACGTGGTTGCGTCCGGAAAACCGCTGGCCCAGATCTCCAGCCCGGAACTCACCCAGGCGCAGCTGGCCTATCTGCGAGCGTACTCACAGTTCAACCTTGCCGAGCGTGCGGCCGATCGCGCGCGGCAGCTGCTGGCGGCCGACGTTGTTGGCAGCGCCGAGCTGCAACGGCGGGAATCGGAATTGCAGGTGACTCGCGCCGAACTCAACGCGGCTACCGACCACCTGCGCATCCTGGGCGTGGGCAACGGGGCTCTCGGCAATCTCGCGCGCAGTGGGCACATCCTGCCGGCGGTGGCCATCACAGCCTCGAAAGGCGGGGCGGTGATCGAGCGCAACGTCGCTGTCGGCCAGGTGGTACAGCCAACGGACAAGCTGTTCTCGGTCGCCGACCTGTCGACCGTCTGGGTGGTCGGCGGCGTGCCGGAGCAGGACGCGCGCATGGTATCGCTCGGCCAGCCGGTGGAGATCCTCGTGCCGGCGCTCCTCGATCAGACTCTCATGGGCCGCATCGTGTTTGTCGCCGATACGGTGAGCCCCGACACGCGAACGGTCACGGTGCGAACGTTGGTCGAGAATTCGCAACGCAGGCTCAAGCCGGCAATGCTCGCCAGCATGCGCATCGCGGGCGTCCCGCAAAAGCGGCTCGTGGTGCCGGGTGCGGCGGTGGTGCGCGAAGCCGGCCTTGACCATGTGTTTGTCGCGCTCGGAAACAACCGCTTTCGGCTGGTGCCGGTCGAGCTCGGCCCGGCAGCCGACGCGCTGCGGCCGTTGCTGAAAGGCATTTCCGCCGGGCAGGTGATCGTGGTCGATGGCGCTTTCCACCTCAACAACGAGCGCAAGCGCGCCGAACTGGAGCAGTGACATGCTGACTTCGATCGTGCGCGCTGCGCTCAAGCAGCGGCTGGTGGTCGTCGTGGTGGCGCTGATCCTGGTCGGCTTCGGATTGCGCGCCGCGCAGCAGCTTTCGGTCGACGCATTCCCCGATGTCACCAATGTGCAGGTGCAGATCGCCACCGAAGCGCTCGGCCGCAGCCCGGAGGAGATCGAGCGGCTGGTCACCGTCCCACTGGAGATCTCGATGACCGGCCTGCCGGGGCTGGTGGAGATGCGCTCGCTGAACAAGAGCGGACTGTCCATCATCACCCTCGTATTCACTGACCAGACCAATGTCTTCTTTGCGCGCCAGTTGGTGATGGAGCGTTTGCTCGAAGCGGCGGCCAGGGTGCCGCCCGGCATCACGCCGGTGCTCGGGCCGGTGTCGACCGGTCTTGGCGAAGTCTATCAATACACGCTGGACCGTCCGGACGACGGCCAGCGCGCGCTCACAGTCGAGGAGCTCACCGAGCGGCGCACCGTGCAGGACTGGGTGGTGCGCCCGCTGCTGCGTTCGATCCCCGGCGTGGCCGAGATCAACTCGCAGGGCGGCTATGTCAAGCAATACCAGGCGCTGGTGAATCCGGATCGGCTGCGCCATCACAACCTGACGCTGCAGCAGGTGGTGGACGCCATCGGGCGGAACAACGCCAATGCCGGCGGCGGGGTGCTGCCGCAGGCGGCCGAACAGTACCTGATCCGCGGCGTGGGGTTGATCCGGACGGCCGAGGATATTGGCAATATCGTGCTCAAGGAGCAGGGCGGGCTGCCGGTGTTCGTGCGCGACGTAGCCGAGGTGAAAATCGGCGCCGAGGTGCGCCAGGGTGCGATCATCAAGGAAGGCCATACCGAGGCGGTGTCCGGGATCGTGCTCATGATGCGCGCCGGCAATGCCAAGGAAATTGTCGAGAGGGTGAAGACAAAGGTCGCTGACATCAATGAGCGCGGGCTGCTGCCGGGCGGGCTGAAGATCGTGCCGTACTACGACCGCACCGACCTGGTCGATGCCGCGCTGTGGACCGTTGGAAAGGTGCTGCTCGAAGGCATCCTGCTGGTGGTGGTCGTGCTGTTCGTGTTCCTCGGCGACGTGCGCTCGAGCCTGATCGTGGTGGTCACGCTGGTCATCACGCCGCTGGTCACCTTCATGGTCATGAATCAACAGGGCCTTTCGGCCAACCTGATGTCGCTTGGCGGGTTGGCGATCGCGATAGGATTGATGGTCGATGCCACAGTGGTGGTGGTGGAAAACGTCTTCCACCGGCTCGGCCACGCCAAAGACTCGCGCGAATCGAGGCTGCATGTGATCCTGGAGGCGACGACCGAGGTCGGCGTGCCGGTCATCTTCGGCATCGGCATCATCATTCTGGTGTTTCTTCCGCTGATGACGCTGCAAGGCATGGAAGGCAAGCTGTTCAGCCCGCTCGCGTTCACCATCGCCATCGCGCTTGCGGTGTCGCTGATCGTTTCGCTGGTGCTCTCTCCGGTCCTTTGTTCATACCTCCTCAAGGGTGGCGCGGACCGCGATACCAGGCCGATCGCGATCCTCAAGGCCGGCTACCGCTGGCTGCTGGAAGCCGCGCTCAAGCGCGAGAAGACCACGGTGCTCGCGGCCCTCGGGCTGATGGCTCTGTCGCTGGCGCTTTTTCCGTTTCTCGGCAAGTCGTTCATCCCGACCCTGAAGGAAGGCGCGCTCACGCCGCAGATCAATCGCGTGCCGTCGATCTCGTTCGAGGAGTCGATCAAGATGGAAATGGAGGCGATGAAGATGATCGCCGGGGTGCCGGGTGTGAAGAGCGTGGTCTCCAAGCTCGGCCGGGGCGAGTCTCCGGCCGACCCGGCCGGGCCGAACGAGTCCGATCCGATCGTGACGATCGATCCCGCGTCCGGGCGCGGCCAGGACGAGATCGACGCGGACATCCGTAAGCGGCTTGCGGTGCTGCCGGGGGTTCAGGTCGTCCTGTCGCAGCCGATCCAGGAGCGCGTGGACGAGATGGTGACCGGCGTGCGCTCGCAGCTCGCGGTGAAGATCTTCGGCGACGACCTGCCGGCGCTTCGCGACCTGTCCGAACAGGTGGCGCGCATTCTCAAGGCGGTGCCCGGCGCTCGCGACATCCGTGTCGAGCGCCTGTCCGGCCAGCAGGCGCTGACCATCGATATCGACCGTCGCGCCATCGCGCGGCACGGCATCAACGTTGCCGATGTGCACGAGATCATCGAAACGGCGATTGGCGGCAAGGAGGTCACCAGCCTCTTCGAAGGCGAGCGGCGCTTCGGCATCGCTGTGCGCTTTCCGGAGGCGGCACGCAACAGCGTCGAGGCGATCCGCAATATCCTCCTGCGCGCGCCCGGGGGCGCGATGGTGCCGCTGCATGCGCTGGCCGCGATCAGCATTGTCGACGGCCCCGCGCAAGTCTCCCGCGAAAGCGCGAAGCGCAGGGTGGTAGTCGGCGCCAACGTCGACGGCCGCGATCTTGGCGGCTTCGTGGCCGAGGTGCAGGCCCGCATCGCCAGCCAGGTGACGTTGCCGAAGGGCTACTTTCTCGAGTGGGGTGGCCAGTTCGAGAACATGCAGCGCGCCATGGCCACGCTTTCGGTGATCGTGCCGCTCACTATCGCCGCGATCTTCTTCCTGCTGTTCCTGCTTTTCAACTCCGTGAAGCTCGCGGCTCTGATCATCCTGGTGCTGCCGTTCGCCTCGATCGGCGGCGTGATGGCGCTGTTCCTCAGCGGCGAGTACCTGTCGGTGCCGGCCTCGGTCGGCTTCATCGCGCTGTGGGGAATTGCGGTGCTCAATGGCATCGTCCTGGTTTCGTACGTGCTCAAACTGCGCAACGAGGGGCTGGAGGTACTGCAAGCGGTGCGGCAAGGTTGCGCGCAGCGCTTTCGCCCGGTGCTGATGACCGCCACGGTGGCAATGCTCGGATTGGTGCCCTTTCTGTTTGCCGACGGACCCGGATCCGAGGTGCAGCGCCCGCTCGCCATCGTCGTGATTGGTGGGCTGATTACCTCGACGCTTCTGACGCTGGTGGTGTTGCCGACGTTGTACCGCTGGTTCGACGAGAAGCCGGTGGAAGCCTGAGGAGCGCATGCGATGAAAGAGATACGTGCCATTATTCGCCCCAGCCGCCTGGGACAGCTGCGCATCGCACTGCGGGAAATCGAGGACTTCCCCGGGATGACTGTATTCGAGGCCGAGGGAGTCACCGCGCCCGCATCGGTGAGCAGGCTGACCGTGCGCGAGGAACTCACCGACTTCAGCAAAAAGGCGATGATCTGCGTTCTTTCGCGCGACGAGATGGTCGAGGTGATCGCCGAAACAATCATCCGCGAATGCCGGACCGGTCAGGTTGGCGACGGACTGATTTGGGTCGTGCCAGTCGAGTGGACACGCCGTATCCGAGACACCGAGCGGGCCTGATATTGCCGTGTCCTCGAACTAACGCCCGAAAGGAAATGCGATGAAATGCGTCTTGTTGTGCCTGAACACCAATCTGGGCATGGTCATGGTGCTGTGGCCGTCGCGACCTTCGCCATCGGCGAGGCGGGCGCGGCGAATGCCGGGCTGTTCGCGACCGCGCTTCTGGCACGGCATGACGCGGCGATCGCCGAACGGTTCGAAGCGTTCCGCGCCGCCCAGTCGGAGGCGATTCTGGCCATGGTGCTGCCGGGGCAAGGATGAACCGGCGCATGATTCTGCCCGGCGCGATGCTGGGCGTGATGGGAGGCGGCCAGCTTGGCGGCATGTTTGCGGTTGCCGCGCGCACCATGGGTTACCGCGTTACGGTGCTCGACCGGATTTCCTCGTGATCTCCGCCGACAAGGCGAATATCCGCAAACAAGAAAAATTCCTTTTTCACGAACCCGCACGACAAACTTGAACCGCGACGCAATCGCACGGCGCGGCAAACCTGCCCAAACCCCAAAGGACCACCAGATGGAACAACTGACCTCGCTCGACGAACTCCGGCGCCAGATAGGGGTGCTGGCTTGCGTCGATGAAACCGAAGCGCCCTTCGTGAGCTGCTATATCAACCTGGAGCAGGGCGAAGCCGGCTACCGCAAGGCGTTCGAGGAGCGAGCCTTTGTCCTGCGCGCCGCATTCGACGGTGATGCGCGAGCCGATTTCGAAGCGGCGAAGGCACAGATCGAAGGCTACCTGGCCGCGAAACTACGGCGAGGAGCGAAGGGCTTGGCCTTGTTCGCCCGACAGTTTCACGGCGGAGCCTTTTTCCTGCCGATGCAGTTCGCGGTTTCGGTGCCCGATTGGATTGCGGTCGATCCCTCGCCCCACATTTATCACCTGATGGCGTTGAAGGACACCTATAACCGCTACATCGTGATGATCGCGACGCAAGGCCGGGTGCGGATTACCGAGGTGAGCCTGGGCTCGGCGACGGTCAAGGCCTGGACCGAGCAGCCCAGACTGCGCGAGCGAGTCGGGAGGGAGTGGACGAAGGCGCATTATGAAAGCCACCGCCGCGAGCGTACTTCGCTCTTTCTGAGGGAGCAGATCGAACTGCTCGAGCGCCTGATGGCGGCGGGCGGTCATACCCATTTGATCCTGGCTGGCGACCCGCGTTTAACCGGTGAGATACGGCGCGCACTGCCCAAATCCGTGACGTCCAGACTGGTGGACACGATCCCGGCCGCCAGCCGCGACGCCCAGGAGGACGTGGTCGTGGCCACCCTGTCGGCATTCGTCAAATGGGAGGAGCAGGACTCGCGGGCAGTCGCGGCACGTTTCGTGCACGGCATCCGTACGCAAGGGCTTGCAGCGGCCGGCGCGGCAGCCTGCCTCGACGCGCTGCGACAAGGGCGGGCGGACGTTCTCCTGCTAGCCCGGGATCACCTGCCCGAACAGGGATGGCGCTGCGCCTCATGCGGTGCGCTGCGTATCGAGTCGGACGCGCCCGCCGCCTGCCCCGAGTGCGGCAAGCGGGCGCTGCGGCCGATCGACGCCACAGAGGAACTGGTGAGGCTGGCCGGACAGCGGGACTGCCCGGTCGAGGTGGTGGATTCCAGTGACCCGCTGATGGCCTTGGGCGGCGTTGGCTGCCTGCTGCGTTACTAGAGGCGCAGATGATGAATCTTCTCCTGTTCCTGCTGGGTCTCGGTGCGTTGGTCGTCGGCGCCGAGCTGCTGGTGCGCGGTGCTTCACGTCTAGCGCTGTCCCTCGGCATCTCCCCGCTGGTGGTCGGTCTGACGATCGTCGCGTTCGGCACCAGTTCGCCAGAGCTCGCCGTCTCGGTCGGCGCCGTCCTCGAGGGAAAGTCCGATATCGCCATCGGCAACGTGGTCGGCAGCAACATCTTCAACGTGCTGTTCATCCTCGGCGTCTCGGCGCTGATCGCGCCGCTGATCGTCCATGTTCAACTGATCCGCCAGGAGGTACCAATCATGATCGGCGCGTCGCTCCTGCTGTTGGCGCTCGGGGCCGACGGCAGCTTGAGCCGCATCGATGCGGCGATCCTGTCCGGATTGCTGGTGGGCTAC
>JBBQCV010000057.1:0-19076 GCA_038319115.1 Burkholderiales bacterium | reverse complement strand
GGTCCGGCGAGTGCGCGACGCTCGGCCAGCAGGGTTGCCGACACGGCTTCGAAATCGCCCGCCTCGATCGCGCTTCGCAGTCCGCGCATCAGTTCCTGGTAGAAGTAGAGGTTGTGGATCGTGGCTAAGCGCGCGCCGAGGATTTCGTTCGTGCGCTGCAGGTGGTGGAGGTAGGCGCGGGTAAAGTTGTGGCAGCAGTAGCACCCGCAGGTTGGGTCGAGCGGCTCCGTATCGTCCCGGTAGCGCGCATTGCGGATCTTGATGTCGCCGTGGCGCGTGAACAGCCAGCCATTGCGCGCATTGCGGGTCGGCAGGACGCAGTCGAACATGTCGATGCCGGCCCGCACGCTGTAGATAAGGTCCTCCGGCGTGCCCACGCCCATGAGGTAGCGCGGCTTGGCCGCCGGAAGCCGCGGCGCGGTATGGGCGAGGATGCGCTGCATGTCCTCCTTGGGCTCGCCCACCGACAACCCGCCGATGGCATAGCCGTCGAAGCCGATGCCCTCCAGCGCGCCGAGCGACTCGTCGCGCAGCGCCTCGAACATGCCGCCCTGCACGATGCCGAACAGCGCGTTGGGGTTGCCGTCGTGGGCGCGCCGCGAGCGTTCGGCCCAGCGCAGGCTGAGGCGCATCGAATCGGCTGTTTCGTCCACGGTGGCGGGGTGGCCGGTGCATTCGTCGAAGATCATCACGATGTCGGAATTGAGCACCCGCTGGATGCGCATCGATTCTTCCGGCGTAAGGAACAGGCGATCGCCATTGATCGGTGAGGCGAACCGCACGCCCTCTTCGGAGATCTTGCGCATCGCACCGAGGCTGAACACCTGGAACCCGCCCGAATCGGTGAGGATGGGCGCGTCCCAGCCCATGAACCGGTGCAGCCCGCCGTGCTTTTCGATCACCTCGAGGCCGGGTCGCAGCCAGAGGTGGAATGTGTTGCCGAGGACGATCCGGGCGCCCATCCCGTGCAGCTCGTCCGGGGCCATGGCTTTGACAGTGCCATACGTGCCCACCGGCATGAACACCGGGGTTTCGACGCTGCCGTGCGCCAGTTCGAGGCGGCCGCGGCGCGCTGCGCCATCGGTGGCCAGCACGCTGAACTTCATTTCGGTTCCGTCCGCGGCACTTCCGCGCCTGCGTCCACCGCCCCCTTCAACGGGTCCTTTCCAGCAGCATCGCATCGCCATAGGAGAAGAACCGGTAGCGTTGTGCGATCGCATGGGCGTACGCGCTGCGAATCGTTTCCGTGCCCGCGAATCCTGACACGAGCATCATGAGGGTGGACTTGGGCAGGTGGAAATTGGTCAGCAGCCGGTCGACGGTACGGAACTCGAAGCCGGGGGTGATGAACAGGTCGGTCTCGCCGCCTCCGGCGCGCAGTTCGCCACTGCGCGAGGCGCTCTCCAGGGCACGCAGGGTCGTCGTCCCCACGGCGAGCACGCGCCCGCCCGTCTTGCGCGCCGCGGCGATCGCGTCGACAGTCGATTGCGGCACGTTATAGCGCTCGCTGTGCATCTTGTGGTCGGCGGTGTCTTCCACCCGCACCGGCTGGAACGTTCCCGGCCCGACATGCAGCGTAACGCGCGCGATCTTCACCCCACGGCCGGCGAGCGCGTCGAGCATCGGCATGTCGAAATGCAGCCCGGCGGTCGGCGCCGCGACCGCGCCCGGCCTTTCGGCATACACGGTCTGGTAACGCTCGATGTCCTCGGGGCCGGGCGCATGGGTGATGTACGGCGGCAACGGGACCTCGCCGTGCCGGTCGAGGACGGCCTCCACGGGCGCGGAGAATCTCAGGTGATACAGGTCGGCCTGCCTGCCGAGCACGGTCGCAGTCACGTCCTCGCCAATGTTTATCGTCGTGCCGGTGCTCGCAGGGTGGCTCGCGCGGATGAGCGCATACGCTTCGTGCGTGCCGAGGGTGCGTTCGACGAAGACCTCCAGCTTGCCTCCGGTGCTTTTCCTCGCGGCAAGGCGCGCCTTGACCACTCGCGTGTCGTTGAGGACAAGCACGTCACGGAAATCGATCTCGCGCGGCAGGTCTTCGAACGAAAGGTCATGCAGCATGCCCCGCACGTTGTCGACGTGCAGGAGCCGGCTCGCGCGTCGGCGCGCGGCAGGGTGTTGGGCGATCAGCTCTTCGGGAAGGGCGTAATCGAAATCGGCTACGCGCATGGGGTGCGAATTATAAATGCGCGCGACGGGGACGAAGGCGCGGCGTGCGATAATCCGCGCCTCCCGCAATGCCGGAATGGCGGAATTGGTAGACGCAGCGGACTCAAAATCCGCCGACTAATCATCGTAAGGGTTCGAGTCCCTTTTCCGGCACCAGCCACGTTCCACACCCGCCCGGCGCGGGGTTCGGGCGGAAAAATCCGGCCCGATATCCGAGCCGTGCCCGAGGATCCGCTTAAAGGCAAAAAAACCTGTGTTCGCAAGCACTTGCCAGATATTCGCGCTGGACATTCGCAATATCGCGGCGTAGTCTTGAGCCGAATGGAGGGGACGCGGATGGGCATCGCCCAGGTTCACATGCTGCCGGCAATGAAGAACACGATTGTCGTGGTCGACGATCAGTCGACCGGCCGCGCAATCCTCGAACAGATTGTGCGCGGCCTGGACGACCGGGTGGTGGTGCAGCCCTTTGGCCGACCCGTCGATGCCGTGGTGTGGGCGACCCAGCATATCGCCGACCTCGTGCTGGTCGACTACTCCATGCCGGACATGGACGGCATCGAATTCGTCAAGCGCCTGCGCGCCCTGCCCGGCTACGAGCACGTGCCGATGGTGATGGTCACGGTCCACGATGACCGAAAGATCCGCTACGCTGCGCTGGACGCGGGCATCACCGACTTCCTCATCAAGCCGATCGACGCGCGCGAATGCCTCGCGCGCTGCCGCAACCTCATCACGCTGCGCCGCCAACAGCTCGCCCTCGAAGACCGCAAGCGCCTGCTCGAGGGCATGGTCGAGGATGCGACCAAGGAGATCCGCGAGCGCGAAAAAGAGACGCTGCTTCGCCTTGCGCGCGCCGGTGAGTTCCGCGACGAGGAAACCGGCAACCACCTGATCCGCATGGCGCGCTACTCGCGCCTGATCGCTGACGCCATTGGCCTGTCGCACGAGGAAGCCGAGACCGTGGAGCTGGCCGCGCCGCTGCACGACATCGGCAAGATCGGCATTCCCGACGGCATCCTGCTCAAGCCCGCCCGGCTGGACGACGAGCAGTTGAAGATCATGCGCCGGCACCCGATCATCGGCCACGAGATACTGAAGGGCAGCGCGTCGAAGTACGTTCGCATGGGCGCGCTCATCGCCCTTGGCCACCACGAAAAGTACGATGGCTCGGGGTATCCAAACGGCTTGGTCGGGGACCACATCCCGCTTTGTGCGCGCGTCGTGGCGGTGGCCGATGTCTACGATGCGCTGACGGCGGTGCGGCCTTACAAGAAAGCGTGGGCGGTGGCCGATGCGCTCGACTACCTGCGCCAGCAGAGCGGGCGGCATTTCGATCCCCGGATGGTCGAGGCTTTCCTGGGCGTCGAAAGCGACGTAGCCCGCATCCAGCGCGAACTGAGCGACCAGGAAGCCGGCGCCGGCACGGCCTGATTCCGATGCGCACGGTGTGGCAGTCGCTGCGCGAACGACTCGCTTCGCGTCCCGATACCGAACACGAGCAGGCGATCGTGCGCGTGCTCGTCGCCACGGTCCTCGGCCTGTACCTCATCGATTTCCCCGATCTCGCGCAGGGCGGGGGAATGCGCGAGGACGTGCTCGTCTACCTCGTCTATTTCGTGATCTCGGCGGGGGTGCTGGTTTCAGCGCTGGGCTCCGACCGGGTCTCGCAACTGCGGCGCTTCATTGCGCTGGCCGGCGACCTTGGCATGGTCACCTGGGCGATGTCCTTTTTCGGCGAGCGCGCCCTCGCGCTGTTCCTCGTGTATGTGTGGGTTACGCTGGCCAACGGCTTTCGCTTCGGCCCCCGCCACCTGCTGCTGTCGCTCGGCCTGAGCGTCGCGGGCTTTTCCAGCGTCCTCGCCACCAGCCAATTCTGGAAGGCGCACCTGGGCGAGGGCATCGGCCTGCTGCTCGGCCTGCTGGCGCTGAGCCTGTACGTGCTTTCCCTCGTGAAGCGCATGTTCGACGCGCTGTCGCGCGCCGAGGCGGCCAACCTCGCCAAGCGCCGCTTCATCTCGGTGGTGAGCCACGAAATGCGCACGCCGCTCAATGCGGTCATCGGCATGGCCGACCTGCTGCGCGACACGCAGCTCAACCGCTAGCAGGCCGACATGCTGCAGACGCTGCGCGGGGCTTCGCGCGTCATGCTCGGGCTGGTGGAGGACGTGCTCGATTTTTCCAAGATCGAAGCCGGCAAGCTGTCGCTCGAGCGGGCCGATTTCGACCTGCATGCCCTGGTCAACAGCACCTCGCGCATCATCGCCGCGCAGGCGACGGCGAAGCAGGTCGAGTTCGTGGTGTCGATCATGCCCGAGGTTCCGCCCGCGGTGCGCGGCGACCCGCATCACCTGCGCCAGATCCTCATCAACCTCGCGAGCAACGCAGTCAAGTTCACCGACCAGGGCAGCGTCACGGTGCACGTTTCCGCGCAGCAGGAAACCGACGCGAGCGTCGCGCTCAAGTTCTCGGTGCGCGACACCGGCGTCGGCATCGCCCCCGAGGCGCAGAAGCGGATCTTCGAAAGTTTTTCGCAGGCCGACCAGAGCACGACGCGGCGCTTCGGGGGCACTGGCCTTGGCACCACTATCGCCAAGCAACTCGTCGAGCTCATGGGTGGCCGGATCGGGCTCGAAAGCGCCGTGGGACTGGGCAGTACGTTCTGGTTCGAGATCATCCTCGAAAAGCAGCCCGAAAAAGCCGAAAGCGGCGGCGGCGAACTCGCTGGAGCGAGGATCATGCTGGTCGGTTTCGCCGAAGCCGAGCTGGCCGCGATCGGCGCGGCGCTCGGCTCCTGGGGCGCGATCCCCATCACCGTGGCGAACACAGACGACGGGGCGCAACGCCTCGCCACCGAAATCAGCCTGGCCCGGCCTTATCACAGCGTCATGCTGCACGCGGCCGACGAGGCGCAGGCCGTACGCCTTGCGCAGCGTTTCCATCGCGCGGCGCCCAGCCCGGCACCGCCTCTCATCCTGGGCGCCGCCCGGGTGGGGGAGGTTTCGCGGTTCGCCGCGCTGTCGGCGGGCTACGCCGCAATGCTCGAGCTGCCTTTCGACAAGCGCCAGTTGTTCAACGTGCTGCACTCGGTGGCGGCGGGCGAAGAGGTCCGCGACGGTGTCGTGCGCCTGGAGGACTACGCGCGCCGCGATGGCGGCACGCGCAAGTGCAACGTGCTTGCCGCCGACGACAACCCCACCAACCGCGAAGTCATCGGGCGCATCCTCGAGCGTGGCGGGCACGCCGTGACCCTGGTGTCGGACGGCGACGAAGTCCTCGACGCGCTCGAAGGAGCGCATTTCGACATCGTCCTGCTTGATCGCAACATGGCGCGCATGGGGGGCGTCGAGGCGCTGCAGGCAATCCGCCTCATGGGTCGGGGCCTGGAGCACATTCCGGTCATCGTGTTGTCGGCCGACGTCACCACCGAGGCCAAGCAGGAGTGCCTCGACGCGGGGGCCGATGCTTTCCTGCCCAAGCCGATCGAGGCCATGAAGCTGCTCGTAGGCATCCAGGAACTGGTCGAGCGGGGGGGCGCTGCATCGGGCGGGCTCGCCGACGGCGAGTGGTCAGGCCAGCAGGCTTCCAGTACCGTCGAGCCGATTGCGCCCGCGCAGGTGGTCAATGCGGAAACCCTGGCGCAGCTGGAAGCGCTGGGGTCGCCGGGATTCATCGAGCGCCTCATCGACGTGTTCGTTGCGGACAACGACGTGCTGTTGCAAAAAGTGCGCGTCGCGGTCGCCGCGGGCAATTGCACCGAGTTCCGCAATCACCTGCATGCGATGAAGGGCTCGGCTGCAAGCATGGGCGCCGAACGCCTTACGCGCATCAGCCATGACCTCGGCAAGCTTTCCGACAGCGAACTTCGCCAGCAGTCGCCAGTGCTCGTGCGCTCGCTCGAGCAGGAACTCGAGATGGCGCGCGCGACTCTCGCGCGCCATCTCGACGATCGCCGCCGCTCAGCCGTGTGACAGGCCCCGCGCGGGACTGGCCGGCTCCTGCGCCAGGGGGCGGATCCGGTCGGAAATCCCCATCTTGTCGCGCGGCGCCCAGCCGGGCTTGGCGAAAGCGTAGCCGAGCGCATCGCGCATTGAGCGGGCGGAGCGCAGGTCGCGCAGCAAGGCCACCCACTCGGAGAATACGATCCTGATCGGGTTTTGCGTGTCGATCTGCTTTACGAGCCCATAGCGGAGCGCCACCCCGGGCTTTTCCGCCGCGAACGTTCCGAACATGCGATCCCACACGATAAGCACGCCGCCGTAGTTTCGGTCGATGTATTCCGGGTTGGCCGCATGGTGCACGCGATGGTGCGCCGGTGTGTTCAGCACCGATTCGAGGATGCCCAGCTTCGGGACCGCCTCGGTGTGCAGCCAGAACTGGTAGATCAGGTTGGCCGCGAACATCAGCCCAACCGACAGCGGGTCGAACCCGATCCAGCAAACCGGCACCAGGAACAGCCACGGTCCGGCGATGAGGTTGGTCCAGCCCAGCCGATAGGCCACCGACAGCGTGATCTGCTGCGCCGAGTGGTGGACCGCATGCTGCGCCCACATCCAGCGGATTTCGTGGCTCATGCGGTGCAGCCAGTAATAAGCGAAATCGATGGCGAAGAAGAGCGCCACCCAGCTCTCCCAGCGATTCATTGGGATGTCGAACGGCCGCAGGCTGTAGGCCGCGTAGTACACGGCGAGCACGACGGCCGCCAGCGCGCCCTCGGTCACGAGCCTGCCGACTGCGACGACGACGTTCGTCAGCGTCGCGCGCCAGCCGTAGTCGCGATGCAGTACAAAACGATAATAGGCCGCCTCGGCCGCGATGAGCGCGAGGAAGACCGGGAACACCAGCATGTAGAGCTTGATGGGAGTCATGGGGATAGAATCTCCATATCGGGAAGTTTCATTGCAGGAATACCAAGGGGAAAACTGCGGATATGTCTTTTTTCATCACGCTGATCGAGACGACGGATGCAAGCCGGCGCGACCTCGAGGCGCAGCCCAAGATCCATTCGATGATCAACCACGGCCTCGACCTCGCCGAGTACCGTGCATTCCTCCACGACCTGTATCACATCGTCTGGCATTTCTGCCCGATCATGGCCGCGGCCGCTTCGCGATGCGACGATCGCTTCAGCGTGGTGCGTTATGAGCTGTATGAGCGCATCGAGGAAGAAAAGGGACACGAGCACTGGGTGCTGGACGACATCCGGGCGATGGGAGGAGATGTCGACGCGGCATGCTCGCGGCCACCGAGCGCGCCAATCCAGGCAATGATCGCGTTCAACTACTGGGCCGCTGAACGCAGGCACGCCTGCTCGGTGCTCGGGATGCTTTACACGCTCGAGGTCGTGTCCTCGGTGTATGGCGGAAGGGTGTCGGATGCGATTGCGCGTGCCACTGGCCGGGAGGTTGCCGCGGGCGGGTTCAAGTTCCTGACCTCGCACGCCTCCATGGACCAGGACCACATGGCCAAGCTCAACCTGCTGGTCAGGAAGATCGACGATCCTGCAGCGCAGGAAGCGGTGATCAACTCGACGCAAGTTAACTTTTTCCAATTTGGCCAGGAGTTCGGCAGCGCAGGGTTCGCTTCGCTGATCCACGCCTAGCCTGCCGCCGCCAGCGCCTCGGCCGTCACGTCCTGGACATCGCCGTGCTCCATGCGGCGCATCTGCGAACGCACGATCCGGCTCATCATCTTCAGGTCGCGGTCTTCCAGCCGCAGCGCCGCATCCACCCAGGTCTCGGTGATGGCGTCGAGTTCTTCGCGCGTGATGGGGTGCACATGCTGCCGGGCGCGGTACACGGCGGCATAGCCGTTGCGGCGCTTGGACACCTTTGCGATCCATTCTTTCACCGTCGCTTCGCCCTGCCCATCGGGGGCAACCACATCGACCACGCCCATCTCGTGCAACGCGCGCGCGGGAAGGATCCGTCCGGAGAGGATCAGCTCCTCGGCGGCACGCATGCCGATCCTGCGCGCGAGCAGGCTGTAGGCCCCCATTCCGGGGAACAGGTTGAACAGGATCTCCGGCAGGCCCATCTGCGCGCTTTCCTCGGCCACGATCACGTCGCTCGTGAGCGCCGTCTCGAAGCCGCCGCCGAGCGCGTCACCCTGCACGAGCGATATGGTGGTGAGCGTCGGGCTGGAGTAGTTGCGGATGCGCGGATAGACGTTGTCGATGCAAAGCTTGGCGTAGTGCGCAAGCGCTTCGCGATCGCGCGACTTGATGAGCAGCACGAAGAGGGCGAGGTCGCCGCCGAGGTTGAAGACCCTGGGCGCGCGCGAGCCGACCACATAGAAATGCGCCTGCTGCATCCCGCCGCCGAACTGCACATGGCCGGCGTTGGTTTCGAGCAGCGTGTCGTGCATACGGATGTCCTTCAGCAGCCCGAGGCTGAAGCAGGGCGTCCCGCGCGGATTGAAATAACCCCAGATCGTGCCGGTGGCGGGGTCGAATTCAGCCTGGTATTGGCTGTTCGATTTGCCGTAAGGGGCGCGCGTGCCGGCCGCCAAAAAAGTCACATCGTGCATGTTGCTCATGTTCTTTCCTTTCCCATGTGAAGCCCCCCGGTCGGGGCTGTTGTCCGGTCCCGGATCCTCATTAAAAACATTAGGATCCGGGCGTTGCTGCGAACAATTAGACGCTGCTTCAATGGGTTGCGCAATGACAGATTCTTACAAACGCCTTCGGCCACGCTTTGTGTTGCGCGGCAGCGACGGGGTAGGACTGCGGGGTAAAACCGGACTAGAACTTCTAGGCGGTTGCAGCCGACGTGGCGGGGGAAGTTGCCGTTGCCGGCAACGTGCGCAGGAAAACTCCTTGCGCGAGGAGCGCGGCCTGCAGTTCGCGGATGTCGATGGCGCGCGGCGCAATGCCGCGATTGGCCGCGATCGCGGCGGCCGCGCCGGCCGCTTGGCCGGTGACCCAGCACTGGGGAATTTCGCGCAGGAATGAATGCGACGTGGGATCGCAGGCGAGATGGCGGCCGCACGCAAGCACGCCATCGACGCTTTCCGGCACCAGGCTGCCAAAGGGAATCGAAATGTTCGGGAACTTGGGCGAAAGGCAGGGCGACACGCCGATTTCGTCGGCGTGTGTGAGGCCGGTGGGCCATTGCGCGCGCGTCACCTTCGCCACGCCTGCGAGCCGGCGTGCATGCCGAACGCCCAGTTGCGGCGCGCCGTAGAGTAAGTACGCCTGCTCGAAGCCGGGCGCATGCCGGCGGTAGAAATCGAGGTGCTGCGCCATGAGGGTACGCGAGCGCACTTCGACCGTGGTCAGGTCGTCCACATCGAGCGCCGAGAAGCCCGACTGTCGCGGCCCCATGTAGAGCGCGATGTCGTTGCGCCAGGACACGAAGGGCTTCTCGAAAAATTTGAGCTGCTCACGCCCCAGGCGCATGAACTGCGCGAACCCTTCGGGCTCGCCTGCCTTGAACCCGATCCAGCGCGTCATGTCCACGCCGCCGAACAGCCATGCGGTGTTCATGCAATGGTGGATGTCGGATTCCTCGATGTCGGTTTCGCTGCGCGCGCCGGCCATCGCGTGCAGGTCCCCGTCACCGGTCGCGTCCACGACGACCTTGGCGCGCACCGCCTGGCGGCCGGACTTGCTTTCGAAGATCGCCCCGCGCACAACGCCATCCTCGAGCAGCGGCGCAGCGATCCATGCGTGGTACACGACGTGCACCTTGCGCTCGAGCAGCATGTCCTGCGAGGCCAGCTTCAGCCTCTCGGGGTCGATGGTGGGCGACCAGGTCACCACGCCGTGGAACGCGCTGGTGCGATGCGACCAGTAGGCGGCGCGGCCGGCGTCGCGCGATCCCCATTCGTCCCGGCCGGGGCCGGCGACCGCTTCCTTCGGCAGGCGCGCGAAAATCTCGCTCGCGAAGCCGCGGATCACGAGGTCGCCCTGCCAGTCGGTCATGCGATCGATCCAGATCACCAGGCCGCCCGTGGAGAGACCGCCAAGGTGGTTGTAGCGCTCGAGCAGCACCACGTCGGCGCCAAGCTTCGCCGCGGCCGCTGCGGCCGCGGTCCCGGCCGGGCCGCCGCCGGCCACCAGTACGTCGCATTCGCGATAGATGGGCGTTTGGCGCGCCGCTTCGCGGACATGACCCAGGGCGGGACGCTCGCGCGCGCCGCCTTCGCGCCCGCGGAACATGTCGGAAACGAAGAACTGCTCGTCGGGATCCTTGGTACTCATGGGGCGCCTGTGGCGGGACGCAGCGGGCAATGCCTGCACGGAGCGCCAATTGTAGTCCAGCGCTTGCGCCGCGCTCACCAAACCCGGAACATCCGCGTTCCTTCAGGCCGGGGACCGGAATGATCCATACGAGTTACGCGCGGCGCGGCATCGCGGTCGCCTCCCATTCGCTCGCCGCGCAATCGGCCGCGGGCATCCTGCGCGAAGGCGGCAACGCGATCGAGGCGATGGTAGCGGCCGCAGCCACGATTGCGGTCGTCTATCCGCATATGACCGGCATCGGCGGGGATGCGTTCTGGCTCGTCTCCTGCCCCGGCGAGGATCCCGTGGCGATCGATGCCTGCGGGCCTGCCGCAGCGGCGGCTTCGATCGACATGTACCGCTCGCATGGGCTGCAGGCCATCCCGGCGCGCGGGGGCCTGGCCGCCAACACGGTGGCGGGAACGATCGCCGGATGGAACTGCGCGCTGTCGATTTCGCGCGCAAGGCACGGCGGGCGCCTGCCGCTTTCCCGGCTGCTTGCCGATGCCATCTATTACGCGAATTCAGGGGTACCGGCGACCGCCAGCCAGGAACGCAACACCATCGGCAAGCGCGTCGAACTCGAGGGGATCCCGGGTTTCGCCGACCGCTTCATGCCTGGCGGGTCGGCGCCGGTGCGCGGCTCGCTGTTCGCGCAGAAAACGCTCGGCGCCACCATGCAGCGACTTGCCGACGCCGGCCTGGAGGACTTCTACCGTGGCGACCTCGCGCGCTCGATCGCCGCCGATCTTGCCGCAGTCGGCAGCCCCGTCAGCCTTCCCGACCTCGAGGCGTATGCGGCGAGGGAAGTCGCGCCGCTGCGCCTGGCGCATTCGTGCGGGACGCTCTACAACATGACCCCGCCGACGCAGGGCGTGATCTCGCTCGCCATACTCGGCATCCTCGACCGTCTCGGGGTCGGCCGCCTGCAGGCCGACAGCGCCGACCACGTGCATGCGGTGGTCGAGGCGACCAAGCAGGCATTCCTTGGTATCCGCGACAAGTACGTCACCGACCCGGCGTACATGAAGGTGGCGCCCCAGTCTTTGCTGGCCGACGCGGCGCTCGATGCGCTCGCGGCCAATATTTCGATGCGCAGCGCGGCGCCCTGGGGCGGCGTTTCCAAGCCCGGCGGCACCATCTGGATGGGGGTCATCGACGCAGAGGGTCGCGCAGTGAGCTTCATCCAGAGCATCTATCACGAGTTCGGCTCCGGGGTGGTGCTGCCCGGCACGCACATCAACTGGCAAAACCGGGGCTGCAGCTTTTCGCTCGACCCCGGGGCAGTCAATGCCCTCATGCCGGGAAAAAAGCCGTTCCACACGCTCAACCCGGCGCTTGCGCGCTTGCGCGACGGGCGCACTATGGTTTACGGGACGATGGGCGGCGACGGCCAGCCGCAGACCCAGGCCGCCGTGTTCACAAGGTATGCTGTGTTCAACCAGGAACTGCAGCGCGCGGTGAGCGCGCCACGCTGGCTGCTGGGGCGAACGTGGGGCTCGGTGTCCGAGACCCTCAAGCTCGAGGCCCGGCTCGGCACGCAGTTGATCGACGATCTGCGCGCGCGCGGCCATGAGGTTGAAGTACTGGGGGATTTCGAGGAGACCATGGGGCATGCCGGGGCCCTCGTGCGGCACCCCAACGGATCGCTCGAAGGCGCGGCCGACCCAAGGGGGGACGGGACGGTCGCCGGATTCTGAGGGTGGAATCCGGGCCCCACATGAGTTAGAGTTTTGGCGAAAGACGGGGGGATACGAATGTACGCAATCGTCTACAAGACCGATGGGTTTCCAATCTGCCGCCAGGTCGAGGGAGTCTCCCCTGATCCGGTGGTGACGTGGACCTCCGAATCGGACGCCAGGACTTTCATCACTTCCAAGGGCGGCGAGGCCGATTTCCAGCCGGTGGCCATCACCGATGACTCGATGGACCAGCTCGCCAAGGCCATGGGTTGCCCGGTCGAATCGCTGACTTTCGATCCGTATCCGGGGTGAGGGCCCCGCGCCCGGCGCGGTATAGCGGCGTGCGCGCCTAGATTTCCAGGTTGTCGATCAGCCGCGGTGTCCCCAAGCGGGCTGCCCCGAGCACGACGAGCGCCTTGTCGCCGGCTTGCGCCGGGGCAAGGTCGTCGCGACGCCTCACCGCGATGTAGTCCGGCTTCCAGCCAGCCGATGCCAGCAGAGCGATCGCCGAATCGCATAGTGCGGCGAAATCGTCCCGACCGGCCAGCACCGCCTGCCGGATCGCGTGCAGCTCCCTGTACAAGCGTGGCGCGGCGGTGCGCTCGGCTGCGGTGAGATAGCCGTTGCGCGAGCTCATCGCGAGGCCGTCGGCTTCGCGCACCGTTTCGCCTTCGACGACCGAGACCGGCAGGTTGAGCTGCGCCACCATGTTGCGCACGATCGTGAGCTGCTGGTAGTCCTTCTTGCCGAACACCGCGAAATCCGGCTGGACGCAGTTGAGCAGCTTGAGCACCACTGTCGCCACGCCGTGGAAGAAACGCGGCCGGAATGCCCCCTCGAGGTCGTTGGCAACCGGCGGTGGCTCGACGATGAAGGCCTGCGGCACCGGGTACAGCACGCCTTCGTCCGGCGCGAACAGCAGGTCGACATTCTCGGCGCGAAGCTTGTCGCAGTCGAGCTCGAATGTGCGCGGATAAGTGTCGAAGTCCTCGCTGGGCGCGAACTGGAGGCGGTTGACGAAGATGCTCGCCGCCACTTGCGGCGCGCGGCTGCGCGCGAGCTTCAGGAGCGATACGTGGCCCGCATGCAGGTTGCCCATGGTCGGCACGAGGGCCAGCGCCCCGAGCGAGGATCGCGCCGCGCGGAGCTCCTCGATCGTGCGAACAATGCGCATCAGTAGGAGTGTTCCGCGGCCGGAAACGACCTGTCCCTGACCGCAGCCACGTAGCGCGCCGCCGCATCACCGATGCCTTGCGCGCCGGCCATGAAATTGCGCACGAATTTCGGCGCGCGGTCGGACATGCCGAGCATGTCCTGCGTCACGAGCACCTGCCCCGAGCACGACGGGCCGGCGCCGATGCCGATGGTCGGGATGCGCACCGACGCGGTCAGTTCGACGGAGAGCTTGGCCGGAATCGCCTCGAGAACGATCATGCTGGCGCCGGCTTCGGCCAGCGCGGTGACGTCGGCGGCGATGCGCAGGGCACCAGCCTCGTCGCGGCCCTGCACCCGGTAGCCCCCCAGCGCGTGCACCGATTGCGGCAGCAGGCCCACATGCCCGCACACCGGCACGCCGCGTTCGACCAGGAAGCGCGCCGTCTCGGCCATGATCACGCCGCCTTCGAGCTTGACCATCTGCGCCCCCGCCGCCATCAGGGTGGCCGCGCTGCGCATCGCCTGCTGCGCGCCCTCCTGGTAGCTGCCGAACGGCAGGTCGCCGATGATGAACGCGCGACTGGCGCCGCGCACGACGCAGCCCACGTGGTATGCGGTCTCCGCTATGGTCACCGAAAGGGTGGAATCGCGCCCCTGGATCACCATCCCGAGCGAGTCGCCCACCAGCAATATTTCGACCCCCGCCACTTCGAGCACGCGCGCGAAGGACGCGTCGTAGGCGGTCAACATCGAGATCGGCGTGCCGCTCGAGTGCAGTGTGGCGAGGTCGCGAAGGTTCAGTCTTGGCATGCGGGCTCCCGGTCAGCCGCCGCTGTTGAAGAATTCCCGCCGGCTGCGCATGGTGGCTATCTTGTGCATCAGCAGGTCGAGGTCGTCCGGGCGGTCGACGAAATTCATGTTCTCGGAATTCACGATCAGCACCGGCGCGGCGGTGTAATGATAAAAGAATCGCGTGTAGGTTTCCGCCAGCAGCGCGAGATACTCCTCGCTCACCTGCCGCTCGAACGCCACGCCGCGCCTGCGCACGCGCTCGATCAGCGTGTCGGGTTGCGCCTGCAGGTAGATGACCAGGTCGGGTTGGGGCGCTTGTGGCTTGAGGGTTTCGAAAATGCGGTCGTAAAGCGCCAGTTCGTCGCCCGAAAGCGTGATGCGCGCGAAGAGCGGGTCCTTGTCCAGCAGGAAATCGGACACCGTCGCATGGTTGAACATGTCGAGCTGGGCGAGCGGTTCGAGCTGCTTGGCGCGCTGGAAGAGGAAAAACAGCTGGGTCGGCAGCGCAAAGCGCGCCATGTCCTCGTAAAAGCGCGCGAGGAAGGGGTTTTCCATCGGCTGCTCGAGCAACAGCTCGGCGGCCATCCGCCCGGCGAGCTTCTTCGCCAGGCTGGTCTTGCCCACCCCGATCGGCCCTTCCACGACGATGTACCTGGCCTTGGCCGCAGCCGGGGGGCGGGCAGGAGAGGCCGGCGCTGCGGTGGCGCGAGAAGGATTTTCCGGTGCGCCGCTCATGCGATCCTCTCGCACGTCTGGGCGCGCAGCGCGGCCACCAGGTCGCGTGCATTGCCGTGTCCGGGGATGGCGGCGTCGGGGTCGATTTCGAGCAGCGGTTCGAGCACGAAGGCGCGCTCGTGCATGCGTGGATGCGGCAGGGTGAGCCGCGGCGAGGAGCTTACCTCGTCATCGAAAAGCAGGAGGTCGAGGTCAAGGGTGCGCGGCGCATTGGCAAAACTGCGCACCCGGCCGTGCGCGTTCTCGATGACCTGCAGGGCGTCGAGCAGCCCCTCTGGCGAAAGGTCCGTTTCGAGCCTGGCGACCGCATTGATGAATTCGGGCTGGTCGGCGTAGCCCAACGGGGCCGATCGCCACAACGAAGAGCGGGCCGTGAGCGTAGTCTGCGGTAGCCGCGCGAGTTCCCCGAGGGCCCGCTCCACATGGGCCTGCGGACCATCCATGTTGGCGCCCAGTCCGATGAACGCGCTGACCGTCAAGCCCGCCTCAGTCCGGGGGATCGAATTCAGCCGCGCCCGCCGCAGCGGGCGCGGCTCCTTCGGTCGCGGGCTTCTTGCGCCGCCGCCGCCGCCGCGACTTTGGACCGGTATCGGGCTGCAGCATTGCGCGCCGCGTTTCCTCTTCGGCGCTCTGGAACGAGCGCCACCAGATCTCCAGCTCCTCGGCCACTTCGCCGCTTGCCGCGCGCAGCGCGAGGAAATCGTAGGCCATCCGAAAGCGCGGCGACTCGAGCAGCCGGTACGGGCGCTGCCCCGAGCGCTGCTCGAAGCGCGGCTGCATGGTCCACACCTCGCGCATCGTGGCGGTGAGCTTGCGCGTGATGGCGAGCTTGTCGCATTGCGTCTCCAGCACCTCGTCCATGGCCGCTTCGAGCGCGAGGGCCGGCCGCTCGCCGCGCTTCTCGTGCGCTTTTGAGGCTGCGAGCACCTCATGCCACAGGAGGGCGGCAAACAGGAACGCGGGGGACACCGAACGTTCGGTCTTGATGCGCTCGTCGGTCTGCGCGAGGGCCAGCGTGACGAACCGCTCGCCCAGCGGCTGGTCGAGGATCACGTCGAGCAGCGGCAACAGGCCTTCGGACAGGCCCTCGTCGCGCAGGCGCCGCACGCATGCGCTCGCATGGCCCGAGAGCAGCAGCTTGAGCATTTCGTCGAACAGGCGTGCCGGCGGCACATTGCCGATGAGCGGCGCGAGGTTCTTGATCGGGGCGCGCGAGCCGGATTCGATCGACAGCCCGAGTTTCGCGGCCAGCCGCACCGCGCGCAGCATGCGCACCGGGTCCTCGCGATAGCGCGTCACCGGGTCGCCGATCACGCGCATCGTGCGCTTCTTGAGATCGGCCAGGCCGTCGTGGAAATCGATGACTTCTTCCGTGGCGGGGTCGTAGTAGAGGGCGTTGACCGAGAAATCGCGGCGCAGCGCGTCTTCTTCCTGCGTGCCGAAGACGTTGTCGCGCAGCACCCGGCCGTGCTCGTCCTTGTGGGTGTCCGACGTGTCGGCCGCCGCGCGGAACGTCGATACCTCGACGGTCTCCTGGTTGAGGATCACGTGAACGATGCGAAACCGCCGCCCGATGAGGATCGCGCGGCGAAAGAGGGGCTTGACCTCCTCCGGCTTGGCATTGGTGGCGACGTCGTAGTCCTTGGGCGTGGCGCCAAGGAGGAGGTCGCGCACCGCGCCACCGACCACGTATGCGGAGTAGCCGGCTTCGTGCAGCACGCTGCACACCCTGAGGGCGGCCGGGCTGATGCGGCCGCGCTCGATGTCGTGCTTGGCGCGCGGCACGCGTTTTGGCCCGGCGGCTTTCAGGCCGAGCACCTTGCGGATGAACTTCTTGATCATGCCTCCCGATTTTAGCGCAGTGAGATCACCTGCCATCCGCAGCGCGCGGCCTCGGCAGCCAGGGCGTCGTCGGGGTCGACCGCCACCGGCTGCGTCACCAGGCGAAGCAAAGGCAGGTCGTTGAGCGAATCGCTGTAGAACGTGCTGCGCTCGAATCCCTCCAGCGTCGCGCCGAGGGCCTGCAGCCAAGCCCGGACGCGCACGATCTTACCCTCCCGGAAGCAGGGTGTCCCGGACACTGCACCCGTGAACCGGCGCCCGTCCCGCTCGGGCTCGGTGGCGATGAGGTGCGCAATGCCAAACTCGCGCGCGATCGGCGCGGTGACGAAACTGTTGGTCGCGGTGACCACCGCGCACAGGTCGCCCGCGTCGAGGTGGCGGCGCGCGAGGGCGAGGGCAGGGGCGCCGATCATGGGCCGGATGCGCGTTTCGATGAACGATTCGAGCCAGCCTTCGAGCGCCTCAGGCGTATGGCGCGCCAGCGTGCCCAGCGCAAAGCGCAGGTAGGCGTGGATGTCGAGCGACCCGGCCTTGTACTGCTCGAAGAACACCTTGTTCCGGGTTTCGTATTCGTCCCGGTCGAGCACGCCCTGGTCGATGAGGTACTGGCCCCATTCATAGTCGCTATCGCCGGAGAGCAGCGTGTTGTCGAGGTCGAACAGGGCGAGTTGCTTCATCCGAGCGCGGCCAGCGCTTCGCGCACCAGCGGCAGGGTCAGGGGACGCTGGCGCGAGAGCGAATACTCATCCAGGTGGGTCAGGATGCCGACCAGCGTGGGGAGGTCGCGCCGCACATGGGTGAGCAGGTAGTGAACCACTTCGTCTGAAATGGCCAGCCCGCGCCGCACCGCTTCGTCGCGCAGGTAGAGCGCTTTTTCCGGGTCGGTCAGCAACCGCACCTGGTAGACCAGGCCCCAGGCGAGACGGCTCTTGAGGTCATCGCGAAGGCCCAATTGCGCGGGGGGCGCAGAGCCCGCGGCGAGCAGCGCTTCGCGCCGTTCTGGCGGCGCCGCGCGGATTTCATTGATGCGGTTGAAGAGCGCCGCCTGCCCCGCGGCATCCAGCGTATCGACGTCGTCCGCGAGTGTCAGGCGCCCGGGGTGGATGGCCGCCCGGTGCGCGGCGGCGAGCAGGTGGCTGCGCCCGCAACCGCGCTCCCCCCACAGGTAGACGACCGATTCGGCGATGCGCCCGGCGGCGAGTTCGGCCAGTTTGGCGAGAACCTCGGCGTTGCGGCCGGTCACGAACCCGGCGAAGGTGGGCTCGGGCGGCGGTGAAATTCCGAGCACCATCTGGCGCATGCTCAAGGGCGCTCGATCTCGGAGGGCGGCGTTCCGCTGGCGGAGTACAGCGCGCTGCGGCGATAGGCCTGGCTCACGCGGCGCAAGCCAACCAGAAGCACGGCGCTGGCCGGCAGCGCCAGCAGCACGCCGAAGAACCCGAACACCTGCCCGAAGGCGAGCAGCGCGAAAATCACCGCCACCGGGTGCAGGCCGATGCGCTGCCCCACCATGAGCGGCGTGATGACCATCCCTTCGAGGGCCTGGCCCACGCCGAACGCGGCCCACACCAGCAGCAGGCCGGTCAGCGAATCAAACTGCAGCAGCGCGGCCACGCTCCCCAGCAGGAAGCCGAGAAAGGCGCCAATGTAGGGCACGAACACCAGCCCGCCGGTGATCACCCCCACCGGCAGGGCGAAATGCAGGCCCACCGCCCACAGCGCAAGCGAGTAGTAGCAGATCATGATCAGGATCACTACCATCTGGCCGCGCAGGAACTCGGCCAGCACCGCATCGACTTCGCGCGCGATCCCGGCGACCTGCGCGTGCCGGTGGCGGGGCACCATGCGGTCGATGCGCGCGACGAGCAAGTTCCAGTCGCGCAGCAGGTAAAACAGCACCACCGGCACCAGCAGCACGTTGATGAAGAATCCCAGCAGCACGATCCCGCCGATCTGCAGCGAGCCGAGCAGGCGTGGCACCAGGCCCTGGTTGGAATGCAGCACCTGCCCCATGAGTTGGCGCACCGTCTCGAGGTCGAACTGGATGCTCACTCCCAGCGTCGACTGCATCCATGGCGCAGCGTGCGTGTTGAGCCAGGCGAGGAAATCGGGCAGGCGCTCGGACATCATGACGCCTTCCTTGTAGAACAGCGGCAGCACGATGAACAGGATCGCGACGACGGCGACGAGGGCGAGGATGAGGACGAGGATCACCGCCACCGTGCGCGGCACGTAGCGGCCGGTGAGGCGGTTGACCAGCGGGTTGAGCATGTAGGCGAAGATCGCCCCGGCCAGGAATGGCGCGAGGATCGGCGACAGGAGCCAGACCAGCCACGCCGCAATCAGCGCGATCACCAGCCATGTCCAGGCGCGCGGATTGGCGAAGCCGCTTGCAGTCATTTGACGTAAAATACGAGGGGAAGAAAGCTGGAATTCCTATCTTCCCACTTTAACACGCCGCCACGGCGCAC
>JBBQCV010000056.1:0-19077 GCA_038319115.1 Burkholderiales bacterium | reverse complement strand
ATCAAGCTGGCGAAGGAAATGGACGCCGCCACCAAGCGCGGCCAAGACCTCGGCCTGACCGACGACGAGATTGCCTTCTACGACGCCCTGGCCGCGAATGAATCCGCCGTGAAGGCGATGGGGGACGACAAGCTCAAGGTTATCGCCACTGAACTGATCACCCAGGTACGCAAAAGCGTGACGATCGACTGGACCCTGCGTGAAGGCGCGCGGGCGAGAATCCGCGTGATGGTTAAGCGCATCCTGAACAAATATGGCTACCCGCCGGACTTGCAGGACGAGGCAGTGAAGACAGTCCTGATGCAGGCAGAGTTGCTCTCGGCAATGTGGGCGACCGCGTGAGCATAACGATGACCGCAAGACTCACCGGCAGAATCGCGATCATCACCGGCGCCGGCGACGGCATCGGCGCCGCAACAGCCCGTCGCTTCTCCAACGAGGGCGCCACGGTGATCCTCGCCGACAAGGACGAAGCCAACGTTTAAGCCGTATGCGCGGAGATCGTCGCGAAGGGCGGCAAGGCGGCGGCTATTCGCGCGGGCATCAGCAACCTGAAAGACATCAAGGCGATGCTCGCATTCACGATCAAGACCTTCGGGCCGGCGGAGATCCTGGTGAATAACGCCGGCATCGGGTCGCAGAAGCATTTCCTCGAAACGCCGCTCGAGATGCTGGACACGATGCTGGAGGTGAACGTGAAGGGCACCTTCATGTGCACGCAGGAGGTGGCGCGCGAAATGGTCAAGCTCGGGCGCGGTGCGATCGTGAACGTTTCCTCCCACTCCAGCCTGCTCGGCAGCACGGGGCGATCCGCCTACGCGGCCTCAAAGGGCGGGATCGATGCGATGACGCGGGGGATGGCCGTGGACCTGGCGCAGTTCGGCATCCGGGTGAATTCGATCGCGCCGGGTCCGATCGACACGCCGCGCATCCGCAAGCAGCACAACGAGTAGCGCAGCCAGGCGTGGCTGCGCGCAGTACCACTGGCGCAAATCGGCAAGCCTGAAGAGGTGGCGTCGGTGTCGGCGTTCCTCGCCTCGGACGACGCGAGCTACGTCACCGGTCAGACAATCTCGGTGGACGGCGGCTTCACGATCGCCGGGCTGCGGGTCAAGAACCTGGAGCCGCGGGAATAGCCTTCAGGCAGCATTCAACACCTCGACTTCGCGATCGAGTATTCCGGCAATCGCATCCTTGGCGACCTCCAGGTCGTAATGCGATTGCAGGTTCATCCAGAACTGGGCCTCCATGCTGAAGAACTTTCCGAGCCGAAGCGCGGTATCCGCTGTGATGGAGCGCTTGCCCTGGACGATTTCGTTGATGCGCCGGGGAGACACGCCGATGCCCTTCGCGAGCCGGTACTGGCTGATCTCCAGCCCCTTGAGGAAGTCTTCGGCAAGCGCCACGCCCGGGTGTACTGGATCGAATTTGCGTTTGGCCATGTCGTGCTCCTTCAGTGATAGTCGGTTATTTCCACCTCGTAGGCATCGCCGTCCTTCCAGCGGAAGCAGATGCGCCACTGATCGTTGACGCGGATGCTGTGCTGTCCGGCGCGGTCGTGCTTCAAGGCCTCGAGACGGTTGCCCGGTGGGACGCGCAGGGAGTCGAGCCGCGTCGCCGCGTGCAGTTGGGCCAGCTTGCGCCAAGCAACCTGATGCAGAACCGGCGCGAACTGGCGGACGTACTCCCGGGCGAATACCCGCGCGGTGTCCTTGTTCGCGAAGGTCTTGATCACGGATAGATATTAACGTCACTCGTTATTAGTGGCAAGCGCTGCCTCGAATAGCCGTCAGTTCTTGACGTGATACCCGGTCTTGAAGATCCACCAGACCGTGGTTCAGATGGGGATGCGCAGCCGCAACGTGAAACCAAGCCCAAACCCGCGACGGGCACATCGACCCGGCGACATGCCAAATATTGGCATGATCATGCTAATATCTGGACCATGTCGATTGCCACAGCCCTTTTCTCCGACAGTCAGTCCCGCATTTTCCGGTGGTTGTTTGGCCAGCCGGAGCGCAGTTACCACTTGAATGAATTGCGACGGCTGACGGGTCTCGGAAGCGCCTCCCTCCAGCGGGAGCTTGGAAAGCTGGCCGACGCCGGGCTGGTGCGATCGGAGAAGGTAGGCAATTTGCGACGGTTCCAGGCCAACATGCAGAGCCCGGTCTATGAGGAATTGGCCGGTCTGACGCGCAAGACGCTAGGTGCGCAGCCGCTGTTGCAGGAGGCCCTGGCGTCGATAAAGGCGAAGCTCGACCTGGCGTTCATTTATGGCTCGATCGCCAAGGGAACGGACACGGCAAAGAGCGACATCGACGTCATGGTGGTTGGGAAGGACCTGCTGTTGGGCGAAGTCCTCAAGTTGCTGCTTCCATTGGAGTCACAGTTGGGACGCAAGATCAACCCTACGTTGTATACGCCGGCGGAGTACAAACGCCGTCGCGCGCAGAAGGATTCATTCCTGAATCGCGTACTGTTGCAGCCGGTGATTCCGTTGATCGGAGAAACGCTTGGGCACGGCCGCTCTCGATAACCTTGTCAGGATCGGCCAGCTCAAACCGGAACCATCCAGCGAGGCGGAGGCTGGCAGATTGCTGCAGATCGCGCGCAGCCACCTTGCCGACGCGCAGCTCAAGGAAGTCTCACTCAACGGACGCTTCGCGGGGGTCTACAGCGCAAGTCACGCAGCGGCGCTGGCCGCGCTGCGCTGGCATGGCTATCGCAGCGAGCACCGATTCACCGTGTTTCAGTGTCTTGCGCACACGATACGGTGGGAAGCGGAGCGTTGGCGTGCGCTGGACCTGGCGCACCAGAAGCGTAATCGCGCCGAGTATGAAGGCTCCCTCGACGTGGAAGAGTCCACGGTCGCGGAGTTGATCGTGCTGACGAAGGAATTGATCGTCGATGTGGCCAAACTGATCCATTCGAAGAAGAAGTGAACGAAGCCGAAATCCGAACCTCCTCCGATATGGCTGAAGTTCTAGGAGAGTCGGTTTAAGCGCGTACCTCCCAACCTCCCAATGAGCCGATAACAATGACCGAAAGACTCTCCAGCAGAATCGCCATCATCACCGGTGGCGGCGACGGCATCGGCGCTGCCACAGCCCGACGCTTCTCGAATGAAGGCGCCACGGTAGTCCTCGCCGACAAGGACGAAGCGAACGCACAAGCGGTGTGCGCGGAGATCGTAGCGGGAGGCGGCAAGGCAGCCGCTATCCGCGCGGACATCAGCATCCTGAAGGACATCGAGGCGATGCTCGCCTTCACCGTAAAAACCTTCGGGTCGGCGGAGATCCTGGTGAACAACGCGGGCGTCGGATCGCAGAAGCATTTCCTCGAAACGCCGATCGAGATGCTGGACACGATGCTTGAGGTTAACGTGAAGGGGACGTTCATGTGCGCGCAGGAGGTGGCGCGCGCGATGGCGAAGCTCGGCCGCGGCGCGATCGTGAACGTGTCCTCCCACTCCAGCCTGCTCGGCAGCACCGGGCGCTCTGCCTACGCGGCCTCAAAGGGCGGGATCGACGCGATGACGCGGGTGATGGCCGTGGACCTGGCGCAATTCGGCATCCGCGTGAACTCAATCGCGCCAGGCCCGATAGACACGCCGCGCATCCGCAAGCAGCACAACGAGGAGCGCAGCCAAGCGTGGCTGCGCGCGGTGCCGCTGGCGCGCATCGGGAAGCCTGAAGAGGTGGCGTCGGTGGCCGCGTTCCTGGCCTCGGACGACGCGAGCTACGTCACCGGCCAGACGATTTCGGTGGACGGCGGCTTCACGATCGCCGGGCTGCGCGTCAAGAACCTGGAGCCGCGGGCCTAGCTCACTCGTCCTTCCAGCGAAAACGGATGCGCCACTGGTCGTGCATACGGATACTGTTCTGCCCTGCTCGGTCGGCAGCAATTCACGGCGTACCGATGCGCGAAACGACCTCAGTTCTTGA
This sequence comes from Burkholderiales bacterium, assembly GCA_038319115.1. Lineage (GTDB taxonomy): Bacteria > Pseudomonadota > Gammaproteobacteria > Burkholderiales > SG8-39 > SZAS-79. Next base: position 15,133 of record JBBQCV010000056.1, on the reverse strand, counting down.
CGTGATACCCCGTCTTGAAGATCCACCACACCGTCCCCAGGCACGCCACCAAAAAGAACACGATCATCCCGGCGCTCACCATCACGCTTACGTCGGCCACCTCGTAGAACGACCATCGGAAGCCGCTCACCAGGTACAGCACCGGGTTGAGGAGGGTCACGCTCTGCCAGAAGGGCGGCAGCATGTTGACGGAGTAGAAGCTTCCCCCCAGGAACACCAGCGGCGTGATTATGAGGAGCGGGATGATCTGCAGCTTCTCGAAGTTGTCCGCCCACACACCGATGATGAAGCCGAACAGGCTGAAGGTGATCGCGGTCAGCACCAGCACCGTCAGCATCCAGAACGGGTGGGCGATGCGTAACGGCACGAAAATGGCCGCGGTGGCGAGGATGATGAGCCCCAGCAGGATCGACTTGGTGGCCGCCGCGCCCACGTAGCCGAGCGTAATCTCCACGAACGACAGCGGCGCGGAGAGGAGTTCGTAGATCGTGCCGGTGAACTTGGGAAAGAAGATCCCGAACGAGGCGTTCGACACGCTTTGCGTGAGCAGCGAGAGCATGATGAGGCCGGGCACGATGAACGAGCCGTAGCCCACGCCCTCGATCTCCGGGATGCGCGAGCCGATGGCCGAGCCGAACACCACGAAGTAGAGCGAAGTCGAGATCACCGGTGAGACGATGCTCTGGAATATCGTGCGCCGGGTGCGCGCCATCTCGAATCGGTAGATTGCCTTGACCGCCTCGAAATTCATGCCGGCTCCTCGACCAGGGTCACGAAGATGTCCTCGAGCGAACTCTGCTCGGTCTTCAAGTCGGTGAAGTGCACGCCGGCCGTGCCAAGGTCGCGCAGCAGGGCCGAGATCCCCGCGTCGTCCACGTGGGCGTCGTAGGTGTAGGTGAGGCGCGAGCCTTCGCCGGCGAGTTCCAGCTGATAGCCCGACAGCGACGCCGGGATCGCCGCCAGCGGCGCCTGCAAGTCCATGATGAGCTGCTTCTTGCCCAGCTTGTCCATGAGGGCGGCCTTTTCCTCCACCAGCACGAGGCGGCCTTTATTGATGATGCCGATGCGGTCGGCGATTGCCTCGGCCTCCTCGATGTAGTGGGTGGTGAGGATGATGGTGACGCCTGAGGCGCGCAGCTCGCCGATGAGCGCCCACATGTCCTTCCGAAGACCCACGTCCACGCCGGCGGTGGGCTCGTCGAGGAACAGCACCGAGGGCTCGTGCGACAGGGCCTTGGCGATCATCACGCGGCGCTTCATGCCGCCGGAGAGCTCCTTTATACGGGCGTCCTTCTTGTCCCAAAGCGACAGGTCACGCAGCACCTTCTCGATGTGCGCGGGCCTGGGCGGGTAGCCGAACAGGCCGCGGCTGAACGACACCGTGTCCCACACCGTCTCGAACGCGTCGGTGGTGAGCTCCTGCGGCACCAGCCCGATCATCGCGCGCGTAGTGCGGTAGTCGGTGATGATGTCGTGGCCGTCCACGGTGACCGAGCCGCCGGTCGGTGTGACGATGCCGCAGACGATGCTGATGAGCGTGGTCTTGCCCGCGCCGTTGGGCCCCAACAGTGCCAGAATCTCGCCACGCCGGATCGCAAGGTCCACTTCGGCCAGCGCCTTGAAGCCGCTGGCATAGGTTTTGGAGAGTTTGCTGATGCTGATGAAGTTGTCCATCCGCCCGAGTCTACTGGATTGTCCGTCCTGATCCGCGTTCCGGGCGCTGTGCTCGGCTGGATCGGGCGGCAGGGCACGCGCGCAATGGCAGCCTTGGTGGTGATCGGCATCTGCGTGCCGTGGCTGGGGGCGCTGCTTCGGCCGTTCGTCGCCGAAGCGGTGTTCATCCTGCTGTGCATTTCTTTCCTGCGCGTCGATGCCGTTGCGCTGCGGGGCTACGCCAGGCGCCCGGCGCTGGTGATCGCGGCGACCGCGTGGACGTCGCTTGCCGTCCCGCTGCTGGTGGCCGGCGGCTGCCATGCGACCGGACTCGACACGCGCTCGCCCGACCTGTACCTCGCGGTGATGCTGCAGGCGATCGCCTCGCCGATGATGGCCGCGCCGGCGTTCGCCGCGCTCATGGGCCTGGATGCAACGCTCGTGCTCGCCACCCTCGTGTCCAGCACCGCGCTTATCCCGTTCACTGCGGCAGGGTTCGCGGCGTTTTTCCTCGGCCCCGCGCTCGAGGTCGCCTCCGTGGCGTTGGGGCTGAAGTTGCTCGCGCTGCTGGTGGGCTCGGCTGCCTTGGGATTCGCGATCCGCAGGGTGGTGGGCATCGCCGCGATCCAGCGCCAGCGCGAACGCATCGACGGATTAAACGTGCTGGTGCTGCTGGTATTCGTCGCCGGGCTCATGCAGAACGTGGCCGAGCGGTTTCTCGCCGGCCCTTTGTTCGCGCTGGGCGTGGCCGCCCTCGTGTTCCTGCTGTTTTTCGCCGTACTCGCAGCGACCACACTGCTGTTTCTGTTTGCCGGCCGGCAGCGCGCCATCGCGCTCGGGTTCATGGCGTCGCAGCGCAATACCGGCCTGATGATCGCCGCAGTGGGCGGAGTGCTGCCGGAAGTGACTTGGCTGTTCATGGGGCTCGCGCAGCTTCCCATCTATGTGTCGCCGCAGGTGCTCGGGCCCGTGGTGCGCCGCTTCGCCCCGGGCGGGACGACGGCACGCGCCCCGGCGCTCTGAGACTCCGCGGGCAGGCCGCGCCGACGCGATTTACGCCGGTGCGCGTTCCTGCTGGAATGGCGGGATCGCTGGAGAGGGAGGTAACGCATGCCGGAGATCCTGCTGGTGCAAGGCCCCAACATGAGTTACCTCGGCAAGCGGCAGCCCGAGATCTACGGCCGCACGACGGCCGCCGAACTCGACGCGATGCTCATGCAACACGCTCGCGAGCACAAGTATTCGCTCGAGATTTTCTACACGCACAGCGAACCCGCAGCGATCGGGAGCCTGTACCGCGCGGCTAAGCCGACGAAATAACCCGTTCCGCAGTCGCGGGGTCGGCGGGGTCGAGCGGCACGAGGCCGGGCAGGCCGCGCAACCACGTGAGCTGCCGCTTGGCGAGCTGGCGCGTGGCGATGATGCCGCGCTCGCGCAGCGCCTTCCTGTCGATCTGCCCTTCGAGGTGCTCCCAGGCCTGGCGATAACCCACGCAGCGCATCGCCGGCAGGCTCGCGGTGAGTGCATGTTGCTGGCGCAATGCTTCGAGTTCGCTGACGAGGCCCGCGGCGAGCATCGCATCGAAGCGCCGGGCGATGGCTGCATGCAGGTTGGCGCGGTCCGCGGGTAGCAGGGCATAGGCGGTCAGCGCAAAGGGCAGGGGCACGGTGGTGGCCGAGCGCAGCGCCGAGATCGGCGTGCCGGTGGCACGAAAAACTTCCAGCGCGCGCTGGATGCGCTGCGCGTCGTTTGGCGCAAGCCGGGCGGCCGTGGGCGGATCGACGGCAGCGAGTTCTGCGTGCATCGCGGGCCAGCCATTTTGCGCTGCTTCGGCGCCGAGTGCTGCGCGGATCGCCGCGTCGGCCTCGGGCAGCGCATCGATGCCCTGCGCCAGTGCGCGGTAGTAGAGCATCGTGCCGCCTACCAGCAGCGGCGTGCGGCCACGCGCGAAGATCGCCTCCACCGCGGCAATGGCGTCCTTGCGGAAGCGCCCGGCCGAATACGCCTCGGTGGGCTCGACGAGGTCGATCAGGTGGTGCGGGACGGCAGCGCGCTCGTCCGCCGAAGGCTTGGCGGTGCCGATGTCCATGCCGCGGTAGACCTGCCCCGAATCGACGCTGACGATCTCGACCGGCAGGCGCGCGGCGATGCGCATTGCGAGGCGCGACTTGCCGCTGGCGGTGGGCCCGAGCAGGCACAGCGCGCGCCTGCCGGCCGCGTCACCGGCCACGCAGGAACAGGCGGTCGAGGTCGGCCATCGACAACTGGTACCACGTAGGACGGCCGTGGTTGCAGCTGCCCGAGCGCTCGGTGTCTTCCATTTCGCGCAAGAGGGCGTTCATTTCGGGCGGCGAGAGCACGCGGTTGGCGCGCACCGCCGCATGGCAGGCCATGGTGGAAAGGATCTCGTCGCGGCGCGCAGCCAGCGCCTCGGTGGCGCCGAACTCGCGCAGGTCGGCGAGCACGCTGCGCGCGAGTGCCGGGAGGTCGCCGCCGGCGAGCGACGCCGGGACCGCGCGCACCGCGAGCGTAGTGGGCGAGGCCACGCCGATCTCGAACCCCAGCTTGTCGAGCGCCTCCTGCTGCTCTTCTGCGGTGGCGACTTCGACCGCGTCGGCCTGGAACATCGCCGGCACCAGCAGCGCCTGCCGCTGCACGGCGCCGTCGTCGAGCGACCGGCGCATCTTCTCGAACACGATGCGCTCGTGGACTGCATGCATGTCGACCAGCACGAGGCCGGCGGCGTTCTGCGCGAGGATGTAGACGCCGTGGAGCTGCGCGATCGCGTAGCCCAAGGGTTGTGAGGCGGGTTGTAAGGCGGGTTGTGAGGCGGGTTGTGAGGCGGGCTGCACAGGCGCCGGTCGCTCATCGCGGGTCTCGGCTTGGCCTCCGCCACTCCCTACCAGCGCGTAATAGCCCGCGGTCGGCTGCTCGACCCCGAGCCCGGGCTGGAAGGGCTGGTAGGCAGGGCGCGGCGCGGCGGAACGGTTATTCACATCGAGCTGCGCATACGCCACCGGCGCCTCGCCCGCAGTGGCCGACAGCGCACGCTGCACCGCGTGGTACACGAATTGGTGGATCGAGCGCGAATCGCGGAAGCGCACCTCGGTCTTGGCCGGGTGCACGTTGACATCCACACCCCGCGGGTCGAGTTCGAGGAAGAGGGCATAGGCCGGCTGGCGGTCGCCGTGCAGAACGCCCGAATACGCATCGCGCACCGCGTGCGACAGCAACCGGTCGCGCACGTAGCGGCCGTTGACGAAGAAATACTGCTGGTCGGCGCGGCTGCGTGCCGCCTGCGGTGCACCGGCGAATCCGCGCAGCGACAGCGTACCGGCCTCGGTCTCCACCGGCAGGCTGGCCGCGGCGAACTCCTTGCCCAGCACCGCCGCCACGCGCTCGCCCACGGTCTGCACGCGATGGTGCGCGCTGACCTTGCCGTTGTGCTTGAGCACGAAAGCCACATCGGGCCGCGCGAGGGCGACGCGATGGAACACGCCGTCGCAATGGCCGAACTCGGTGGCTTCGGTGCGCATGAACTTGCGCCGCGCGGGGGTATTGAAGTACAGGTCCGCCACCGAAATAGTGGTGCCGGGCTGGCGCGCGGCGGGCTCGACCGTGCCGTTTACCGGCCCCTCAACGCTGAGCGTGAAGGCGTGCGGCGACGCGGTTGCGCGCGAGGTCAGCGTCACGCGCGCCACCGAGGCGATCGAGGCCAGCGCCTCGCCGCGAAACCCGAGCGACCCCACCGCTTCGAGGTCGGCGAGTGAGCGGATCTTGCTCGTGGCGTGGCGCGCCAGCGCCAGCCCGAAGTCCTCGCGCGCGATGCCGGCGCCGTCGTCCTCGACCTGGATGCGCGCGAGGCCGCCCGCGTCGAGCAGGACCTGCACTTCGCCCGCGCCCGCGTCGAGGCTGTTCTCCAGCAGTTCCTTGAGCACCGAGGCCGGCCGGTCGACTACTTCGCCGGCCGCGATCTGGCTGATCAGGAGGTCGGGCAGCACCTGGATCGGCGCGCGTTGTGTGCCGGGCTGCTCGCAGGACGAGGCCGCGGAACCAGGGGCGCCGGGGGCCGTCGTTGCGTGCTTGGTTTCACTCATCGGGCAAGTATAGCGTTCCGCCCCTCGCCGCCTATGGCGCCTGATCGGTCACCTACTGCACGGTGCGTGTGCCACGAGCCATTACAATCGGCGCATGGAATACATCGCGCTCGCATGGGATTTTCTGGTTCGCCTCGACGTGCATCTGGCCGCGTTCCTCGCGCAGCACGGTGCCTGGGTGTATGGCTTATTGTTCCTCATCGTGTTCTGCGAGACGGGGTTCGTGGTCACGCCCTTCCTGCCTGGGGATTCGCTCCTGTTCGTGGTCGGCGCGCTGGCCGCCACCGGCGGGCTGTCGCTCGGGCTGGTGATGGTCCTGCTGATAACGGCCGCCCTGCTGGGTGACAACACCAATTACTGGGCGGGGCGGTGGCTGGGGCCCAAGGTGTTTCGTTGGGAGAACTCGGTGTTTTTCAACCGCAAGCACCTCGACCGCACGCAGGCCTTCTACGACAAGCACGGCGGCAAGACGATCGTGATCGCGCGCTTCATGCCTTTCGTGCGCACCTTCGCCCCCTTCGTGGCCGGCGTGGGCCACATGCCCTACCTGCGCTATCTCGCGTTCTGCATCGGCGGGGCAATCCTGTGGGTGGTCTCGGTGACATCACTCGGCTACTTCTTCGGTAACATCCCGGCGGTCAAGAAGAACCTGAGCGTGGTGATCTTCACCATCATCGGGTTGTCGCTCCTGCCGATCGTGGTCGAATACCTCAAGGCCAGGCGTGCTGCGCGTTCGCAGTTTCCCGCCGATTGAGGATGCCAACGCCCGGGTGCTGATCCTGGGCAGCATGCCCGGCGTGGCATCGCTTGCCGCCACGCGCTACTACGCGCACCCCCAAAATCTGTTCTGGCCGATCATGGACGCGCTGCTGGGCGCCCAATCCGGCCTCGCCTACGCCGCGCGGGTGCGCCTGTTGAAGACGCGGGGCATTGCGGTGTGGGACGTGCTCGAGTCGTGCGTGCGTGAGGGCAGCCTCGATTCCGCGATCGAGGAGGACACCATCGCGGTCAACGATTTCGCCGCCTTCTACCGCGACCACCCACGCATCGCGGCGGTGTTCTTCAATGGCGCCAAGGCCGAGGCGGCCTACCGGCGCTATGTGCGCGCCTCGGTGAAAGGCGAGGGCGCGCCGCGCGAATATTTCCGCCTGCCCTCCACCAGCCCGGCGCACGCCGCGCTGACTTTCGAGAAGAAATTGACGGTATGGAAGGGCGTGCTGGCTTTCACGCGTGCGCCCGCGAAGTAGTACGCCCGACCGCGCTAAAGGTCCCCGGGCGAAAGTGCGGGTACCATCCCTGCTTTCCGTATAACAGGGCCGATGGCGTTGAGTGCCGCATAGCCGACCGCTGGAGCCCGACCGCATGAACCATCCTGCACGCGTGGGGCTCGGATGAGCCCTGAATTCACCGCCCTCGCCCAGTACGTCGCCTCGGGCCTCGTCGTGGGCGCGATCTACGGGTTGATCGGCGTGGGGTTCACCACCGTCTACAACGTCACCGGCATCGTCAATTTCGCCCAGGGCGACTTCGCCTCGCTGGGCGCGCTGGGCGCCATCGGCCTGATCGCCGGCGGCGTGCCGCTGCCGCTTGCGTTGGGTATCGCGGTTATCTGCGTGGGCCTGATGGCGGTGCTGATCGAGCGGGTGGCGATCCGGCCGGTGGGCAACGATGTGCTGCGCGGGATCATCATCACCATCGGCGTGGGTGTCGCGCTGCAGGGCGTGGCGGTGCTCGTATGGGGCACCGATGCCCAGCCGCTGCGCGCCTTCTCGGGCGAAAAGCCAGTCAACATGGGCGGCGTGACCGTCCCGCCGCAGGCATTCTGGGTGGTCGGCACCGCCGCGGTGCTCATGATGCTGCTGTGGCTGTTCTTCACCCGCACCTATGTGGGCAAGGCGTTCCGCGCCTGCTCGGTCAACGCTTACGCCGCCGGCCTGATGGGCATCCCGACCCGTGCCATGCGCTCGTTCAGCTTCTTCGTTTCAGGGGTCACCGGCGCGATCGCGGGCGTGATCGTCGCACCCATCGCGTTCATGCAATACGACAGCGGCATCTTCCTCGGCATCAAGGGGTTCGTGGCTTGCATCATCGGTGGGTTCGGCAATCCTGTGGGGGCGGCGCTGGGCGGTTTGCTGCTGGGCCTGCTCGAAGCGCTCTCTTCGGGCTACCTCAGCTCGGGCTACAAGAACGCGATCGCCTTCGTGGTGCTGCTCGCGTTCCTGTTCGTGCGCCCCAGCGGGCTGCTGGGCGAACTCGAGGCGGTCAAGCGTTGAAGCGCGTCGGCCTGCTGGTGGCCGTGCTCGCCGCGGTGTACTTCATCGGCAACGGCTACCTCATCAATCTGTTCGTCGTGACCGCGCTGTTCACGCTGCCGGCGTTGGGGCTGTCGCTGCTGATGGGTTACACCGGCCAGATCTCTCTCGGCCACGCGGCTTTCGTGGGGCTGGGCGCGTATGGCACGGCGATCCTCGCCAAGAGCTTCGGCCTCAATCCCTGGCTCACCATGGCCCTCGCCACCGCCTTTGCGACGCTGGCGGCGTGGGCAATCGGCTGGCTGGTGTTCCGCCTGCGCGGCCACCACCTCGCCATGGCCACGCTTGCCTTTGGCATCATCATCCATGTGGCGACGGTGGAGCTCAAGGGCCTGACCGGCGGGCAGGACGGCCTGTCGGGCATCCCCGCGCTGTCGCTCTTCGGCTACGCGCTCAACTCGGACGCGGCGATCTTTCCCTTCGCCTGGCTGATGTGCATCGTGGGCATCGTGCTGGCCGGCAACCTCGTGCATTCGCCCGCCGGGTACGCAATGCGCGCAGTGGCCGAAAGCGAAGCGGTCGCGGCCTCCATCGGTATCGCGCCCGATCGCATGAAGCGCCGCATCATGGCCCTGTCGGGCCTCTACGCCGGGCTCGGTGGCGCGATCTACGCGCACTACCTGGGCTATATCAGTCCCAGCCCCTTCGACGTGGGCTTCTCGGTGCGCCTGCTCCTCATGGTGGCGTTGGGCGGTTTCGCCGGCATCTGGAGCGTGCTCTTCGGCGTGTTCTTCGTGATCATGACCAGCGAACTGCTCAAGCCCTTCGGCAACTACGACGTGGTGCTGTACGGCGTGCTGCTGGTGGTGGTGATGGTGTGGTGCCCGCGCGGCCTGCTCGATGGCCTGGCCATGCTCGGGCGCGGCGGGGTACGCATGTGGCGTGGCAGCGAGGCGGCCCGGTGACCCACGGCCCGCTCAGGGAGGCAGCTTCGGAGGCAGCGGGCGCCGGCGGCGCCGCGCCCGAAGGCGAGGCCCTGCTCAAGGTGCGCGGCGTTTCGATGCGTTTCGGCGGGCTGCAGGCGCTGGAGGACGTTTCGTTCGACGTCATGCGTGGCGAGATCCTCGCCCTGATCGGCCCCAACGGCGCGGGCAAGTCGACGCTGCTCAATATCATCTCGGGCGCGCTCGTGCCCACCGCGGGCGAGACGCATTTCCGCGGCGAAAGGCTCAACGGCTTCAGCGCCGACCAAGTCAATGCGCGCGGGCTCGTGCGCACTTTCCAGGGCGCCGAGATCCTGCGCAACATGACCGTGCGCGAGAACGTGGTGACCGCCGGGGTCGCGCGCTGCGGCGCGGGCATCGCCGCCGGCCTGCTGGGCTTCGGTCCCGCGTGCCGTGCGCTCGATGCCTTGTCGCGTGCGGCCGATCAGCACTTAAAGACGGTGGGCCTCAACGCGCTCGCCGACGCCTCGGCGGCCACGCTGGGCGCCGGCCAGCAGCGCCTTCTCGCGGTCGCCCGCGCCCTTGCGACCGGCGCGGAGCTGATCGTGCTGGATGAGCCCGGCGCCGGCCTCAACGCCACCGAGAAGGCTTTTCTCGCGGAAGTGATCACCAACCTGCGCGCCAGCGGCAAGACCATCCTGTTCGTCGAGCACGACCTCGGCCTGGTCGGGCGGCTCGCCGAGCGCATGGTGGTGCTCGATCATGGCCGCGTGATCGCGGCGGGCCGGCCCGACGAGGTGCGCGCCGACCCCGGCGTGATCGAGGCGTACCTCGGTAACACCGAGGTCATGGTTGGGTCTGGGGCGCCCGCCGGCGCGGCTCGCGCCCCGGAGGGCGCGCCGCTGCTGGCGATCGAGCACCTTTCGGTGCGTTACGACGGGTCGCTCGCTCTCGACGACGTTTCGGTCACGGTGGCGCCGGGGGAGATCGTCGCCCTGGTCGGTGCCAACGGGGCTGGCAAGTCGACCTTGTTGAAAGCAGTCGCCGGGGCGGTCGCGGCTGATACAGGGCATGTCTCGCTCGCCGGGCGCGACCTCGGCCCGTTGCCAACGGCGGACCGCGTGGCCCTCGGACTGTCGCTTGCGCCCGAGGGCCGCGCGCTGTTCGGCTCGTTGTCGGTGCTCGACAACCTCGTCATCGGCCGCTATGGCCGGCGCCGCGCAGCGGGCTTGCGCGAACTGATCGCGCCGAGCGCGGCCGAGCGCGAAGCCGAACGCGAGGCCCTGGAGCTCGTGTACGGCTACTTTCCCAAGCTGCGCGTGCGCAGCGCGCAGGCCGCGGGCACGCTGTCGGGCGGCGAGGGGCAGATGCTCGCGATCGGGCGGGCGCTCATGAACCGTCCCAGCCTGCTCATGCTCGACGAGCCTTCGTTCGGCCTGGCGCCCCAGGTCGCGCGCGAGATCCTCGAAGCGCTGCCGCGGCTGGCCGCGGGCGGCGTGGCGATCCTGCTGGTCGAGCAGAACGCACGTGCCGCGCTGCAGATCGCCTCGCGCGGGTACGTGCTGGTCAACGGCCGGATCGCCGCCGCGGGCCGCTCGCGCGAGTTGCTCGACGACCCCGAAATCGCGCGCACCTACCTCGGCTGGGACGGCACGGATGCGCCCGGCGGGATTGCCACAGAAAGGCCTTATTTGCGTGTCGTAGGTTGAACCAAGCCATTCCACCCCCCCAAGACCCCAAGACCCCAAGACCCCAAGACCCCAAGACCCCAAGGAGCCTTCCATGAATCCCCCCAACCGGAATGTCGCAGTCTTTGCCGCAGCGTTCCTCGTCCTCTGCGCCACCGCGCCCACGGCGCAGGCGCAGGACATCAAGATCGGCGGCCTGCTCGAGACCTCAGGCTTCATCGCCTCGCTGGGCGGGCCGGGGGTCGACGGCGTGAACCTCGCGGTGGAGCAGGTCAATGCCGCCGGCGGCATCAACGGGCGCAAGGTGCAGTTCATCAACGTCAATTCCGAGAGCGACAACACCAAGACCGTGTCGGGGGCCAAGCGCCTCATCGAGCAGGAGAAGGTGGTGGCGATCGTGGGCCCCATGAGTTCGGGTTCGGTGTTCGCCATCACCGATACGGTGGAGCGCGCCAAGGTGCCCATGATCGCCAACGGCGCTTCGCGCGGCATCGTGCTGCCGCCGGAGCAGAAGCGCTACACCTTCCTCGCCCCGCTCACCGACGTGGTGGTGCTCGGGGTGATATTGAAGGACATGCAGGCCAAGGGGATCAAGAAAATTGCGATCCTCAACTCCGACGTTGCGTTCGGCACCGCCGGGCGAGAGTCGCTCGAGAAGGCGGTCGGCGCAGCGGGCATCACCATCGTGGACAAGGAGACCTTCGGCAATGCCGACACCGACATGACCCCGCAGCTCACCAAGATCCGCGGGTCGGACGCGCAGGCCACGATCCTTTGGGCCACCGGCGCGGGCTTGGCGATCGCCACCAAGAACCATCGGTCCCTTGGCATCAAGACGCCCCTGTACCTCGCGCACTCGGCCAACGACTTCAATTTCCTGCGCCTTGCAGGCGAGGCGGCCAACGGCGTCCTGCTGCCTTCATCGAAGATCTACGTGACCGGCGCGCTGCCGGCCGCCGACCCGCAGAAGGCAGTGGTCGAGGGCTTCGTGCAGGCCTACGAGAAAAAATACGGCAAGCCGCCGGCCACTTTCGCCGGCAACGGCTTCGACGCGGCCATGATGATCATGAACGCGGTGAAGAAGGCGGGCACCGACTCGCAGAAGGTGCGCGATGCGATCGAAGCCACGCACGATTACATCGGCGTCACCGCGGTCTACACCTATGGGGCGGCCGACCATTTCGGCACCAAGCCCGAAAGCGTGGTGATGCTCACGGTGCGCGACGGAAAGTTCGCGCTTGCCGGACGTTAAGGCAAGCAGCTTTTCGTCGTTTGGTTTGCAGAGCTTTGACATGGGGCGCGTGGCGCTGGGTCGAGAAAAGCCGAAAATGTGTAACTTTATTTTTTAAAGAGCTAATGCCAGCGCGGCTCTCGTGTCGATTTAATTTCCATTTATGGAAAAACGATGCCCCAACCTCCACTGATCGACCGCGTCGACTGCTTCCGCGACCCGGATGGCAACCTCATCGAGTTCGCCGAGTATCCCCGACCAGCGGCGTAGGGCACGAGCGCCCGCACCGCGCCGCCCGGCAGCGGGCGACGCGATGCGGCAGGCTGGTCAGGCCTTGGTTTGCGCCGCGCGCAGGGGTCCCGCTGCGCGCGGCACGAGGCTGGTGGTGGCGAGACCCTTCATCGAAGGATCCTCGCTTTTCGCCGCCCAGTCGCGCAGCGCCACGAAGAGCTCGCCCGCGGCCGTTTCCAGCCAGAACCAGCGCAGGATATCGGCCGGGGAGTGCCGCCCCGGCTGCACGCCCTTGGCTTCGTAATAAAACGCCTTGAGCTCGTCGGCGGCCAGCTTGAGCGCGGCCCCCGGCGTGAGCGTGCTGTCGAAGGGCGGCTGCGGCGTGCCACCCACCCACGCGGCGAGGAATTTCCCCAGCGCATCGGGCGCGAGGCCCGTGATGCCGAGCGTCGTCCTGCCGTTGTGCCGGCGCGCCACTTCGTGCCACGCGCCGAGCTGCGCAATTTCGTCGCCCAGCCGTTCGCCGAGCGTGCCCTCCGAGCGCATGCGCGGGAAGCTCACCGGGCAGTTCTGCGCCTCGGCGACCTCGCCGAGGTCTTCGTACGGCGCCTCCTCGGGAAAATCTTCCAGCACCGGTCCGTCAGTGCGCTCGAGAAGCTGCAGCGCGGCGACGGTCACCTTGCGCTGGAATGCGGCGTCGTTGGGCACGCCGAAGGGCCGGCCAAGCATGAAGGGCACCCACAGCGCGCGCGGCGGCTTGAGGGCGGCGGTGTGCTCGCGGATCAGGCTGACCGACACCGTCGGGATGCCTTCCTGTTCGAGGTAATGGCTCAGTGCGCTCACGGCGCACGTGCAGAATGGTCAAACCGGTGTGAGCACCACCGCGTCGACGCCGTCGTCCTTCAGCATGCGCGCCATCTCGCGTGCCTTGGGCTCATAGCGCGTGAAGTGCAGGATCGCGCCCATGAAAGAATAGTGGAACGCCGCGATCGAGCCGATGACCTTGTCGCGCACGAGCTCACGCAGGCGCTCTAGCGGGAACACCACGTTCCAGTCGGACTGGAACCCGGTGCGGTCGAAATTGACCGAAGCGTGGCTCATGACGATGTCGCCGGCCGGGGTATTGCCCGGGATCACGCGGTAGTCGATGCCGCCGCCGCTCGAATCGAAGGCGCGGTCGCTGCGCAAGTGCAGTCCCGCGGTGGTGACGAGCGCGACGCGGCGCTTGGCCAGCGCGGGGCCGGGCACCAGCCGGGTGGGCGGGAATTCGGGAAACGTGGGGATGCGGTCGAGGTGCCCCTTGTGTTCCGCTTCGCTAAGGTCTGCCAGACGAACCATGGGTTGTTGTTCCAATTGGGTGAATCGTTGAAGGGGCAAGCGCTGCGCCGGCCACCCTGCGCGGCAGGGCGGGGCTAGTTTCGCACGAGGCGTGGCGTGGCGGCGGCGGGGTCGGCGGAATCGGCGGGGGCGCGCGCGAGGGTCGACTTCGCACGCGGCGGATTGCGTGCGAAGTAGCGCTTGATGCCGTTGAGGATCGCGCGCGCCAGCTTGTCCTGGTAGGCGTCGTCGTTGAGGCGTCGCTCCTCATCCGGGTTGCTGATGAAGGCCGTCTCGACCAGGATCGAGGGCACGTCGGGCGACTTGAGCACTGCGAAACTCGCCTGCTCGACCTGCGGCTTGTGCAGGGTGTTGATCGCGCCCAGTTCCGAGAGCACATGCCGGCCGAGCTTGAGGCTGTCGCTGATGGTGGCGGTCTGCGACAGGTCGAGCAGGGTCTGCGCGAGGTAGCGGTCCTTGACGTCGAGGTTGACCCCGCCGATGAGGTCGGCTTCGTTCTCGCGCTTGGCCAGCCAGCGCGCCGCCTCCGAGGTCGCGCGCCGCTCCGACAGCGCGAACACCGACGAACCGCGCGCGTGCGGCTTCACGAAAGCGTCGGCGTGGATCGACACCAGCAGGTCGGCCTTGACCCGGCGCGCCTTCTCCACCCGCGCCGACAGCGCCAGGTAGTAATCCGAATCGCGGGTCATGACCGCGCGCAGGCCCGGCTCCTGGTCGATCATCGCCTTGAGCCGCCTGGCGATGATGAGCGTCACGTCCTTCTCGTTGCTGCCGCCGCGGCCGCGCGCGCCGGGATCCTCGCCGCCGTGGCCCGGGTCGATCACGATGGTGGCCAGGCGTGCCACGTTTTCGCGCTGCGGCGGGGGGATGGGCACGGAGCGCATCACCAGGCCATCGGCGGGCGTAAGCTGGATCGGGGCGTTGGGCGTCGCAGGGGGCGCGGGAGTTGGTGCGGGCGGCGGCGCGGATCGCTTGGCGGCCTCCTCCTGCAACAGCGCGAGAAGCGGGTCAGGCGCAACCAGCGGGTAGAGATCGAGCACCAACCGGTGGCCATAGTCGGCGACCGGCTTGAGCGTGAATGCCTGGGCGTTCACGGGCGCCTTGAGGTCGAGCACGATGCGTGTCACGCGGGGACGGTTGAGCGCCACCCGCAGCCGCGCAACATACGGGTCGTCAGGAGTGACCTTGTTGTTGAGCTCGGCCAGCACCGCGCTCATCTCGACGCCTTCAAGGTCGACCACGAGCCGATCCGGATTGATGACCGTGAACAGCGTGTAGCGGATTTCGTTGCGCGATTCGATCGTGACGCGCGTGTAGTCTTTTGCCGGCCACATGCGGGTCGACAGGATCTGGCCCCACGCCTGCGGCGCGAAGCCGGCGAGGAGGGCGCCGGTCAGGAAGGCAGCAACGACGCCAAAGCGGACTGCCTCCATGCGCGCCCAGCCGCCGAGTGGACGGCGAACGCTGCGCGCCGGCGCTGGCCGGCCATCTCCAGCGTCACGTGCAGGTCGGGTGGGGGAAGTAATCCCCCGGCCTTTTCCGGCCATTCGACTATGCACAAAGACTCCGGGTTGAAGTGCTCCCGGAAACCCGAGCTCACCCATTCCTCGCGGTCCTTGAACCGATAAAAATCAAAGTGATACAAGTTTAACTTAGAAATCGCATAAATCTCAACCAGCGCGTACGTCGGGCTCTTCAC
>JBBQCV010000055.1:0-19081 GCA_038319115.1 Burkholderiales bacterium | reverse complement strand
GATGGCATCGGCAACTGTCAGGCGGCACTTTTCCGCCACTTCGGCCAGGTCGGGCGCGAGGTCGCCGTCGTAGCACACGGGGACCTCGACGCTGCGCGCTAGATCGCCGAGGTCCGGGAGTTTGCGAGCGAGGCACTCCCGGATGAGCGCCGCGGCGGCCTCCTGCGGTGCGATGGCGAGGTCGTAGCGCTCGAGATCAAAGTGCAGCGCAAGCGAGCCGAGCGCCGGCACGACGTCGCCGATCCAGGCGACCTTGCGGCGCCGGATTGCCTCGGCGAGTTGCTGGATGCGCGCGTTTACCGCGAGGTCCAGGGTCTCGGAAAACTCGGCGAGCACAGCCGCATCACCCAGCGGAACGATGCGCGGCAGCGGCCCGGCCATCAGGCCCGTGCCGCGAGGTTATACGAGTTCTTGTATAGCAACTGGCCTGGAAGCCGCGTGCGGCGCGGTTCTCCGCAAATTAAAGTCGAGAATTGGTGCCCGGGGCCGGAGTCGAACCGGCACGACCGGTTAAGGTCTGGGGATTTTAAGTCCCCTGTGTCTACCAGTTTCACCACCCGGGCGAATCGAACCTGTGGTTCATCGAAATATACCCGCCGGCAGGGGCAGGATGTGTGGAGGCGCGGAGCGGAGTCGAACCGCTCTAAAAGGCTTTGCAGGCCTCTGCATAACCGCTTTGCTACCGCGCCGTGCCGTAAACCCTGGTCCCAGACTAAAAAGGGAGGGCCCGCAAAGGCCCTCCCTCGAGAAATCTGGAGCGGGAGAAGAGTCTCGAACTCTCGACCTCAACCTTGGCAAGGTTGCGCTCTACCAACTGAGCTACTCCCGCATCGAACAGGGCGTGATTTTAAAGGCGCAGGGGGGTCCAGTCAAACCGATCCGTCGCTGGAAACCCCGGCCTTGCGCAGGTAATAAAGCATTGACATCACGGTCAGGACGGCCGCCACATTGATGAGGATGGTCCCCAGCCACTGGCAGTTGAACAGGCCGAAGAGGTCGTCGTGGAAAAGGAGGAGCGGGATGGCGATCATCTGGACGACGGTTTTGAGCTTGCCGATGAAGGCTACCGCCACGCTTCTTGACTGGCCGATCTGCGCCATCCATTCGCGCAGCGCCGAGATCGCGATCTCGCGGCCGATGATGATGAAAGCCACCAGTGGCTCGACGCGGCCGAGCTGCAAAAGCACCACCAGCGCGCCGGCAATCATGAGCTTGTCGGCCACCGGGTCGAGGAACGCGCCAAACGCCGACATCTGGTCGAGCACGCGCGCGAGGTAGCCGTCGAGCCAGTCGGTGATCGCCGCGACGATGAAGATCCCGGTGGCCGCGATGTTCTTGCTGTCTTCATGCATCCAGGCGTCGGGCAGGAAATACACCCCCACGATGAGCGGGATCATGAGGATCCGGCACCACGTGACGTAGTTGGGGAGGTTGCGTGGGACGTTGCGGGGCATGCGCGACTGTAGCGGACTTTGGCGGGCTATCCCTGCCCTGCGCGTGCTTTTTCTTCCGCCTCGCCATGCAGGTGGCGATAGATTCGCTGCGCGATCGAGCGGCTGATGCCCTCGACCTTCATGATGTCGTCCATCGCGGCGGACTGCACGCCCTTGAGCCCGCCGAAGTGGGCAAGCAGCGCGCGCCGGCGCTTGTCGCCAATGCCGGGGATCTCGTTCAACTCCGAGGTGGTGCGCGTCTTTCCACGACGCGCCCGGTGGCCGACGATGGCGAAGCGGTGCGCCTCGTCGCGGATCTGCTGGATGAGGTGCAGGCCGGGGTGCTGCGGCGGCAACGAGACCGGCGGCCCGTCGCCCTCGACGATCAGCTCCTCGAGGCCGGGCTTGCGCTCGGGCCCCTTGGCGACCCCGACCACGCTTACGTCGTTCAAGCCCAGTTCCACCAGCGCTGCGCGGGCCTGCGCCACCTGTCCCTTGCCGCCGTCGATGAGCACGAGGTCTGGCATCTTGGCGCCTTCGGCCGTAAGGCGGCCATAGCGGCGCGACAACACCTGGCGCATCGCCGCGTAATCGTCGCCAGGGGTGATGTCGCGGATATTGAAGCGCCGGTATTCCGAGTGCTGCATGCTGTGGCCGTCGAACACCACGCACGAGGCCACCGTCGCTTCGCCCATCGTGTGGCTGACGTCGAAGCACTCGATGCGCTGCGCCGCCTCGGGCAGGCCGAGCGCTTCACGCAACGCGACCAGGCGCGCTTCCTGCGTGCCGCGCTCGCGCACCCGGTTGGCAAGCGACAGCAACGCATTCTTCTCCGCCATCTCGAGCCAGATGCGCCGCTCACCCTGCGGCGAGGTGAGCAGGCGCACCGGACGTTGCGCCTGCTCGGCGAGCGCCGCCTCCAGCGTTTCGCCTTCCAGCTCGGCATTGGCGAGGATAAGCGGCGGAATCGGCTGGTCGAGGTAGTGCTGGGTGAGAAAGGCGAGGATCACCTCGCCCGGCGTCGCGGCATCGGCATTTTGCGGGAAGAAGCTGCGGTCGCCCACATGGCGACCGGCGCGGATCATGACGAGGTTGACGCACGAGATGCCGCCTTCGGTGCGGCAGGCCACCACGTCCGCATCCACGCCCACCGCCGACTCGACGTACTGGCGCGCCTGCACGCGCGAAAGCGCGCGCACCTGGTCGCGGAACTGCGCCGCTTCCTCGAACCGCTCGGCCTCGGCCGCGGCGTTCATCTTGGCGGTGAGCGTGTTGATGACGTCGTTCTCCCGCCCGAGCAGGAACAGTTCTGCGTTGCGCACGTCCTGCGCGTAGGCCTGCCGCTCGATGAGGCCGGTACATGGCGCCGAGCAGCGTTGGATCTGGTGCAGCAAGCAGGGGCGCGAGCGGTTCTCGAGCACCGAGTCCTCGCACGTGCGCAAGCGGAACACGCGCTGCAGGAGCTGGATGCTTTCGCGCACCGCGTACGAGTGCGGGAACGGGCCGAAGTAGCGGTTCTTCTTTTCCTGCCCGCCGCGATGAAACCCGATGCGCGGGTACTCGTGCCCGGTGATCATGAGGTAGGGGTAGGACTTGTCGTCGCGAAACAGGATGTTGTAGCGCGGCGTGAGGCTCTTGATGAGGTTGTTCTCGAGCAGCAGCGCCTCGCCCTCGGAGCGCGTGACCGTGGTTTCGACCGCCGCGATCTGCGACACCATGAGCCCGATGCGCGGGCTTTGCTGGGTCTTGCTGAAGTAGCTCGCGACGCGCTTTCGCAGGTCGCGCGCCTTGCCGACATAGAGCACCTCGCCCGCCGTGCCGAGCATGCGGTACACGCCGGGCAGGTTGGGCAGCCCGGTGACAAACGCCTTGGGATCAAACGGCTCGCTCATGCGCTGGTTTCCCGATCCGCGTGCTAGCCCAGGCTGGTGACGTCCTTGAGCGCGGCGCGATAGGCATCCGATGCAAGGCTCACGCTGCGGGCGCAGTCGCGGCGGATGCGTTCCAGCCTGTGGGTGGGATACGGACCCGGCGGCATGCTCGCGAGGAGGTCATCGGCAGCTTCGGGCGCGTTGCACACGAGGACCACGTCGCACCCCGCGTCGAGCGCGGCCAGCGCGCGCGCCTGCATGCCGCCGGCGACGCTGGCACCCTCCATGCTCAGGTCATCGCTGAAAATCACCCCGTCGAAGCCGAGCTGGCGGCGCAGGATGTCGTGCAGCCAGAAGCGCGAGAACCCGGCCGGGTGCGGATCGGCCTGCGGGTAGATCACATGCGCCGGCATCACCCCCGCCAGCCCCGCGGCGATGACGGGCCGGTACGGCAGCACGTCGGTGGCGAGGATTTCGTCCAGCGGCCGGTCGTCGGTGGGGATGGCCACATGGGAATCGGCTTTCGCGTACCCGTGGCCGGGAAAGTGCTTGCCGACCGCCCCCATGCCGGCGGATGCCAGGCCGCGCACCAGCGCCGCGCCCAGTGCACCGACGGCCTCGGGCGAAGCATGGAACGACCGGTCGCCGATGACCGAGCTTGCGCCGTAGTCGAGGTCGAGGACCGGCGTAAAGCTGAAGTCGACGCCGTGGGCGCCAAGCTCGGCCCCGATCGCGAAGCCCGTACTTTCGGCCGAGCGCACCGCCGCTGCGCGGTCGGTGTCCCAGAGCTGCCCCAGCTTGCGCATCGGCGGGATGGCCGTGAAGCCCTCGCGGAAGCGCTGCACGCGGCCGCCTTCGTGATCGACGCAGATGAGCAATTCGGGCACACGCAGGGCGCGGATTTCGGCCGTCAGCGCCTTCACCTGTGTCGGGCTCTCGAAATTGCGCGCGAACAGGATGATGCCTCCCACGAGGGGATGGCACAGCCGGCGGCGGTCGCCATCGTCCAGGCGCAGGCCCGCGACGTCGGCCATGACAGGCCCCAGGGGGATCGATTGGGTCATGCGTTGGTCTCCAGGATGACGGTCGCGCTGGCCAGGCCGCGCTCGTCGGTCAGCGATACATGGGCGCGGCCGACGCCGCGCGAATCGAGCATGGCCTGCAGCGCCGGGGTGAATTCAAGCGTGGGCTTGCCCGAGCGCAGGTTGGTGACCCACACGCCATGCCAGTTGGCGGGCGCGTGGATGCCCGTGCCGAGCGCCTTGGTGAAGGCCTCCTTGGCCGCGAACCTCTTGGCGAGGTAGGCAGCGGGTTTTTTGTGCGCCACGAACCGCCGGAGCTCCGGCTCGCACAGGATGCGGCGCGCGAAGCGCTCGCCGAAACGCTCGAGCGCCGCGGCGACTCGCGGGATCTCGATGATGTCGGTGCCCACGCCGTAGATCATCGCGCCACGCCGAGCCCGAAACGCGCCTCGGTCATCAGCCGCTTCATCTCGCGCACCGCATCGCGCATGCCGATGTAAATCGCGCGGCTCACGATGGCGTGGCCGATGTGCAGCTCGCGGATGCCGGCCAGGCGCGCCACCGGCTCGACGTTGAAATAATTCAATGCGTGCCCGGCGTTGAAGCGCATGCCGAGGTCGCGGATCGCCTGCCCCGCCTGCGCGAGCTTGTCGAGCTCGGCGACCACAGCGGCCCCTTCAGCGTCCCGGCCCTGTGAATGGAACACGTGCGCATAGGGGCCGGTGTGGACTTCGCACACCTTCGCGCCGATGCGGTGCGCCGCCTCGATCTGGCGTGGGTCTGGATCGATGAACACGGACACCATGATCCCAGCACCGGCGATGCGCGCCACGGCGTCGCGCAGTGCCGGCTCCTGGGCCACGATGTCGAGGCCGCCCTCGGTGGTGATTTCGTGGCGCCCCTCGGGCACCAGCATGGCCATTTCCGGCTTGATGCCACAGGCGATGCCCACCATCTCGGCAGTGGCCGCCATCTCGAGGTTGAGCTTGATGTGGGTCAGCTCTCGCAGCCGGCGCACGTCCTCGTCCTGGATATGGCGCCGGTCCTCGCGCAGGTGGACGGTGATGCCGTCGGCCCCGCCCAGGTGCGCTTCGACCGCGGCCCATACGGGATCGGGATCATAGGTGCGCCGCGCCTGCCGGACGGTGGCGACGTGGTCGACGTTGACGCCAAGCTCGATCATAGGTCCTGAAGCTCCAAAAGGACGCTGCGGGTGTGCAGCGTCTGCCCGTGCAGGCGCTGGCCGATGAGCGCGCGCATCAGCGCGCGTGACTGCTGCAACGTTTGCGCGCTGCTGAAATCCTCGCGGTCCAGGCCGATCAGCGTGCTGCCTCGCACCACCATTTCGCCGCCCGCCGAACCGCCGCGCATGGGGATCGGCCCGCGCTCCGGATCGTACAGATAATGCATGTCCGGGTCGATGGGAGCGCCGCTCTCGGCGTCCCGGTCGAGGAGCATTGCGTAACCCAGCTCGGCCAGGAGGCGCTTCTCGAATGCGCGCAGGACGGCAGCGGTGGGGTCGCCCTGGCCCAGGCGCCCGAGGCTCGCCGCGTACGCATCGAAAAGCTGCTCGTGCGAGTCGTCGCGCGGCAAGAGGCGCAGGATCAGCTCGTTCACGTAGAACCCGCACATCAGGCCGAAGCCGCCGAGCAGCGGCATGCCGCCCTGCCATTCGGCCGCAATGAGCGTGTTGAGCTCGCCCGACCCGGTCCAGGTCAGCCGCAGCGGCTGGAACGCATGCAGCACGCCGCGCATCGCCGAACGGGGCCTGCGCGCGCCCTTGGCCAGCAGCGCGGTGCGCCCGGCACGGCGCGAAAACGCCTCCACGATGAGGCTGGTTTCCTTGTACGGGTAGGAGTGCAGGACAAACGCGGGTTCGAGCTCTACCCGGCGCCGGGATTGCGCCATCGCGCCCTCAGCTGTAGCCGAAGCTGCGCAGCGCGCGCGCGTCGTTGGTCCATCCCCGCTTCACCTTGACCCAGAGGCCGAGGTAGACCTTGCCATCGAACAGCTTCTCCATGTCCTTGCGCGCGGATGTGCCGATGCGCTTGAGGCGCTCGCCCTTCTCGCCGATGACGATCGGCTTGTGGCTCTCGCGGTCGACCCAGATGGTGGCCTCGATGCGGCGCAAGGCGCCCTCCTCCTTGAAGCTGTCGATCGCCACCTCGCAGTTGTACGGCAGCTCCTCGCCGAGCTCGCGGAACAGCTTTTCGCGCACCAGCTCGGCGGCAAAGAAGCGCTCGTCACGGTCGGTGAGCTGGTCCTCCGGGTACATCGCCGGCGCCACGGGAAGCGCTTCGCGCACCACGCGCAGCAGCTCGTCGCAATTGCGGCCGGTCTTGGCGCTGACCGGAACGATCGCGTGGAAGTCGCGCTCCTTGGCGACCCGCTCGAGGAACGGCATCAGGCGCTCGCGCTCCTTCACCATGTCGACCTTGTTGGCCACCGCCACCACTTTGCGGTCGGGCGGGACGCGCGCCAGAAGCGCGCGGTCGGCGTCCACCAGTCGCGGGGCTTCGAGGACCCAGAGCACTACATCGGCATCGCGCGTGGCGTCGGTGGCGCGGCGGTTGAGCGTCTTGTTGAGCGCGCCGGTGTGCAGCGTCTGGAAGCCCGGCGAGTCGACGAACACGTACTGGCACTCCGGGGTGGTCAGGATACCGCGCACGAGATGGCGCGTGGTCTGCGCCTTGGAGGAGACGATCGAAAGCTTCTGGCCGACGAATCGGTTCAACAGGCTCGACTTGCCGGTATTGGGCCGGCCCGTGAGGCTCACCGTGCCGCAGCGGAAAATATTCTCGGTCATGCGGTCGTCCTCATCCCTCGAGCTGCTTGAGGATCTTGCCGGCAGCGTTCTGCTCGGCGATCCGGCGCGTGCTGCCGCTGCCGCTGGCGCACAGGTTCAACGCCTCGATCACGCACTCGACTTCGAAAATCTGGTTGTGCGCGGCGCCCTTGGTGGCGACCACGCGATAGGCCGGCAGCTTGCGCTGGTGGCCCTGCAGGTGCTCCTGCAGGAGCGTCTTGGCGTCCTTGGCGGGCTTGGCCGGGTCGAGCTTGGCGAACTCGGTCTCGAAGGTATGGCGGATCGAATCGCGCACCGCGGCGTAGCCCCCGTCGAGCAGCATTGCGCCGTAGATGGCCTCGAGCGCGTCGGCGAGCATCGAGGGGCGGCTGCCGCCGCCGTTGGCCAGCTCGCCCTCGCCCAGGCGCAGGAATTCGGACACCCCGAGCCCCTGCGCGATGGCCGACAGCGACTCCTTGCGCACGAGGTTGGCGCGCAGCCGCGAGAGCTGGCCTTCGGACAGGGTGGGAAAACGGCTGTAGAGCTCCTCGGCCACGATGCAGTTGAGCACTCCGTCGCCGAGGAACTCGAGGCGCTCGTTGTGCGGCGAGCCGAAGCTGCGGTGGGTCAGCGCCTGTTCGCGCAGCGCCGCGCTCGCGAACTGGTAGGCGATGCGCTGTTCTAGGGGCGAGGTGCGCGGCAATGGAAATATGACGCCGGGGGGAGCGACGCCGTCACTCTTTCGAGGATGCGGCGAAGTCGATGTACAGGCCGATGTTGGAAAACAGCGGCACTTCCTTCTTGTAGGCAAATGAAATCACCACGTCGCCGCCCTCCTTGGTGATCTCGAGGTCGTTGGCGGAGATGGTCTTGATCTCGTCGATCATGGTGCGCTGGTCCCACGCCTTGCGGATTTCGGCAACGCTGGCGTTGCGCTTTTCCTGGGCGATGGTCTTGATGATGTTCTTGGCGGTGAAGAACTCCGACACCGCCGGGCCTACCCGGAAGCCGAGCAGCGCGATGAAAATCAGGATCACGAATACGACGATGAGGCCGCTCAGGCTGACGCCGGTTTGCTTGTTGCGCATGGAAATCCTCCCCAAAATTGCGCTAGCGGAACGAGCCGAAGCGGCCCAGTTCGTTCAGGTTCAGCCAGATGAAAAAAGCCTTGCCCACGATATTTTCGTCCGGCACGAAGCCCCATACCCGGCTGTCGCTCGAGTTGTCGCGATTGTCGCCCATCATGAAGTAGTTCCCCGGCGGCACCGTGCAGGCGATGCTGGACGTATTGTAAGTGCAATTGGCGGCATGCGGGAACGTGCGGCCCTGTGGAATATTGGACGGCGCGTCCTCCTCGATGAGGATCTCGTGCTCGCGCGTCCCGAGGGTCTCGACGAAGCGGCGCGAGAACTGCATCCGCTCGCGCGACAGGTAGTCGTCGACCTGCTTGAGCGGGAGCTGGCTGCCGTTGACCGACACGCGCTTGTCCCGGTACTCGATCCGGTCCCCGGGCAGGCCGACCACGCGCTTGATGTAGTCGAGCGACGGATCGTCCGGGTAGCGGAACACCATTACGTCGCCCCGCTCGGGCTTGCCGATGTCGATGACCTTCTTGTTCACCACCGGCAGGCGGATCCCGTAGGTGAACTTGTTCACGAGGATGAAATCGCCCACCAGCAGCGTCGGGATCATCGAGCCTGACGGAATCTTGAACGGCTCGAACAGGAACGAGCGCAGCAGGAACACGATCAGGATCACCGGGAAGAAGCTGACTGAGTACTCCACCCACCAAGGCTCCTTGGCCTCCTTCGCCCGGTGCTTGCGCAGCCAGAAGAAATCCACGAGGCACACGACGCCGGTCACAACGAGGAGCAGGAAAAGGAACAGGGCGAAGCTCACGGGCACCTCTATTTGTCGTCCATCTGCAGCACTGCGAGGAAGGCTTCCTGCGGGATTTCCACCGAGCCCACCTGCTTCATGCGCTTCTTGCCTTCCTTCTGCTTTTCGAGCAGCTTCTTCTTGCGCGTGATGTCGCCGCCATAGCACTTGGCGAGGACGTTCTTGCGCAGCGCCTTGACCGTCTCGCGCGCCACGATATGCGCGCCGATGGCGGCCTGGATCGCGACGTCGAACATCTGGCGCGGAATGAGCCCGCGCAGCCGGTTAACGAGGTCGCGCCCGCGGTACTGCGCGTTGGCACGGTGGATCATGACCGACTGCGCGTCGACGCGCTCGCCGTTGATGAGTATGTCGAGCTTGACCATGTCGGCGGCCCGGTACTCCTTGAACTCGTAGTCGAGCGACCCGTAGCCGCGCGTGAGCGACTTCAACTTGTCAAAAAAGTCGAGCACCACCTCCGACAGCGGCAGCTCGTAGGTGAGGACCACGTGGCGTGCGGTGTACTGCAGGTTGTTCTGCACGCCGCGCTTCTGCGTGCACAGCGTGATCACCGCGCCGACGTACTCCTGCGGCGTGAAGATGGTCACCGTGATGATCGGCTCGCGCATCTCGACGATTTTCGACGGGTCGGGCATCTTGGCCGGGTTCTGCACGAACTCGACCGTGCCGTCGCGCTGCTCCACCTGATAGACCACGGTGGGCGCGGTGGTCACGAGCTGCACGTCGTACTCGCGCTCGAGCCTCTCCTGCACGATGTCCATGTGCAGGAGGCCGAGGAAACCGCAGCGAAAGCCGAAACCGAGCGCCTGCGACACTTCGGGCTCGTACTGCAGCGACGCGTCGTTGAGGTGGAGCTTCTCGAGTGCTTCGCGCAGGTTCTCGTACTGGTTGGCCTCGACCGGGTAGAGGCCGGCAAACACCTGCGGCTTCACCTCCTTGAACCCTGGCAGCGGCGCCGCGGCGCGCTTGTCGGCGAGTGTGACCGTGTCGCCCACCTTGGCCGCGCGCAGTTCCTTGATGCCCGCGATGACGAATCCCACCTCGCCCGCCGACAGGCTTTCCCTCGACTGCGACTTGGGCGTGAATACCCCCACTTGCTCACACAGGAAAGTGCCGCCCTCGGCCATCAGCAGGATCTTGTCCTTGGGCCGCAGCACTCCATCCACGACGCGAACCAGCATCACCACGCCCACGTAGTTGTCGAACCACGAGTCGATGATGAGGGCCTTGAGGTGCGAGTCGCGCTCGCCTTGCGGCGGCGGCACGCGCGCGATGATCGACTCGAGGATGTCCTGGATGCCCACGCCGTTCTTGGCGCTGGCATGGATGGCGTCCTTGGCATCGATGCCGATCACGTCCTCGATCTCGCTGATCGCCTGCTCGGGGTTGGCCGACGGGAGGTCGATCTTGTTGAGGACCGGGATCACCTCCACACCCTGCTCGATGGCGGTGTAGCAGTTGGCGACCGTCTGCGCCTCGACTCCCTGCGAGGCATCCACCACCAGCAGCGCGCCTTCGCAGGCCGCCAGCGACCGGCTGACCTCGTAGGAGAAGTCCACGTGCCCCGGCGTGTCGATGAGGTTCATCGCGTAGATCTCGCCGTTGCGCGCCTTGTAGCGCAGCGCCGCGGTCTGCGCCTTGATGGTGATGCCACGCTCGCGCTCAAGGTCCATCGAGTCGAGCACCTGCGCTTCCATTTCACGGTCCGACAGGCCGCCGCAATACTGGATGAACCTGTCGGCCAGCGTCGACTTGCCGTGGTCGATGTGCGCGATGATCGAAAAGTTGCGGATGTGGTCTTGGGACATGGATAAACGAAAAGGGTGCCCGAGGCACCCTTCGTGGAACACCGGTCATTTTACCGCAAGCCGGGTGCGCAAGGCCTCCAGGTCGAGGAAGTAGTGGCAGATCTCGCGCCCATCGGCGTCGGTCAGGACCGGCACCAGCTCGTCGTAGAGGGCTTCGGCCGCCGGATCGGCATCGATGTTGACGACCGTGAAGTTGAAGCCGAGCGCTTCCTGCACGCCCCGCAGGGCCTTTTCCATGTCCTCGCAGAGATGGCAATAGGAGCGCCCGTAGAGAGTCAGGCGCCCGCCCATTGCCCCGCCCTCAGCCTTTGGCCCCCAGGCCGTTGACGGTCACGAATGCGGCCGAATCGCCGCGCCGCACGTGCAGCGTGAGCGTGGCGCTTTTGTCCATGCCGGCAAGCAATTTGTTCAGCTGTTCGACCGACTTGAGCTCGGTCTGCTGGCCGCGGTGCACGAGCGTCAGCAGGACGTCGCCACGACGGAAATCGCCGCGCACCTCGGGTTTGACCTCGCTCACCAGCAGGCCGTTTGGCAGCTTCATCTCTTTCTTCTGCTCGGTCGAAAGCTCGACCACGACCAGCCCGAGGCGGTTGGCGGTGGCTTCGGCGGGCTTGGCGCTGCGCGGCGCTTCGCGCGAGGCCACGCGGTCTTCCGGCAGTTCGCCCACGGTGATGGTCAGGTCCTTGGTGGCGCCCTTGCGCATCACCTGCACGATGGCTTGCGAGCCCGGGCGGGTGGATCCGACGACGCGCGGCAGGTCGCTCGAGGACTCGATCTGCTTGCCGTCGAACCGGGTGATGATGTCGGCGGCCTCAATGCCCGCCTTGTCCGCCGGACTGCCCTTTTCGACCTGGTTGACCAGCGCGCCGTTGGGCTTGGCCAGGCCGAACGAATCGGCCAGTTCGCGGGTCACTTCCTGGATCACGACGCCGATGCGGCCGCGCGAGACGCGGCCCTTGCTGCGCAGCTGGTTCTGGATGTCGAGCGCGACGTCGATGGGGATAGCGAACGACAGCCCCATGAACCCGCCGGTGCGGCTGTAGATCTGCGAGTTGATGCCGACCACTTCGCCGCGCATGTTGAACAGGGGCCCACCCGAATTTCCAGGGTTGATGGCCACGTCGGTCTGGATGAACGGGACGAAATTCTCCTGCGGGAGCGAACGGCCCTTGGCGCTAACGATGCCGGCGGTGACGGTGTTGTCGAACCCGAAGGGGGATCCGATCGCGAGCACCCATTCGCCCACTTTCAGCTTCATCGGGTCGCCCATGCGCACCACCGGCAGCAGGTTGGCCTCGATCTTGATGAGTGCCACGTCGGTGCGCTTGTCGGCGCCGATCACCTTGGCCTTGAATTCGCGCTTGTCGGTCAGGCGCACGTTGATCTCGTCGGCGCTCTCCACCACGTGGGCGTTGGTCAGGATGTAGCCATCGGCGCTGATGATGAAGCCCGAGCCCAGCGACCGGCTTTCCGGCTGGCGCTGCGACGGCCCTGGGTTCTGGCCCGGGCCGGGACGCGGAATGAAGCGGCGGAAGAAATCGTAGAAGGGGTCGCTCTCGTCGAGCTCCGGCATCTGCGGCACGTTGGGCGCCGCCTGGCGCCGCGACGTTTGGGTGGTGCTGATGTTGACCACGGCAGGCCCATGCCGCTCCACCAGTTCGGTGAAATCGGGGAGGCCTTGGGCCTGGATCGGGCCGGCCAAAAGCAAAGCCAGGGCGGCCAGGACCAGTCTTAGTACGCGCATCTTGCTGCTCCCCACTTTCGGTTCCGGAAAAAACTACGGACGATGATACTGGACCGTGTCCGCAATCTGGCGCACCGTCTTGGCGGGTGCTTCGCCCACTACCGTAACGAGATGATCGCCCAGCTGGCGGGTATAGATGTTCACCGCGCCCATGGTCGACAAGCCTTCGCGCACGGGCTCCTGGCGCGGCTCCATCTGCTCGATGAAGACCGATACCGCCGCCAGCCCGTCGGAGTAGACGATCTGGCTCACGCGTTGCGAGGGCCGGAGCTGGCGCTTGAGCTCGATCACTTTCTGGAAGCCCGGGATGCCAGGACTCACGCTCCAGCCGCTGAGCCCCATGTCCGCCGGCGCCACGCCGGCGTTCTCGACACGCCATTGCCGGCTCTGGGCGGCAAACGAGGACTTGAGCGCCTCGCGATCGATGTGGCCTCCGATGCTGAGCTGGGTGAAGGTGAATTCTTCGACCGCCTCGCCGCTCTCGTTCAGGATGCGCGCCTTGAGCAGCATGCCGGTGGCCATGTCGGCCCACAGCTTGTATCCATAGCGCAGGTCGTCCTTGGGCTTGAGGGCGATCGCCTGGCAGTCATAGCCGGCAATGCGCGCGGTCTCTTCCTTGCTCACTGTGTACTGGTCGGAGAGCAGTGCGTTCTTGGCCGGTACCAGCGCCGGGAACGACGGGTGCTTCGAGCGGAGGTCGACCTTGACGGTCTTGCTGTCGGGCAGGTAGCACCTGACCTCGTCGCCGCGTCGCACGACCTCTCGGCGCACACCATCGAGCGCCTCGAGCTTTTCCATGTCGAAGTTCCCGTCCACCACGCGCGTGATTCGCGAGGACTCGCTGCGCTCGCCCTGCCGGTACACGAAAGTGCCCGAATAGCTGAGTTTCTGTGAAGCCTGGTAGATCTTTTTCAGCCAGCCCGCGGCGTCCAGCGATTGTTGCGGCTGCGCCTGCGACAGCGCCACGCCCGGCAGCAGGCACAGGAAGAACGCCAGCGCTTTCATTGACGGCTCATCGCGGCCGGGCAGAATCGGAAACGGTACGCACGTAGGGAGCCACGCCCTGCAGGGTGCCGCGGGAGGAGTAGTTTTGGTGCGCGAACAGGTAGTCGTTGACCGCCCCGGGCATGGGGACGGTCGCGCTGACCGTCTTGGCCAGTTGCGGCCGGGGTGCGGTCGCGATCTGCTGGTCGCCCGGACCGAAGAACTGGAAAGTCAGCGAGCCGACCAGCGCCACGGCCGCGAGGCCGGCGGCTGCGGAGTAGGCCACCCAGGCGTGGTTCTTGCGCACGGGCTGGGGGGCGCTGGCGGGTGCAAGGACCGTCGGCTCCAGCGCGAGGCGCTCGGCGAAGCGCGCTGAAAATCCGCTCGACAACACCCCGGTGTCGCGCATCGCATCGCTGATGAGGTGGTAGCGGCGCCAAGTCTCGAGTGCCTCGCCCCCGTCGCGCAACGCGCGCAGGGACTGCCCGAGCTCCGGCTCCTCGAGCTCTCCGTCCATCAACGCCGAAATTTTCGCTTTCATAAGGTCACCATCTCCTGTCGTCGCCGGTGTCCAGCAACGGTTTCAGCTGTTCGGCGATCGCTTCACGCGCGCGGAAGATCCGCGAGCGCACGGTCCCGATCGGGCAATTCATGATCTGTGCTATGTCCTCGTAGCTCATCCCTTCGATCTCGCGCAGCTGGATCGCCGTGCGCAGCTCTTCGGGGAGCGATTCCATCGTCGCGTTCACCGTATCGCCGATCTCACGGGAGAGGAGCAGGCTCTCGGGCGTGTTGATGTCGCGCAACTGCTCGCCTTCCTCCAGGTTCTCGGCCTCTTCGGAGTCCACCCCCGTCGAGGTGGGCGCCCTGCGCCCTGCTGCCATCAGGTAGTTCTTTGCGGTGTTGATCCCGATCCGGTAAAGCCAGGTATAGAAGGCGCTGTCGCCGCGAAACTTGGGCAACGCGCGATACGCCTTGATAAACGCTTCCTGGGTCACATCCTCCACCTCGGCCGGATCACGCACGAACCGGGACAACAACCTGGCAAGCTTGCGCTGGTATTTTTCCACCAGCAGCCCGAAAGCCTGCTTGTCGCCCCGCTGGGCGCGTACCACCAGCTCCTGATCGATTTCGCGGTCGCTCATGGCCGGGCTGGAACTCCCGGCGAGCGGCGCGTGACGATCGAACAACGCTCATGTGGCACAGACAGGTATCCAAGCAAATAGTTCGTGCGCATGGGGCTATGCACTGCGGGCCAGGCGGGCGGGGGACGGCGCGGCAGGTAACGATTTCCACAGCGCCCAAAGGCGAAGGAGCCTGAATTCGGCCGGGGCAAGCATGTCGCGGGCCACGAGGATCGTGCGCCGCAGGCGGTGCGGGCGCGGCAGGCCGACCACCACCAGCCAGCGGCTCACATACCGCTTTGCAGCAAGCTGGCCTTCGACGCCGCCACCGTTGCGAAAGACGATCCGCAGGGCGTCGTCGCCTTTCAACTCGAGGAACGCCGCGGACGAGGACCTGAGGAACAATGTGCGGTCGGCAACCGCCACGATGCCGAGCAATGCGACCAGCACCGCGGCGTATGCGGCTGGCGCCGGCAGCAGCCACCAGAGCACCACAGCGGCCGCTGCGTGCACCCCCAGGGTCAGCAGGGTGAGGCTCAGCGAGGCGCGCAGTTGGAGGCGCAACGGCCGACCGCTCAAAGGCGGGTCAGTATCAACGTGCCGTTGGTGCCGCCAAACCCGAACGAGTTGGACAGGGCGGTGCGGATGGTCATTTTTCGCGCCGTGTGCGGCACATAATCCAGATCGCACTTCGGGTCCGGATTGTCGAGATTGATGGTGGGTGGCGAAACCTGGTCGCGGATCGCCAGCACGCTGGCGATCGCTTCGATGCCGCCGGCCGCACCGAGCAGGTGGCCTGTCATCGACTTGGTCGAGTTCACCGCCACCTTCCCGGCGTGCGTGCCCAGCAGCTTCTTGAGCGCCATGGTCTCGGCAATGTCACCAAGCGGCGTCGAGGTGCCGTGGGCGTTGATATAGTCGATGGCTTCGGCATTGATGCCGGCATCGCGCAGCGCATTGCGCATGCACCGGAACGCACCGTCGCCGTCCTCCGCCGGGGCCGTCATGTGGAAAGCATCGGAACTCACCCCGTAGCCGGCGACCTCGCAATAGATGCGCGCGCCGCGCGCCTTGGCATGCTCGTACTCTTCCAGCACGACTGCGCCCGCGCCCTCCCCCAGCACGAAGCCGTCGCGATCGCGATCCCATGGACGGCTGGCGGCCTCGGGCGCGTCGTTTCGCGTCGACAGCGCCCGCGCGGCTGCAAAACCGCCCATGGCCAGTTCGGTTACCGTCGCTTCCGCCCCGCCCGCGATCATGACCTCCACCTCGCCGTGACGAATCGACTTGGCGGCTTCGCCGAGGCAGTGCGTGGACGTCGTGCAAGCCGTGACGATGGCGAGGTTGGGGCCCTTGGTGCCCAGCATGATCGACAGGTTGCCCGCGATCATGTTGATGATGGTGCTGGGGATGAAGAACGGCGAAATGCGCCGCGGGCCGTTCTTGAGCAGTTCATTGTGCGTGTTCTCGATCATCGGCAGCCCGCCGATGCCCGAGCCGAAGTTGATCCCCGTGCGCTCGGGATCCTCGGCCGCCATGTCGATGCCCGAATCCTTCCACGCCTGCAGGCCGGCGGCCATGCCGAAATGGATGAACGTATCCATCCGGCGGGCTTCCTTGGCGGAGATGTACTCGGTGATATCGAAGCCCCTCACCTCGCCGGCGATCTGCGACGAAAGGCGGGAGGCGTCGAACCGGGTGACGCGGGTGATCCCGGATTTTCCGGCAACGAGGTTTTCCCAGGCGGCCTGGACCGTGTTGCCGACCGGGCTCACCAACCCCAACCCGGTCACCACGACTCTGCGGCGTGTCAATCTGGCTCCGATTCGAGGCAGGCTGCGCCGATCAGGCCTTCTGGCGCGCCTGCACGAAGTCGATCGCCTGCTGGACCGTGGTGATCTTCTCGGCCTCTTCGTCGGGGATCTCGGTTTCGAATTCTTCCTCGAGCGCCATCACGAGTTCGACCGTATCCAGGGAGTCCGCCCCGAGGTCATCGACGAAAGACGACTCGTTCTTGATCTCGGCTTCGTTGACGCCGAGTTGCTCGGCAATGATTTTTCTTACGCGCTGTTCGATGTTATCCATGTCCTGCTCCTTCCTGTTGGGCCAAGCTCAAGCGGCGAATTTTACCAAAAGCCCCGCGCCAAGCCGAAAGCGCCGGAAAACTAATCTAGGCCATGTACATCCCGCCGTTCACATGCAGCACGGTTCCTGTGATATAGCCCGCCGGCGGCGAGGCCAGGAAGGCCACGGCCGCCGCGACGTCCTCGGGCGCGCCCAGGCGCGCAAGCGGGATCTGGGCAAGGAGCGCGGTCTTCTGCGCCTCGGACAGCGCCCGCGTCATGTCGGTGTCGATGAAGCCGGGGGCGACGCAGTTCACGGTGATGTTGCGGCTGCCGATCTCGCGCGCGAGCGACTTGGACATCCCCACCACGCCCGCCTTGGCCGCGGCGTAGTTCATTTGGCCCGCATTGCCGGCGGCGCCGACGACGGAGGTGATGCTGATGATGCGGCCCCAGCGGGCTTTCATCATGCCCCGGAGCACGCCGCGCGAGAGCCTGAACACCGAACGCAGGTTGGTCTGGATGACGTCGTCCCATTCCTCGTCCTTCATGCGCAGGCCCAGGTTGTCACGCACGATGGCGGCATTGTTGACGAGGATGGCGATGTCGCCGAACTCCTGGGCCACCGAAGCGATGAGCGCATCGCACTGCGCGGCGTCGCGCACGTCGAGTTGCCGGCCCGCCCCCGCGTGGCCGGCCGATGCGATGGCCTCGCCGATGGCCTTGGCGCCGGCGTCGGTGGTGGCGGTGCCGATCACCGTGGCCGATTCGCCGGCAAGGGCCATGGCGATGGCGCGTCCGATCCCGCGCGAAGCGCCAGTGACCAGCGCGACCTTTCCCGCCAGGGCGCTCATGCGCTCCTCAGCGCGGCCAGGGCCTGCTCGAGAGACGCACGGTCGGTCAGGGCGAATCCCTGCAACCCGCCATTGATGCGCCGCGTGAGCCCCGCGAGCACCTTGCCGGGACCGCACTCGAGGACGTGCGTGACACCCATGCCCGCCATGCGATTGATAGTCTCCACCCAACGCACTGGCGAGGCTGCCTGCCGCACGAGTGCATCCTTGATAGCGGCGGGATCGGTTTCGGTGGCCACATCGGCGTTGTTGATTACCGCGATCGACGGGGCCTTGAATGCCACATTCGGGAGATAGGCTTTAAGCGCTTCGGCGGCTGGCTGCATGAGGCTGGAATGGAACGGCGCACTGACGGGCAGGAGCACCGCGCGCTTGGCGCCTTTGGTCTTGCAGCACTCCATCGCGCGCGCAACCGCATCCTTGTTGCCGGCGATCACCACCTGGCCCGGGCCGTTGAAATTGACCGCCTGCACGACCTGGCCCTGACCGGATTCGACGCACGCCTCACGCACCAAGGCGTCATCGAGGTTGAGGATCGCGGCCATCGCGCCCTCCCCTGCGGGCACCGCTTTCTGCATCGCCTCGGCGCGGTGCAGGACCAGCGGCAGGCAATCCTCGAACGACAGGACCTCGGCGGCGACCAGTGCGGTGTATTCGCCCAGGCTATGGCCGGCGACCACTTCGGGGCGCGGGCCACCTAGCTCGAGCCATGCGCGATAGGCAAGATAGCCGGCCGTCACCATGGCCGGCTGGGTGTTCACGGTGAGGCCGAGGGCGTCGGCGGGCCCCTCGTCCAGCAGCTTGATGAAATCCGCCCCCAGCACTTCTCTGGCGGCGCTGCGCACGGGCTCGATCCCGGCGAGGCCGTCATAGGCGCGCAGCATGCCCACCGATTGGGAGCCCTGCCCCGGAAACACCATCGCGAGTTTCATGCCTGAATCTTCCTCAGAATGTGGCGTACACGGCGCCCCAGGTGAAACCGCCCCCCACGCCCTCCAGGAGCAGGCGGTGGCCGCGCTGGATTTTTCCCTGGCGCACGTATTCGTCGAGTGCAAGCGGGATGGAGGCAGCCGAGGTATTGCCGTGATGATCGACGGTGACCACCACCTTGTCGGGGGAAATGCCGAGCTTTTTCGCAGTGGCATCGAGGATGCGTACGTTGGCCTGATGCGGGATGAGCCAGTCGACATCGGCCACGCTTGCGCCCGCGGCGGCCAGCGTTTCGCGCCCGACTTCGTCGAGCACCTTGACCGCAAACTTGAACACCTGGTTGCCCGCCATCTGCAGGAAAGGCGAGCCGATTATCTTCCCGCCGCTGACGTTACCAGGCACCGACAGGATGCCTGCGTGCCGGCCGTCGGCGCGCAGGATGCTCGAGTGAATCCCGGGGGCATCGGCCGCGCGCAGCACCACGGCGCCCGCGCCGTCCCCGAACAGCACGCAAGGGCCCCGGTCGGTCCTGTCGAGGATGCGCGAAAAGACTTCGGCACCGAC
>JBBQCV010000054.1:0-19698 GCA_038319115.1 Burkholderiales bacterium | reverse complement strand
CGATGTGCTGGGGGCTGCGCGCGTGGACCGGGCCGCCGGCCAGCACGGCGGCGGGAATCACGCCGCCCGCCAGCGAGAAGGCGAGGACGCAGGCGAGGCGAACCGTGTCGGGCAATCCCGCGCTGAACGCGACCGCGGCGGTCAGCGCCATGACCCCGCTCGCAACGAGGATGAGCTTCCACCGGGCTACGCCGCGTTTGAGGATCCAGCCGCCGGCGAGGTTGCCGGGCACGTTGATCGCGACATACAGCGCGGTCACGAGCGAAGCCGCGGAAGGCGTCATGCCGCGCTCCCCGACCAGGAATGTGGGCAGCCAGATCATGAGCGAACTCCACTGGCCGACATAGCTTAAGAACACCACGCACAGCGCCATGCTGCCCGGCCGCATCACCGATTCGGCCACCAGGCGCATCGAGCCGATGCCGCCGCCGAAGCGCGGCGCCGGCACGGTCCGCGCAAGCAGCACCGCTATGACGGCGGTATAGGCGGCAATCCCCAGCCACAGGCTGCGCCAGCCAAAGGTGGCGAGGGCCACCGGTGCGGCAAGCAATGCAAGCGCCCCCCCGGTGGGCATGTAGGCGCTCCACAGGGAAAATGCCATGGGGCGATCGTGCGGTTGGGTGACCCCGGCCAGGAGCGGGCCGCCTGCCACGGTGAACAGCATGAACCCGATGCCCTCGACGAAGCGCGATCCGAGCAGGCTCGCGTAGTTGCTGGCGAATGCGCCGTACAGGCCGCCGGCGAAGAGACAACCCAGCCCGATGAGGGCAAAGCGCTTCTGGCCGTAGCGGTCGACGATCGCGCCGACGAATACCCCGACGATCCCGCCCATGACATAGAACATGGTGGCGATGAACCCGGTCTGCACCAGCGTGAGGCCGAGGTCGGCCTGCAGGAGCGGCAGGGCCGGGGGCACCTTGCAGATGTGCGCACCCGCCGACAGGCCCGCCGCAAAGATGATCCAGACCTGGACCCAGCGGGTGGGTTGGTCGCTCATGCGCGGCTCCCGCGAAAGAGGGGGAAGCTCGCGTGCCCCACCGGCAGCTTTATGCGGCGTAGACGGGCAACTTGAATTCCTTGATTTTTTCCCCCCACTCGGCCGGGCCGGTGGTGTGCACCGACGTGCCGCTCGCGTCGACCGCCACGGTGACCGGCATGTCCTCCACCTCGAACTCGTAGATGGCTTCCATGCCGAGGTCGGCGAATCCCACCACGCGTGATTTGCGGATCGCTTTCGACACGAGGTAGGCCGCGCCGCCGACTGCCATCAGGTACGCCGCCTTGTGCTTGCGGATCGCGTCGATGGCGGTGGGCCCGCGCTCGGCCTTGCCCACCATCGCGATGAGGCCGGTTCTGGCGAGCATCATCTCGGTGAACTTGTCCATGCGCGTGGACGTTGTCGGGCCGGCCGGGCCCACGACTTCGTCGCGCACCGGGTCGACCGGACCGACGTAATAGATGACGCGGTTGGTGAAGTCGGTGGGCAGCTTCTCGCCCTTTTCCAGCATGTCCTGGATGCGCTTGTGGGCCGCGTCGCGCCCCGTGAGCAGCTTGCCGGACAGCAGCAGCGTCTGGCCGGGTTTCCACGAAGCGACTTCGGCGGGCGTGAGCTTGTCGAGGTTGACGCGTGTGGCGGAGGCCGATGCGCTCCACGTCACCTTCGGCCAGTCGGAAAGCGACGGGGGCTCGAGCATCGCCGGTCCGGAGCCGTCGAGCACGAAATGCGCGTGGCGGGTGGCCGCGCAGTTCGGGATCATCGCCACCGGCTTGTTGGCCGCGTGGGTCGGGTAGTCCATGATCTTGACGTCGAGCACGGTCGACAGGCCGCCCAGGCCCTGCGCGCCGATGCCAAGCGCATTGACCTTGTCGTACAGCTCGATGCGCATCTCTTCCAGCTTGGTTTTCGGGCCGCGCGCCTTGAGGTCCGACATGTCGATCGGGTCCATGAGGGATTTTTTCGCCATCAGCATCGCCTTCTCGGCGGTGCCGCCGACGCCGATGCCGAGCATGCCGGGCGGGCACCAGCCCGCGCCCATCGTGGGCACCGTCTTGAGCACCCAGTCGATGATCGAGTCGGAAGGGTTGAGCATCGCGAACTTGGACTTGGCCTCGGAGCCGCCGCCTTTGGCCGCCACGTCGACCTCGACCTTGTCCCCGGGTACGAGTTCGACGTTGATCACCGCCGGCGTGTTGTCGCCGGTGCTCTTGCGAGTGAACATCGGGTCGGCGAGGACGGAGGCGCGCAGCTTGTTGTCCGGGTGGTTGTAGGCGCGGCGCACACCCTCGTTGATCATGTCCTCCAGGCTCGTGCCGGATTCCCAGCGCACGTCCATGCCGATACGCAGGAACACGTTGACGATGCCGGTGTCCTGGCAGATCGGGCGGTGGCCCTCGGCGCACATGCGCGAATTGGTGAGGATCTGGGCGATGGCGTCCTTGGCCGCCTGGCCCTGCTCACGCTCGTAGGCGCGGCCCAGCGCCTGGATGTAATCCTTCGGATGGTAATAACTGATGTATTGCAAGGCATCGGCGATGCTCTGCACCAGGTCTTCTTTCTTGATGGTCGTGGTCACGGCGGGCCTCAATGGGCGGGCGCCGGATGGGCGCCGCTGGTAATGCGCTCGGTCCACGCGATGGCGAGCGCGGACAGCACGAACGTGAGGTGGATGACGGTCTGCCAGAGCAATACCTTTTCCTCGTAGTTCTGCGCGTTGATGAATGTTTTCAGCAGGTGGATCGAGGAAATGCCGATGATCGCGGTGGCGAGCTTCACCTTGAGTACGCCGGCATTGACGTGCGAGAGCCACTCGGGCTGGTCGGGATGGTTCTGCAGCATGAGCCGCGACACGAATGTCTCCCACCCGCCGACGATGACCATTACGAGCAGGTTCGAGATCATCACCACGTCGATCAGGCCCAGGACGATCAGCATGATCTCGGCTTCGGTGACGCCCTTGGTCGCGGTGACGCCGATCAGGTGGACGAGTTCGAGCCAGAACTGCCACACGTAGACGGCCTGGGCGACGATCAGGCCGATGTAGAGCGGGGCCTGCAGCCAGCGGCTCATGAAGATCCAGCGCGGCAGGGGCCTGAGACTTGGGTCGGTGGGCGGCAAATTCATGGGGTGAATTCCGGCAAAATCGGGAAGGGATGAATTCTAAGCGAATTCGATCCTTGGCCCGGCCCTCGCGCGCTCCCGTCGGCGCTTTACAAGGCATTGTTTAAATGTTTTTATTCATGCACCCACGCGCAGCAGAATGAGGAGAAGTCAAATGTCTTCCAGCATCGAATCGGTATTGAGCGAAACGCGCGTTTTCCCCCCGCCCGAAGCGCTCATGCGGGAGGCCAATATCTCCGGCATGCCGGCGTACCACGCGCTGTGCAAGGAGGCCGAAAAGGACTTCGAGGGTTTCTGGGCGCGGCTTGCGCGTGAAGAGCTCATCTGGGCCAAGCCGTTCACCCGCACGCTCGACGAGTCGAAGGCGCCGTTC
This sequence comes from Burkholderiales bacterium, assembly GCA_038319115.1. Lineage (GTDB taxonomy): Bacteria > Pseudomonadota > Gammaproteobacteria > Burkholderiales > SG8-39 > SZAS-79. Next base: position 16,207 of record JBBQCV010000054.1, on the reverse strand, counting down.
TACAAGTGGTTTGACGACGGCGAACTGAACGCCTCGCAAAACTGCCTCGACCGCCACCTCAAGACGCAACCCGACAAGGTCGCCATCGTGTTCGAGGCCGACGACGGCAAAATCACCAGGATCACCTATAAGGCGCTCTATCACGAGGTATGCAGGTTCGCCAACGGCCTGAAGGCGAACGGCATCAAGTGCGGCGACCGCGTGATCGTGTACATGCCGATGTCGATCCAGGCGGTGGTGGCGATGCAGGCGCTGGCGCGCATCGGCGCTACTCATTCGGTGGTATTCGGCGGGTTTTCGGCCAAGTCGCTGCAGGAACGCATCATCGACGCGGGCGCCGTGGCGGTCATCTGCGCCGACGGCCAGTTCCGCGGTGGCAAGGAGATTCCGCTCAAGCCGATAGTGGATGAGGGCATTGCGCTCGGCGGGTGCGAAGGCATCAAGAACATTGTGGTGTACAAGCGCTCGGGTTCGCCTATCGCCATGACCGCGGGCCGGGACCAATGGTGGGACGAAGTCGTCAAAGGGCAACCCGAAACCTGCGAACCCACCATCGTCAACGCCGAGCATCCGTTGTTCATCCTCTATACATCGGGGTCGACCGGCAAACCCAAGGGCGTGCAACATTCCACCGCCGGGTACCTGCTGTGGACCATCCTCACGATGAAGTGGGTTTTCGATTACAAGCCCACCGACGTGTTCTGGTGCACGGCCGACGTCGGATGGGTGACCGGCCATTCGTATGTGTGCTACGGGCCGCTCGCTGTCGGCGCCACCGAGGTCATCTTCGAGGGCGTGCCCACTTATCCCGATGCAGGCCGTTTCTGGAAGATGATCCAGGACCACAAGGTCACGGTGTTCTATACCGCGCCCACTGCCATCCGTTCGCTCATCAAGGCCGGCGGCGACCTGCCGAAGAAATACGACCTGTCCTCGCTGCGCATCCTCGGTACCGTGGGCGAGCCGATCAACCCCGAGGCATGGATGTGGTACCACGAGACCGTCGGCGGGGGACGCTGCCCGATCGTCGACACGTGGTGGCAGACCGAAACCGGCGGGCACATGATCACGCCACTTCCTGGAGCGACGCCGACCAAGCCCGGCTCGGCCACTTTTCCGCTGCCGGGCATTGTCACCGATATCGTCGACGAGACCGGCACTTCGGTGGGCAAAGGCAAGGGCGGGATCCTCGTCATCAAGCGCCCCTGGCCGAGCATGATTCGCACGATCTGGGGGGATCCGGACCGCTTTCGCAAGACCTATTACCCGGACGATTTCCAGGGGCGGTATTACCTTGCCGGCGACGGTGCAAGTACCGATGAGGAAGGCTATTACCGGATCATGGGGCGGATCGATGACGTCATGAACGTTTCGGGGCATCGCCTGGGCACGATGGAAATCGAGTCTGCGCTGGTGTCCAACACGAAACTCGTCGCAGAGGCCGCAGTGGTCGGCCGTCCCGACGACCTGACCGGGGAAGCGGTGTGCGCGTTCGTGGTGCTCAAGGGCGCTCGCCCGTCAGGGGACGAAGCCAAGCGGATCGCGCAGGAGTTGCGCAACTGGGTGGCCAAGGAAATCGGCCCGATCGCGCGGCCCAAGGACATCCGTTTCGGCGACAACCTCCCCAAGACCCGCTCGGGGAAGATCATGCGGCGCCTGCTACGTTCGATCGCCAAAGGCGAGGCGATTACGCAGGACGTGTCTACCCTCGAGAATCCAGCCATCCTGGAGCAACTGAAGGAGGTGCGCTGAGGGCCCCGCTTCCGCGCGTGACGTTCGTTTGGGCGCGGATTCGTAGCGTGTGTTTCCAGGCGTCGGATTGTGCGACGCACAACGAGAACTGGAGAGAGAGGGCGCGGATCTCGCCAGAATTTGTTAGTCTCGCAACAATCAAAAAAGCTCGCGATTTGTAAACAGTGAGTGAGAAGCGATCTCCAGAAAACAAAAACGGGATCGCAAATTTTGCACCGGCAAAAAGGGAGGAGACCCAATGGAGTTGACCGAGAAACACCGGGAGTACTGGCACCGGAACCTCGTGATGACGGCAGTCCTGCTGCTCATCTGGTTCGTGGTTACTTTCGTCGAAGGGTGGTATGCGCGGGAATTGAACGCATTCACGGTCCTTGGATTTCCGCTCGGCTTTTACATGTCTGCCCAAGGCTCCTTGGTGATCTACGTTGCCCTCATCTGGTACTACCAGCACTACATGAACAAGCTGGATAACGAGTACGGCGTGCAAGAGGGGGAGGACGAATGAACACCACCACGATGGGGCACAAGGCCTTCAAGGCCCAGCTCAAGAAGTACTACATGTTTTACACCGGCGGGTTCCTGATCTTCCTGGCGCTGATCGCCGTGGCCGAGCAGATGGGCATGAGCCGCAAGTGGATCGGCTACTGCTTCCTGTTCGCCACGGTTGCCCTGTACGCGGGCATCGGGATCATGAGCCGCACGGTGGACGCAGCGGAATACTATGTCGCGGGACGCAGGGTGCCGGCGTTCTTCAACGGCATGGCGACCGGGGCGGACTGGATGAGCGCCGCCTCGTTTATCGGCATGGCGGGTACGCTTTACCTGTCGGGGTTCGACGGCCTGGCGTTCGTGATGGGATGGACCGGGGGTTATGTGCTGGTGGCGCTGTTCCTGGCGCCCTACCTGCGCAAGTTCGGCCAGTTCACGATTCCTGACTTCCTCGGCGAGCGCTACGGCGGCAACATCGTGCGCAGCGTGGGAATCTTCGCGGCGATCCTGTGCTCGTTCACTTACGTCGTGGCGCAGATCTACGGCGTCGGCCTGATCACCGCGCGGTTCACCGGCCTTGAGTTCGGCGTCGGCGTGTTCGTCGGCCTCGGTGGCATCCTGGTGTGCTCGTTCCTCGGCGGCATGCGCGCCGTCACGTGGACCCAGGTCGCGCAATACATCATCCTCATCATCGCCTACCTCACTCCGGTGGTCTGGCTGTCGGTCAAGTACACCGGCAACCCGATCCCGCAGCTCGCCTACGGGCAGGTGCTGCAGAAGGTCACTGAGAAGGAAAAGCTGCTCACCGCCGATCCCAAGGAAATCGAGGTCCGTAACATCTTCAAGGCCCGCGCCGATGCGGCCAACGCCGGACTGAAGGACCCTGCCGCGGGCTATGCGAAGGGCAAGGGCGACCTCGAGCAGAACCTGGCCAAGCTCAAGACCGACAATGCCGCGCCCGACCAGGTGGTTGCAGCGCAAAAGGCGCTCGATGCCTACCCGAAGGACGAGGCTGCGGCCAAGACGCAATGGGACAAGGACAAGGGACTGGCGGCACGCGCCAACCCACCGAAGCCACATGCCACACCGTTCCCGGGCAAGGACGAGGCGGCGCAGGACATCGCGCGGCGCAACTTCCTCGGCATCGTGTTCTGCATGATGTTCGGCACGGCTGCATTGCCGCACATCCTCATGCGCTACTACACCACCCCAAGCGTCAGGCAGGCGCGCCAGTCGGTTTTCTGGTCGCTGTTTTTCATCTTCCTGCTGTACTTCACCGCGCCGGCGCTGGCCGTGCTGGCCAAGTACGACGTCTACTACTTCCTCGTCGGCAGTAGTTTCGCGGACCTGCCTCGATGGGCGGCTAACTGGGCGGCGGTGGATCCATCCTTGTTATCAATCACCGACGTGAACAAGGACGGCATCGTGCAGCTTGCCGAAATCGTGCTCGGCGGGGACATCATCGTGCTGGCCACGCCGGAGATCGCCGGATTGCCGTACGTGGTGTCGGGGCTGGTGGCCGCGGGCGGGCTGGCGGCGGCGCTGTCCACTGCCGACGGGCTGTTGCTCACCATCGCAAACGCGCTGTCGCACGACCTCTACTACAAGATGATCGATCCCACCGCGCCCACGGGTCGCCGGGTCACGGTGTCGAAGATGCTGCTGGTGGTGGTGGCTCTCATCGCCGCTTATGTGACTTCGCTCAAGCCGGGCGGCATCCTGTTCCTTGTAGGCGCGGCATTCTCGTTTGCCGCTTCGTCATTCTTCCCGGCCCTCGTGCTGGGGGTGTTCTGGCGGCGGGCGAGCAAGTGGGGCGCGATTGCGGGAATGATCGTGGGGCTGGGGGTGTGCTGGTATTACATGAAGATCACCTATCCGTTCCTCGGGGGCTCGCCGGCCAACAAGTGGTTCGGCATGGAGCCGATTTCGGCGGGCGTGTTCGGCATGCCGCTGGGGTTCCTGACGATCATCGTCGTGAGCCTGCTCACACCGGCGCCGGACAAAAAGGTGCAGGAACTCGTCGACCATGTGCGCTACCCGCACTTGGCGGGCGACATCAACACCAACGCGACCTGACAGCCCCGGCTGCTTCAGGGCCAGTACAAAGCCCGCTTCGGCGGGCTTTGTTTTTTTCGATGACAGATCCCGCCGGCGGAGCATGCGCATGTTGAAAGCCAATGCCTGGCTGCACTACCAGCGCGCGCGCCTGCTGGACCTCGTTGGGCGTCGCGACCAGGCGATCCTCGCGCTGAAGGACGCGTTGCAGATCGACCCCGGTTACTGGCCCGCGGCCAGTTCGCTGGGATTCCTTTATGGGCGGCTCGGGCGCAATGGGCTTGCCGAGGCGCAGTTGGAGAAGGCGCTCGAGATCAAGCCCGACGATCCGATCATGCTCTTCAACCTGGGTTACATCCTGCAGTTGCAGAACAAGCTCGAGCCAGCGGTGCAGCGCTTCGAGCGCGCCGTGGAGATCAATCCCCGCATTGATCGCGCGTGGTACGGGATGGGGCTCGCGCTTGGTGCGCTGGGCCGCACGGAGGACGCCGCTTACGCGCTGCAGCAGGCCGCCGAACTCCAGCCCATGAACGGGCATGCATGGTACGAGCTCGGCATGACGTATTTTTCGCTGGGCCGGCGCGACAAGCTCGCTGAAGTCCTCGCGCACCTGGACCGGTTCGACCCGAAAATGGCGCAGGATCTGGACCGGGCGACCAAGCAGGCGCCGGCGGGATAAGCATGCTTTACCAGATCGTGGTGATACTCAAAGGCGTGAACGAGGTGGCCCTCATGGCGCTCATCGGGCAGGGGGCGCTGTTCATCCTGGCAGGCTCGCGCAGGGAGGGAAATTTTGTCTATACCCTTCTCAAAACCATCACTGCGCCGATCCACAAGGTCACGCGCTGGCTCGCGCCGCGCTTCATCGTCGATGCCCACATCGGGGTGCTTTCCCTGTTCCTGCTGCTCCTGGTCGAAGCTATCCTGATCATCATCAAGATCCGGCTGTACCTCGCCGCACTGGCGGGCTGAGGCAATGCGCGCCGCGCTGCTGCGCGCCGTGCGAATCACCCTCTGGCCGACCGAGGAGTGGGAAGTCATTGAAAAGGAAGTCCCGGAGCCGCTCGCGCTGCTAGGGGGCTTCGTGCTGCCCCTCGCATGCATTCCGGCGGCCTGCTGGACGCTCGGCCTCGCGCTGTTCGGCGGCAGGGGCGTGGTTGCGGGCGACAGTGCCGAAATGGACATCGCCCGGATCGCGCACGGCGGAGTCGAAGCGCTCGTCGGCTCGATCGCTTCGGTCCTCCTGCTGTCCGTGTCGCTGTTCGTCCTCGCTCCCCTCTTTGCGCGCCACCGTCCCTGGCAACGCGTGCTGCAGGTTGCGGCATACAGCAGCGCACCGGTGCTGCTCGCTGGCTTCCTGCTTGTGATGCCAGACCTCGTTTTCGTGCCGCTGTTTGCGGCAGTCCACGCCTTTTACCTTCTCTACGTCGGTGTGCAGCGCATCCTGGGGACCAAGATGGACGAGGCGGCCGAGTACGTTGCACTGGTGGTGGTCCTGCTTGTGGTTGCGTCGACGCTGCTAGGTGCGCTGGGGAGCTGGTCCGGGGTCCTGTGAGTCAAGCGCTGCGATCTGATAAAATCCGCACCCCGCTCAGCAGCAGCAGCGTAGTAGGTGCGTAGTAGGTTACGTGCCAGGTCGGACACCGGAGAGATGGCCGAGCGGCTGAAGGCGCACGCTTGGAAAGCGTGTATACGTTAATCCGTATCATGGGTTCGAATCCCATTCTCTCCGCCAAATTTGAAGCCCCGCCGTTCCAGGCGGGGCATAATGTCCAACGGCGGGCCCCCCCGCATTGCGGCGTGGTGAATCTGGTCAGGTCCGGAAGGAAGCAGCCACAGCTACTCACCGCAAGTGCCGGGGACAAGGCTCGCCACCTTTTCGCGGTCGAGGAGGGAGCATCGGCAAACCCTGCCTCCTCGAACCGGCCTCCCAGCAGGTTCATCAGGTCACTCGCACGGTAGAATCGGCGCATGAACTATCTCGTTCTGGCGCGCAAGTACCGGCCCAGGAATTTCTCCACGCTGGTGGGGCAGGAGCATGTGGTCAAGGCCCTGCGCCACGCGCTCGAAAAGCAGCGCCTGCACCATGCGTACCTGTTCACCAGCACGCGCGGGGTCGGCAAGACGACCATCGCCCGCATCCTCGCAAAATGCCTGAATTGCGAGACCGGCATCACTGCGGAGCCTTGCGGGACGTGCAGTGCGTGCGTCGAGATCGATGGCGGTCGTTTCGTCGACCTCCTCGAAGTGGATGCTGCGACCAACACCAAGGTCGACGAGATGCGCCAGTTGCTCGAGACCGCCCAGTACGCGCCTTCGCGCGGTCGGTTCAAGGTGTATGTCATCGACGAAGTGCACATGCTGTCGAATTCCGCCTTCAACGCGATGCTCAAAACGCTGGAGGAGCCGCCCGAACACCTGAAATTCATCCTGGCGACGACCGACCCGCAGAAGATCCCCGTCACCGTCCTCAGCCGCTGCCTGCAGTTCAACCTCAAGCAGATGCCGCCGGGGGCGATCACCGACCATCTGGCCCATTTGCTCGAGGCAGAAGGCATCGAATTCGAGCGTGAAGCCTTGCCGTCGCTGGCACGCGCGGCTGCCGGCAGCATGCGCGATGGCCTGTCGCTGCTCGACCAGGCCATCGCCCACGGCGCAGGGCGGGTCACGGCGGGCAACGTGCGCGAAATGCTGGGTGCCGTCGACGAGACCTACCTATTGCGCGCACTCGACGCTTTGGCCGCAGGCGACGGGCCGGCGCTGATGGCGGTGGCCGACGAGATGCAGTCGCGCAGCCTGTCTTTCGACACCGCGCTCGCCGACCTCGCCAGCCTGCTGCTGCGCGTGGCGATGGCGATTTCGGCGCCCGATGCGCTGGACCGCGACCTTCCGGAGCGCGTGCGCATCGTCGAATTCGCCGGCCGTTTCAGCGCCGAGGACGTGCAGCTCTACTACCAGATCGCGGTGCAGGGGCGCCACGACCTGATGCTGGCGCCGGACGAGCATTCCGGCTTTCTCATGACGCTGCTGCGCATGCTCGCTTTCCGCCCCGAAGGTGGCGTGGTCACGCCGTCGGCTTCGCTTGCGATGCCCTCGGCGCCATCGGATGGTCGTTCGCGAAGCGCTGGCGGCGCGGGTGGCGCCGGGGACATTCGGGCCGGCGTCGCACGGGCGCCGGAGCGGGGCTCGGTTCCCCCAAAGCCCGCGCTGATATCCCCTGCTCCTGTCGCGCGAGCGGTTTCCGCGCAGGCCGAGCAGTCCGCCCAAGCCGAGCAGTCGGCACAGGCGGAACAGGCAACTCAGGCCGTGCAATCACCATTCCCGGGCGACTGGCCCGCCTTGGTGCGCGAACTCAAGCTCGGCGGCACGGCCAAACTGCTGGCTGAAAATGCCGAACTCAAGCGTCATGAGGCAGGCCAGTTCGAATTCGCGATCCCGAAATCGATGGCCTACCTTGCCGACAAAGGTTACGTGGACAAGCTAAAAGCGGTGCTCACGCAGCGCTTTGGCGGCACGATCACGCTCAAGGTCGTGGTGGGCGAGGTCGCGGGCAAGTCCGTCGCGGCGCTCGAGCAGGATGAGCGATCGGCCCGCCAGGCCAAGGCGGCCGACGCGGTGCGCGGCGACCCTTTCGTTCGCGACCTCGTGGATATTTTCGACGCAACCGTTATCGACAACACCATACAGGCGATCCCCAAGGGGTCATAGGAGGCATTCATGCGAGGCAACATCGGCCAGTTGATGAAGCAGGCCCAGGCAATGCAGGAGAATATGCAGAAGATGCAGGACCAGCTGGCGCAGCTCGAAGTCGAGGGCCAGTCGGGCGCGGGCATGGTGAAGGTGCAGATGACCTGCAAGCACGACGTGAAGCGGGTCTCCATCGATCCTTCGCTGGTCGGGGACGACAAGGAGATGCTGGAAGACCTCGTCGCCGCCGCCTTCAACGATGCTGCCCGCCGCGTGGAGGCCATGATTGCCGAGAAAATGAGCAGCGTTACGGCCGGCATGGGACTGCCGCCGGGAATGAAGCTGCCTTTCTAGGACGGGCAAGATGCAAAGGGACCCGGTCCCGATTGCCGAGGGCCTCGAGCGCCTGGTGGACGCATTGCGCGTTCTGCCGGGGGTCGGCCCAAAGTCGGCGCAGCGCATGGCCTACCAGCTGCTCCAGCGCGACCGGGCGGGCGCCGACCAGCTGGCGCATTCGCTGCTGCACGCGCTTGCGAGCGTCCGCCACTGCAACAAGTGCAATAACTTCACCGAAGGCGACGTCTGCGCGCTGTGCGCTTCCCAGCGCAGGGATGGTGCGCTCCTCTGCGTGGTGGAGACCCCGGCGGACCTGGCGATGGTGGAGCAGACGTCGTCCTTTTCAGGGATGTACTTCGTACTGATGGGGCGGCTTTCGCCGCTCGACGGGGTGGGCCCGCGCGACATTGGCCTGGATCGGCTGCTCACGCGGGCGACCGACGGCGTCGTGCAGGAAGTCATCCTGGCAACGAACTTCACCAACGAGGGCGAGGCGACTGCTCATTACATCGCCGAAATGCTGCGCAGCCGCGGGGTGCGCGTGAGCCGCATCGCACGGGGCGTGCCGCTGGGCGGGGAGCTAGAGTATGTCGATGCCGGTACGCTTTCGCAGGCGTTGATCGAGAGGCGCTCGCTGTAGAATTGTGCAACATCCAGGAGGAGAAAAACAATGAAATCGATCGTCCGTCGCATCGTCCGCACCGTCATCGGCATCACGTCGCTCGTGCTCGCCGCGGGTGCCCTTGCCCAACTCGAAAAGCCCGACGTCCACATCGCCATCGGCGGCAAGTCCGCGCTTTACTACCTGCCGCTCACGCTGGCCGAGCGCCTGGGCTACTTCAAGGACGAAGGGCTCAACCTGCGCATCAGCGACTTTCCCGGCGGCTCTCGTTCGTTGCAGGCAGTGGTCGGCGGCAGCGCCGACGTGGTTTCGGGCGCGTACGAGCACACGATCAACATGCAGGCGAATGGCCAGCGTTTCACCGCGTTCGTCCTTTCCGGGGCGGCGCCGCAGATTTCGGTGGGTATCGTTGCCTCGCGCGCGGCGGCCTATAAATCGCCCAAGGACCTCAAGGGCCTCAAGATCGGGGTCAGCGCGCCCGGATCGAGCACCAACATGGTGGCCAATTTCCTGTTGGCCAAGGGCGGGCTCAAGCCCTCGGACGTTTCCATCATCGGGGTCGGGGCGGGCTCGACGGTCATCGCCGCGCTCGAGCAGGGCAGGGTGGATGTCCTGTCCCAGACCGATCCCGCCATGACCATCCTCGAGAAGGAGGGCAAGATCAAGATCATCGCAGAGACGCGCACGCCCGAGGGGACCGAGAAACTTTTCGGCGGCCCGATGCCGGCGGCGAGCCTCTACGCGCCTGTTGACTTCGTAAAGAAAAACCCCAAGACCGTGCAGGCCCTCACCAACGCGATGGTCCGCGGCCTGCTCTGGCTGCAGGACGCCTCGCCCCAGCAGGTGCTGGCGACGGTGCCTGAGGATTACCTGCTCGGCAACAAGGCCATGTACCTCTTCGCTTTCAACAACGTGAAGACCGCGTACTCCAAGGATGGCCTGTTCAGCGAAGCCGGCGCAAAGACCACCCTCAAGGCCCTCGCGTCATTCAACCCGAAAATCGATCCGTCCAAGATCAAGCTGGGCGAAACCTACACCAACGAGTTCGCTAATAAAGCGCTCGCGAAATTCACGCAGAAGAAGTAGCCGTGCCGGTACAAGGGGCGCCCGCCCTCGCGCTCGAAAACATTACCGTCACCTTCGCGGCACGTGACGCCAAGGACACGCGCTACACGGCGCTCAAGGACGCGACGCTGGTGGTCGCGCCAGGGGAGTTCGTGTCCGTGGTGGGACCCACCGGATGCGGAAAATCCACGTTGCTCAACGTCGCTGTCGGCCTGCTTGAGCCGTCTGCCGGCAGCGTCAAGGTTTTTGGCGAGCCGCTGACGGGCCTCAACCCGCAGGCTGGCTACCTGTTCCAGACCGAAGCATTGATGCCGTGGCGCACGGGGCTTGAAAACGTCACTGCGGGACTCGAATTCCGTGGCGTGGAACGCGAAGAGGCCGTGCGGCGCGCCGAGGACTGGCTCGCCCGGGTCGGGCTTGCCGGCCACGGCCACCGTTATCCCCACCAGTTGTCCGGGGGCATGCGCCGCCGGGTGGCGCTGGCCCAGACGCTCATCCTCGATCCCCAAATCATCCTCATGGACGAGCCGTTTTCTGCCCTCGACATACAGACCCGCCACATGATGGAAAACGAACTGCTCGAGCTATGGTCGGCCAACCGCAAGTCGGTGGTCTTCATCACCCATGATCTCGAAGAGGCGATTTCGCTATCGGATCGGGTGGTGGTGCTGTCGGCGGGTCCAGGCACTCACCCTATCGGCGAATTCGAGATTGACCTGCCCCGGCCGCGCGATGTCGCCGAAATTCGCCTGACGCCGCGGTTCGTCGAACTGCACACGCAGATCTGGCACGCAATGAAGGACGAGGTCCTCAAGGGCTATGCGCGCACCCGAATCCAATAGGGGTCTCTGGGCGCGTGTCAGGCCGCAGCAGGGCAACCTGCGCACTTGGCAGGTGCTCATTTTGTTGGCCTTCTTTGTCGCCTGGCACATGCTCACCGTGCCGGGATTGCTGCCTCCGTTTTATTTCGATGATCCCGGCAAGGCGGCGTTCTTCTTCGGCGAACCGCTCAAAGTGTCCGCGCGGATCTGGGAATGGTTTGTTTCCGGCGACATCTATGGGCATTTGTGGGTCACCCTGTGGGAGACGATCCTCGCATTTGTCATCGGCACAGTATCGGGCCTCGTGATCGGCCTGTGGCTTGCCCTGAACCCCATCGCATCGGCGCTGTGCGACCCGTACATTAAAGCGCTGAATTCGATGCCGCGAGTGATCCTCGCGCCCATCTTCAGCGTGTGGTTCGGCCTGGACATCGCCTCCAAAGTGGCACTTGGCGTGACCCTCGTATTCTTCATCGTGTTCTTCAACGTCTACCAGGGCGTGCGGGAAGTGAGCCCGACCGTGCTGGCCAACGCGCGCATCCTCGGCGCCAGCCGCAAGCAGCTGCTGCGCCACGTGTATATCCCGAGCGCAATGAGCTGGGTCTTCGCCAGCCTGCACAACTCCGTCGGGCTGGCGTTCGTGGGCGCGGTGGTAGGCGAGTACCTCGGATCCTCGCGGGGCGTCGGGTACCTGATCCTGCAGGCTGAAGGGACTTTCGATATCAACACGGTGTTTGCCGGCATATTGGTCCTCACCGCATTCGCCCTGGCCCTGGACCTTGCGGTGACGCTCGCGGAAAAACGCCTCATGGTCTGGCAGCCGCGACAAGGCGAAACGGAACGCCTCTGACGTGGCGCCGGACCCGGCATTGGTGCCGATTGCACGCAGCGGCGTGGGGCCAATGAGCGCCGAAATCGGCCGTCTCGCGCGCCACAGCGGCGCGTGCTGCATATGATCCGGGTCGAGCGCGCTGAATCGGCTGCGGGCCCAGACGCCGTCCCGACGCTTCTTGAGGGGCTGGACAGCAGGCACGGCGCGTGGCTTGGATGCGATGTCAGCGCCGAGGGGCTTTACCGTCGCGAATCGATGGGATGCATCGATCCGCCGGTGGGGTTCTATCTCGACGGCAACGAGCTCAGGGTACTGGCGTTTACCGCATTGGGGCGAGCCCTGCTGGCGATGATTCAGCCTTGGGCCGGGTTCGTGCCCTGTCAGGGCGGACTGGTCGCGCGGTTCGCGAGTGGGAATCCGGGTCCCCATCCGGTGCTTGCGGTGTTGCGAAAATTTCTTGGATCGTTCAGCCCGTCCTTCCCCGAGCTGGCGTTGTACGGGGTGTTCAGCTTCGACTACTACCGCCTCGCCGGTACACCCGGAATTCCGGACGACGGCAAGCGCCGGATGGTGCTTTACTTCGCCGACAGGGTCCTGGTTTCGCGTGCGGACGGCTCGCGCTGGATCAATTTTCGCTTTCCCGGCCTTGAGACGGTCGGCGAGGGGGGGGCGGCCACGCTAGCACTTGTGCGTCTCGAGCGACAGGCCGACGACTTCGGCCCGGGCGGGCACGCGAACAGCGTTGCCAAGGGTGTCGAAAGGTTGCGCCGAGGCGAAGTCTTTTCCCTCGTCCTCAGCCAGACTTTCCGCCGGCGCTATTCGGTCGCGCCGAGCGCCGCATTCAATGCGTTGCGCAAACTCAACCCATATCCTGCAATGTTCTGCCTGAATCTGGGCGGGGGAGAACACCTGTTCGGCGCCTCGCCCGACCTCCAGGTTCGCGCTAACAATGTGCATGTGGAAAGCGCACCGGTCTGCGGTACCGTCCGCCGCGGCGCGGATCCGGCCGGCGATGTCGAGCAGGCGCTGGCCCTGCTAAATTCGGACAAGGAAGACGCCTCCCTGGCCGCTTGCGCGGACTCTGACCGCAATGACAAGGCGCGGGTATGCGAACCGGGGTCAGTCGAGGTCGTGTCGCGCCGCAGGGTGCATTTCTTCAGCACCATCATCCACACAATCGACCACATTCGCGGGCGCAGGCGCAAGGGCGCGGACGCCATCGACATCCTGCTCGCCCACTCCAGACCCGCGACGGTGACGGGGCTGCCCAAGGAGGCGGCAATTGCGGCCGTTGAGGCGATCGAGGCGACTTGGCGGGGCTGGTATGCCGGTGCCGTCACTCGCCTGGGTTCTGATGGCAGCATGGAAGCGCTGACGGTGCTGCGCGCAGCCCGCCTGGCGGACCACCTTGCCGAAGTTCGCACGGGGGGAAATCTCCTGGTCGACTCCGACCCAGCGAGGGAAGAGGACGAAACGCGCCTCAAGGCCGAAACGCTCTTCCGCGTGCTGGCCGGCGAGTCGCCAGCGGGAACGACTTCCGTCAAGTCGGCACCGTCGAAGTTCAGGATTTCGCTGCTGACGTCGACAGACCCAATGGGAGATCTGCTCGGCGATTTCCTCGCACGCCTTGGCTGCGAAGTGGTCGAGGACGGCGCGCAAGTGCGGGTGGTTTCCGCAGGCCTTGCGCTGCCACCTGACAGGGCACCCTGGACGCCGACGCTGGCCATCGGGGCCGCCGCCATCATCATGATGCAGAGCATGGGCATGCGTTTCACTGCGCTTGCCGAACCGAAATATGCGCGAAGGGTCCAGGCACGTGGCGTTGCGCCCGAAATCATCGCCTGCCCGGAGCGAATGGAGCTTGCGATGTATGCTTCGCAAGTAATTGAACCTAAAGACATACAGAAAGACTGGGTGGCGTGTGTTGCGAGCGTTGAAGGAGGCGTTCTGGTGGCGTGCGCACGTAATCGACCACTTGTGGCGATCCTGTGCCGTCCCGACTCGGTACAGTCGATGAAATCTGATGCCGGCGGAGTGCTCGTGCGCGCCGCACTTGATCGGCTCGCGAACTGGCAACCGCTTCGCGCTTGATCTGTGCTTATCATTTAAACTATTGTTCTAAATATAAAAATTCAATCCGAGGGGGAATCGTGAAGCAAATATTCCATTCGTTGGTGATAGGCTTGGCTCTAGTCGGTTATGCCGGGCAGGCCGTGTCACAGGCTTACCCAAACCGTACGGTAAAAGTCGTCGTCTCCTTTCCGCCGGGCACGACCCCGGATACGGTGGCCCGGGTGGTGGCGCCGAAACTTCAGGAAGCGCTCGGGCAACCGGTCATCGTGGAGAACAAGGCGGGAGCAGGGGGCAACGTGGCCGTGGATGCGGTCGCCAAGTCTCCGGCAGACGGATACACGCTGGTGGTCAGTACCAACGCGGCGCTCGCGACCAACAAAATGCTGTACGACAACCTGCCCTATGACCCGGAGCGCGACCTTGCGCCGATTTCCCTGCTCGCCACTGCGCCGCAGATCCTGGTCGTGCACCCGAGCGTGCCGGCAGCGAATTTCAAGGAGTTCATCGGCTACCTCAAGGCGCACCCGGCCAAGCTTTCCTATGGCACGACAGGCAGCGGGAGCGCTGCGCACCTGACCATGGAACTGCTCAAGGCGGACGCAAAAGTGTTTCTGGTCCATATCCCTTACCGCGGGTTTCCGCAGGCGGTCACCGACATGATGGGGGGCAATATCCAGGCGATGTTCGCCATCGCGCCCGGTGTCCTGCCACATATCAAGGCGGGACGGATGAAGGGGCTTGCCGTGACGGCACTTAAGCGCAGCGAGCAGGCCAGCGACATCCCCAGTGTCGCGGAACTGGGTTTCCCGCAACTCGAATCGCTTGCCTGGATCGGCATGATGGCACCGGCCAGGACACCGCAGGAAGTCATCGACCGCCTTGCCGTGGAAGTCCAGCGCATCCTGCGCGAACCGGAAGGGAAGAAAACCCTCTCCAACCTCGGCTTCGACGTCGTCGGCAGCACGCCAGCGGAATTCAAGAAGTTCCAGCATACCGAAATAGACAAGTGGGGCAAAGTCATTCGTGCCACCGGCGCGAAGCCCGATTGATCGCATGAGCGGCCATCCCATAGCGCAGGAGTGCGCGGACCTTGGCGAATTGCGCGCAAACATCGATCGGCTCGACCGGGAGATTGTGCGTCTTCTCGCCGAGCGGGCGCAGTACGTGATCCAGGCGGCAAAGTTCAAGAAAACCCCCGCTGATGTGCATGCGCCGGCAAGGGTGGAACAGGTGGTGCAAAACGTGCGCGCGTATGCGGTGCAGTACGGCGCATCTCCGGATGTTGTCGAGAAGAGCTACCGCCTGCTGATCGAGGGTTTTACTGCGCAGGAACTCGCGGCGCATCAACGGGGAAGCGGCGCGTCGAAAGATTGACATTTCTACGACGATATCGCTATAATCTCTCTTCACTCGGACGCGGGGTGGAGCAGTCTGGCAGCTCGTCGGGCTCATAACCCGAAGGTCGTAGGTTCAAATCCTGCCCCCGCAACCACTCCCTTTTCAGATACTTCTGCCGCGAGCCTTACGCTCCGGGGAATGTCAGCAGGCCGGCGACGCCCTCGCCCTGATCCCCAAACACTGATTGACCAAACTTTTGTGCGGCGCTGAACACTATCGCGTGCGCGTCGAGCGGCGAGATAATCGGGGAAGGGCTCGTGCGCTACGAGCAAAGAGTGTACTGGATCGGGCTGCGAGGACCAGTGGCGCGCGCCGCGCCTTTATCGGCAAAGCGGTACTATGTCGCTAGGACGAGGGCCGGCCTGCCAGGTTCACCTCCCGCAGAATGGAGAGCCCCGTTGGGAAGGGGTGAGTACGGCGCCTTGCAAGTCTTTTCTCGAGGCCTCAGTGCGCATTGTTGCTTGTTCCGCGTGGGCAATGGCCGGATTTGATGCAGTGCACTCTCGCTCGCCACTTAAATTTGTGGCAATCGGAAGTGGAGTGGTGCCCCGAGGAGGCAGCGCGGCGATAACGTTCGTTTTTCCGACGCACCGAACCGTCGCGAATACAAAGATATAGCGGGCCCGAAAAAAATATTTGCCGAAAGTGTTGACGGGCTTTTACTGACACGTCTATAATCTCTTTCTTCGCTGATCGCGGTGCAACACAAAGCCAGATCCGATTCAGAAGCTTGGATCCGGCTCCCCGATCAAAGCTCTTTAAAAATTTACAGCCGATAAGTGTGGGCGCTTGAGTGGAAGGCCACGGAGCCCGAAGGACCCGCAAGGGTTCGGAGGAATCCGGCTTGAAACTAAAAGTGCTCGCATTCAAGTAACGAAGTTTTAACTCCGTTTACTTTTGAGCGAGATGTAATGTTGGCGTGGCCGTTAAAAGCTGCGCCGGCGACCCGGCAGAAATGTCGGAACCAGAATTAAACTGAAGAGTTTGATCCTGGCTCAGATTGAACGCTGGCGGCATGCCTTACACATGCAAGTCGAACGGCAGCACGGGGGCAACCCTGGTGGCGAGTGGCGAACG
>JBBQCV010000053.1:0-19761 GCA_038319115.1 Burkholderiales bacterium | reverse complement strand
CGGGATGGTTCATTTGCGGTTTCGTCCCGTCAGCACGCGAGGAGTGCGAGGTCTGCGCCGCGGCGCGCGCGAAACTCCGACTTTGCTGCGCGAAGGCGGGCCATGCCGCGCCTCACTGCGTGGCAAAGTCGGACTGCTTCCACTTGGCCACCCGATAGCGCAGCACGCGGCTGCGGCCGATGCGGAAATCGGCGGGCAGCCCGGCCTTGAGCTTGAGCTGGTCGAGGAACTGGCGCTTGTCCGGCAGCGACTCCCACACCTGCGGCAGGAAAGTGCCGCGCCGCCCCGCGGCCTCCAGCACCAGCCCGTCGACGCCGGGCACGATCTTGGCGAGCAGGTCGTCCTCGTCGGCGAAGCGGATCGGCCGCGCCCGCGACAGCAGGGAGACCTCGGTCTGCGTGTCCGGCCACTCGGCCGCCGTCATCGGCGCGAAACGCGGATCGCCGAACGCTGCGGACTGCGCGTTGGAAATCACGTCGTCCCCGAGCGGCCGTTGTGGCGTGAGGCTGCCGATGCAGCCGCGCAGCCGGCCGTTGCGATTGAGCGTGACGAACGTCGCACCGGGCTGGGCGAGCCATGCGGCGCCGTTGCTTTTGGGCGCATCGCGCGACACCAGCTTCGCGCCGATGGCCGCGCGCGCCATCCCGACCAGCGTTCGGCCGGCCTCTTCGTGGGTGACCGTGTCGCCCTCATCGAGCGCGAAGGCCGAATAGCCCACCACCCGGCCGCGGCCACCGGCGGTGTCGCCCGAATTGCAGGCCGCAAGGCGCCGGATGGTGAGGCCCTTGGTGCGCGCCAGCGATAGCAGTCCGTTGAGCGGCGTCGCGCCACAGGCCTGCTGGTGGTTGAGGCCGGGCTCGAGGCGCGCGATGCGCCCGATGGTGTCCTCGTCGATCTTCCGCGCGGTGTCGTACTCATGGTAGTGCGAAAGGTCGGTGCTGATCACGATCAGCGTTTCGGGTCCGCCCCACAGGCGCTCAAGCACCTCGGCCACCTGCGCGCTGGTGGCGTCGCCCACGGCCAGCGGCACCAGCGAGAAGGTGCCGAGCACGCGCTGCAGGAAGGGCAGTTGGACTTCGAGCGAGTGCTCCATGGCATGCGCGGGCGCGCTGGTCACGACCTGCGGCAGGTCCTTCAGCGCAGCTACGCCGTCGGCATCGACGGGAATCTTGCCCAGCGGCGTGGCGAACAGGTCGACGCCCGGCAGCGCGAGCCCGCGCACCGCCACGCGGTGCACCGGACCCAGCAGCACCACGCGCGTGACCAGCCCGCGCGCCGCGACCAGTTCGCTGTAGGCATGCGCCGCGGTCGCGCCGGAATAGATGTAGCCGGCATGCGGGACGATGAGCACCTTGGGATGGCCGAACCGCACCTCGAAGTTCTCCACCGTGTCGAGCAATTCGTCGACTTCCCCGGTCAGCGCCTGGGGTTCGCCGGGATAGAACGAGCCGGCGACGGCGGAAGGTCTGAAAGTGGCCATTGAATGGGGCAGTTTCGCAAAGGCAATCAGACAGTTCTAGTCTTGGACGGTTCCGCCGTCAAGGCGGGGCCGCACACCTCCCTCAGGAATGGGTGATGGACGCGGCCCGGTCGGGGCGGTCGAGGTGCGGGATGCAGTTGAAGCTCACCACGCGCATCGAGCGCGGGCTCACGAAGATCTCGCAGAACCCCGAATTGCGGAACTGCAGGTTGAGCTCGATGGCGGCCTGCGCCGGCGCCTGCAGGATGGTGCACACCGCGCGCGCGATCGCGCCGCCAGAGGACGCCGCCAGCACGCGCGCATCGGCAGGCAGCCCGTCGCACGCCGCGTGCAGCGCAGCCGCGCCGCGGTCGCCGAATTCGCGCCAGGTTTCCGGCATCGGCCCGGCGAGTCGCTCCTCCGACCAGTGCTGGAGCGCGACCTTGAGCGTGCGGTAGAACTCGCGCACGTCGCCCTTGGCGCGCGCCTTGGCCCAGCCCTCGCCGTGGTAGGCCTTGTAGAGCGCGTCGCCCGGGTATTCGTTCCAACCCGCATGCTCGGCCACCGGCATGGTCGACCCCATGGCATCGAGGAGCGTACGCGCCGTCTGCCGCTGCCGATCGAGCGTGCCGCAGACAGCGCGCGCAAACACGATGCCACGCGCGGCGAAATGCTCGCCCAGCCACGCCGACTGGCGATGGCCGAGCTCGGACAGGCAGTCGTAGTTCGCCGCGGAGAAAGAGGCCTGGCCGTGGCGGACAAGGTAGAGGGTGGTCATCCGCAGCCCTTGCTTAAAAGGACAGAGTTTTCCGTTTTTGGAAATGCAATTGCCATAAGAAGCGCTTTCTGTTTAATTCTACGAAACTATAAGTTAAACTTTACGGCGCACTCCCGTCGTCGAGCAATTCGCTCACGCCCTGCAGCGCGCGCACCACCGACTGGCTGCGCACGCTGTCGCGGTCGCCCGCGAAGCGCCGCGTTTCCGACCGCGGCATGGCTTCGCCGCTGCGCGCCCAGGCGAAGCAGACCGTGCCCACGGGCTTGGCACGCGAGCCGCCGGTGGGTCCGGCGATGCCGGTGACCGAAACCGACACCGTGCCCGGGCTCACGGCAAGCGCGCCAAGGGCCATCTCGCGCGCGGTTTCCTCGCTGACCGCGCCGTGGCGCGCGAGCGTTTCGGCCGATACCCTGAGCATCTCGACCTTGGCCTCGTTGGAATACGTGATGAAGCCACGGTCGAACCACTCGGAGCTGCCGGCGATCGCGGTGACCGCTTCGGCCACGCCGCCGCCGGTGCACGATTCGGCCGTCACGAGCTTTTCGCCCTTGGCCCCGAGGAGCCGGCCGACGGTTTCGGCGAGCGTGGGTTTGCTGGTGGAAGTCATGAGCGTGTCAGAACCAGATGCGTTTGATGATCGCAAGCGCGAGCAGTGTGTAGCCGGCAGCGAGGATGTCGTCGAACATGACGCCGAACCCGCCCTTCATGCGCATCTCAAGCTCGCGGATCGGCGAGGGCTTCACCACGTCGAACAGGCGGAACAGGAAGAACGCCCCGGCCTGCCAGTAAGGGTCGTCGGGTGTCACCTCGAGGATCAGCAGGAAGGCGACGATCTCATCCCAGCACATCCCGCCATGGTCGGAGATGCCAAGATTGCGCCCGGTGACCCCGCAGGCCCATACGCCGATGGCGAAAAACACCCCGATCACCAGCAGCATCGCCCACGGCGAATAGGCCGGCCCCAGCAGCCAGTACAGCGGAAACCCGACCAGCGTGCCGGCCGTGCCCGGCGCGAAGCGAGACAGCCCGGCGCCGAACCCGAACGCCACGAAATGGGCGGGGTGGCTGAACACGAAGCGAAAGCCCGGGCGCAGGATCATGGCAGGTGCCCCAAGCCCTCAGGGCTCGCCGGCTGCGCCCGGTGCGAAATGATCGAAGCCCCCAGGGACGGCCATTGCCCCGCCGTCGGCGTCGAGCAACACGAGCTTCGCCTCCCCCGCCTGCACATAGCCCACGCGCGACAGGGCGAGGCCGAGTTCCGTGGCGAGTGCCTCGATCTCGGCGCGCTGCGATTGCGGCGCGGTAAAGATGAGCTCGTAGTCATCGCCCCCGGAAAGCACGCACTCGCGCTCGAGCGCGGCATCGGCGACGCGCGCGAACGATTGCGAGCGCGGCAGGGCCGCGTAATGCACCAGGGCACCGGTGCCCGAGCGCTCGAGGATGTGCGCGAGGTCGCCCGCGAACCCGTCCGAAACGTCGATGGCAGCGGTCGCGATCCCGCGCAGGCGCTCGCCGAGCACCACCCGCGGCTCGGGCCGATGCAGGCGCTGCAGCAGGGCCTCGCGTTCGCCTTCGGGAACCTTGGCGCGGCCCTCTTCGCATCGCAACGCGAGCGCCGCGCCCCCAAGTTCGCCTGACACCCAGATCTCGTCGCCCGGCTGCGCGCCCTCGCGATACAGCGCGAGGGCGGCGGGAACCTCGCCCATGATGGTGACCGAGATATTGCGCGGCCCGCGCGTGGTGTCACCGCCGACGAGGGCCACCTCGAAGCGCTCGGCCAAAGCGAGGAACCCGGCGGAAAACTGCGCAAGCCACGCCTCGTCCGCCTCGGGAAGCGCCAGCGCGAGTGTGGCCCAGCGGGGCGCCGCGCCCATCGCCGCGAGGTCGGACAGGTTGACCGCCAGCGCCTTGTGGCCGAGGCCGAACGCATCGGCGCCGGGCGAAAAATGGCGGCCTTCGACGAGCATGTCGGTGGACACCGCCAGGTGCATGCCCCCCGACGGGCGCAGCAGCGCGCAATCGTCGCCGATGCCGAGCTGCACCCCGGTTTCCAGGGGAGGGCGTTGCACGGCAGGGGGCGACGCGTCGTCGCCCTGCGAGCGGGTCCGCGCCGACTGGTCGAAGTACCGTCGGATGAGCTCGAATTCGGATAGCACGGGAGGAGCGCGGTGGGGCAGCGCCGCGCTCAGCGCAGCGGCTCGGCGGACTGCGCCGCGCCGGTGCGCGCGCGCTGGAACTCGGCCGGCCGCAATTGCGCGGCAAGCTTTTCGAGCACGCCGTTAACATACTTGTGCCCGTCGGTGCCGCCGAAGCTTTTTCCCAGTTCGATCGCTTCGTTGACGATCACCTTGAACGGGGTCTGGGGCTGGGCGCACAGCTCGAAAGTGCCGATGTAGAGGATGGCGCGCTCAACCGGCGAGAGGGAGGCGAAGCTGCGGTCCAGGTACGGCGCGATCAACGCCTCGAGCTCGGCCGAGCGCTCGGCCACGCCGCGCACCAGCGTCTCGGCCAGTTCCGCGTTGGCCCGCTCGTAGCCGTCGTAACCGCGCACCTGTTCGACGATCTCGCGCGGGCTGCCGTGCGCGATCTGCCAGGCATACAGCGCCTGCAGGGCGAATTCGCGCGAGCGCCGGCGCGCGGTCTTGTTGCCCGCCGGTGCGCTTTTGGCGCCTGCGCCGCCGGCCTTGGGGCTGGTTTCGTTTGCGCTCATCGGGCCAGCCCGGCGATCCCTGCGCGCAGGCGCGCCATCTCGACCGCGACGGCGGCAGCCTCGGGGCCTTTCGCTATGCGCGCTTCGGCTTGCGCTTCGTTCTCGGTGGTGATGATGCCGTTGGCGATCGGCACGCCGGTTTCGAGTTGCACCTCCATGAGGCCGCGGCCCGATTCGTTGGCGACGAGCTCGAAGTGGTAGGTCTCGCCGCGGATCACCACGCCCAGCGCGACCAGCGCATCGAAGCGGCCGGTCTGCGCGAGCCATTGCAGTGCCATCGGGATCTCGAGCGCGCCCGGGACGCGGACCGTTTCGATCGCCTCGGCCGAGACGCCGAGGCGGACCAGTTCCCCAAGGGCGCCGACGACGAGGCGGTCGCAAAATCCCACGTTGAACCGGCTGGCAACGATCGCGATCCTGAGGCCTGCTCCGCCCAGGTTCGCCGCGGCGGGTCCGGCGCTGCCCACCCTCAGGCCCCGCGCTTGGGCAGGTCGGCGTAGCCGAGCACTTCGAGGCCGAAGCCGGTCATGCTCGGCATCTTGCGCGGCGCGGCCATGAGGCGCATGCGACCCACGCCCAGGTCGCGCAGGATCTGCGCGCCGATGCCGTAGGTGCGCAAATCCGCGCTGCGGTCCGAGCGGCGCGAGGCGCGCGCGTCGGGCGAATCGTCCATGAGCCGCGCCTCGAGCGCGTCATCCGATTGCGAACAGTTGAGCAGCACCATGACCCCGCGGCCGTTGTCCGCGATCGCCTTGAGCGCTTCGTTGACGCCCCACGAATGCACGCCGGTGCCGGTCTCGATGAGGTCGATCACCGAGAGCGGCTCGTGCACGCGGACCAGCGTTTCTTCGGCAGCGTTCATCACCCCGCGCACCAGCACGAGGTGGCTCGCGCCGGTGGGCTTGTCGCGGTACGCGATCAGCTTGAAAGCACCGTGCGCGGTCTCGATGTCGCGCTCGGTGGTGCGGCGCACGAGGGACTCGTTGGCGCTGCGGTATTGGATGAGGTCGGCGATGGTGCCGATCTTGAGGCCGTGCAGGTCGGCAAACTCGACCAGGTCGGGCAGCCGCGCCATGGTGCCGTCGTCCTTGAGGATCTCGCAGATCACCGAGGCGCTTGTCAGGCCCGCAAGCGCCGCAAGGTCGCAACCCGCTTCGGTGTGTCCGGCGCGCACCAGCACGCCGCCGGGCTGCGCCATGATCGGGAAGATGTGGCCGGGCTGGATGATGTCGGAGGGCTTGGCGTCCCGGGCCACCGCGGCCTGCACGGTGCGAGCGCGGTCGTGGGCCGAGATGCCGGTGGTCACGCCACGGGCGGCCTCGATCGACATGGTGAAATTGGTCCCGAGCGGCGAGCGGTTGTCGCGCACCATGAGCGGGATGTCGAGCTGGCGGCAGCGCTCGCCGGTGAGCGTGAGGCAGATGAGGCCCCGCGCCTGCTTGGACATGAAGTTGATCGCCTCGGGCGTCACATGCTCGGCGGCCAGCACGAGGTCGCCCTCGTTCTCGCGGTCTTCCTCGTCGACGAGCACCACCATGCGGCCGGCTTTGATCTCGGCGATGATCTCGGTGACCGGGCTGATGGCTGTGGCTTCGCGCCGCATGGGAAAAACCTGTGGGGATCAGCCGGTGATTATACCGCCGCGCGCGCCCGCAGAGGCCTGCGGCGCGCCCTTCGCGACACAGGCGCGGCAGGCGCCGTGGCCACACGACGGCGGGCGGCGCGCTGAATCCCCAGCATGAAATAAAAGCTGCGGTTCCCCCTCGGTGGTCAGCAAAAAAAACGGGGCGCCGCGGGCGCCCCGTTTCTTCACCACTTCACCGCCCGTCTCTGCGGCGGTGGCGCGAGGATCAGCCTGCCTTCGGCGTCTCAGCAGGCGCAGCGGCGAGTGCAACGGCGGGTGCGGCGACAGCCGCAGCCGGCGCAAGGATCTCGCCGGCGGCCTCGGCCTGGGCGCGCGTGCCGAGCTTTTCCTTGATCCGCGCCGACTTGCCCGAGCGCTCGCGCAGGTAGGACAGCTTGGCGCGGCTCACGTCGCCGCGACGCTTGATCTCGATCGCGGCGATGATCGGCGAATAGGTCTGGAACGTGCGCTCCACGCCCTCGCCGGAGGAAATCTTGCGCACGATGAACGAGGAATTGATGCCGCGGTTCTTCTTCGCGACCACCACGCCCTCGAAGGCCTGCAGGCGCTTGCGCTCGCCTTCGACCACCCTGACGCTCACGATGACCGTGTCGCCGGGGACGAAATCGGGGATGGTCTTGCCCAGCCGGGCGATCTCTTCCTGCTCGAGTTTCTGGATCAGGTTCATGTTCAGCTCCGTTGCACGATCAATGTCACTGCGGTCGAATAATCGTCGTATTAACTGCGGAATTAACTGCGGGATTAACCGCGCCGTATCTACTGCGCCCGTCTTCTGCGCCCGTCTTCTGCGCCCGTCTTCTGCGCCCGTCTGCGGCGCCCGTCTGCGGCGCCCGTCTGCGGCGCCTGCCTGCGGCGCCCGTTTACTGCGTGTCCTTGCCGGCCTCCCGCTGCAACTCCCCCAGCAGGGACCTTTCTTCCTGCGTCAACTCGCGTCCGGCGAGCAGGTCGGGCCTTCTCGCCCCGGTCCGCGCCAGCGACTGCTTCAATCGCCAGCGCCTGATCAATTCGTGGTGCCCCGACATCAGCACTCCCGGTACTGCCTGCCCCGACCACTGCTCCGGCCGGGTGTAATGCGGGCTTTCCAGCAGGCCCTCGGTGAACGACTCCTGCGCCGCCGACTGCGGCTCGTTCAGCGCGCCCGGCAACTGCCGCACCACCGCGTCGACCAGCACCATCGCCGCGAGCTCACCGCCCGAGAGCACGTAATCGCCGATCGACACTTCCTCATCCACGCACTTGCCGAGCAACCGCTCGTCGATGCCCTCGTACCTGCCGCAGAGCAGGGTCAGCGCCGGCTCCTTCGCCAGGCGCATCACTTTCGCGTGATCGAGCCTCGCGCCCTGCGGCGACAGGTAGATCACCCTGCCCGCCTTCCCGCCCGGCTCGCCGCGCTGTGCGCAGCGCGCCGCCTCTATCGCTTTCTCCAGCGGTTCGGCCAGCATCACCATGCCGGGCCCGCCGCCATACGGCCGATCGTCGATCGTCCGGTAATTGTCCGTGGTGAAATCGCGCGGATTCCACGTATGCAACCGCCACAGGTCCATCTCCAGCGCCCTGCGGGTAATGCCGCTCGCGGTCAGCGCCGTGAACATTTCCGGGAACAGCGTGATCGCGTCAATCCGGATCACCGCGACCGCCCCTCCCGCCTCACCAGTCCTTCTCCCACTCGACCTCTATGCGTCTGCCGGCCATGTCGACGCGCTGCACTGCAGTCCACGGCACCAGCCGCCGCACTTCCACCCGCCTTGCACCGGCCGCGTCCGCGACCTCTTCCTTATCCACCACGTCGATCACGTCCTGGGCGCCGTTGGAGAACATCTCCTTCACCTGCCCGAGCAGTTCGCCGCGGGTTCCCACCACTTGCAGGCCGACCAGGTCCGACCAGTAATAACTCCCGTCTTCGGGCTGCGGCAGCGCGTCGCGCGAGACCGCCACCTCACTGCCCCTGAGCGCCAGCGCCGCATCGCGGTCGTCCACGCCCGCGAGCTGCGCCACGATCTGGGTGGTGTGCAGCCTCGCTTCAAGGACCGGGTATTCCTTCCAGTCGCCTTCGCGCCCGACCAGCCACGTCTTGAAGGTGGCGAGCGTCTCGGGGTCTTCAGAGTAAGGATCGACCCTCACCCCGCCACGCACGCCCCACGAGCCGAAGATCCGGCCCATCGTTACGAGCTTCGTGGTCAGGCTGCCTTGGGCGCCGGGTTGGCCGAAACCCCGCGGGCGAACTGCTTGACCAGCCGCGTGACGGTGGGCGAAAGCTGCGCGCCCACACCTTTCCAATGCTTGACGCGGTCGACGTCGACGCGCAGCGCCTCGCGGCCGGCCGGCGCTTTCGGGTCGTAGAAGCCGACGCGCTCGATGAAGCGCCCGTCGCGCGGGTCGCGCGAGTCGGCCACCACCATGTTGTAGAAGGGGCGGTGCTTGGCGCCACCGCGGGCCAGACGAATTACAACCATTGGAAACTCCAGGCTCGTCGCAAACGAAAGGTGCGGATTATACGCAGGTTTGCCTGCCTGCCGCCAGCTTTTTAGGGCATAAAAGTTAAGCGCGTTGTGAATCGCTTGTCACAAAGTTATCCTTAACTTAAGATATCGGCATGCCGACCATCCGCGTGGACAACGAGGTTTTCGAGGGCCTCAAGAAACTGGCGGAGCCTTTCGTCGACAGCCCGAACGCCGTAATCCGCCGCCTGCTGGTGGAAAAAGCCCTCCTGCCTCCTGCGCCGGTGGCGCCGAAGCGCGCCGCGTCGGTGACCCCCGCGCCGCAGAAAGCGCTCACTCCGGACCTGACGCCGCAGTCCATATACGAGCAGTTCCTCCTGGCAGTGTTGGAGTCGGGATTCGCGGGAAGCGGCGAAAAGCGTGCCGTGACCCGCGCCGTCCTCGACAGGATGGTTAAGCACGGCTTCATCGGGGCCGCCGACCTCGAACTCGTCGCCACCGGCGAGACGCGGGCGGAGAACACCATCACCTGGGGGCGCAACGCGCTCAAGAACCGCGGTCTGGTTGCGCGCGGCTCGCCGCGCGGCACCTGGGAACTGACCGAGGAAGGGCGCACCGAAGCGCTCGCGGCCGTGCTGCCGAAGATTACGCGGGGCTGAGGCGCCCCCCGTCGACGCGCTCCCCGGTTAGCGCCGCCCCGAAAGCTAGCGCATGCCCGGCATCATGCCCTTGACCGAGCGCATCATCTTGGCCATGCCGCCTTTTTGCATCTGTTTCATCATCTTCTGCATCTGCTCGAACTGCTTGAGCAGGCGGTTAACCTCCTGCACTTGCACACCGGCGCCCGTCGCGATGCGGCGCTTGCGCGAGGCCTTGAGCAGGTCCGGGTGGGCGCGTTCCTTGCGCGTCATCGAGTTGATGATGCCCTCGATGCGGCGGATCTGCTTGTCGTCCTGAAGCTGGGCGGGGTTGACCTGGCTGGTGAGCTGCGCGGGCAGCTTGTCCATGAGCGAGGAGATGCCGCCCATCTTGCGCATCTGGGTGATCTGGCCCTTGAAGTCCTCGAGGTCGAACCCCTTGCCCTTGCGCAGCTTGTCGGCCAGTTCCTGCGCCGCTTCCTGGTCGACGCCCTTGCGCGCTTCCTCGACCAGCGAAATGATGTCGCCCATGCCGAGGATGCGGCTGGCCATGCGCTCGGGATGGAAGGGCTCGAGCGCGGCGAGTTTCTCGCCCATGCCGACGAACTTGATCGGCTTGCCGGTCACGTGGCGCACCGACAGGGCCGCGCCGCCGCGCGCATCGCCATCGAGCTTGGTGAGGATCACGCCGGTCAGGGGCAGCGCTTCGCTGAACGCCTTGGCGACGTTGACCGCGTCCTGGCCCTGCATCGCGTCGACGACGAACAGGGTCTCGATCGGTCGCAGGAAAGCATGCAGCGCGGAGATTTCCTGCATCATCGCGGCGTCGATCGCAAGGCGCCCCGCGGTGTCGACGATGAGCACGTCGTGGTAGTGCGTTTTGGCGAATTCGACCGCCGCGCGCGCGATGTCCACCGGCTTTTCGGTCGCGCTGGAGGGAAAGAAATCGGCGCTGACCTGTGACGCGACGGCCTTGAGCTGGTCGATAGCCGCCGGCCGGTACACGTCGCACGACACCACCAGCACCTTCTTCTTCGCTTCGCGCAGCAACTTCGCGAGCTTGCCGGTGGTGGTGGTCTTGCCCGAACCCTGCAGGCCCGCCATCAGGATCACGGCCGGCGGGGTGGTGGTGAAGTCGAGCGGGACGTTCGCCTCGCCCATGAGCCGCGTGAGCTCGCGATGCACAACGCCGACGAGGGCCTGGCCCGGCGACAGGCTGCCGATCACCTCCTCGCCCATCGCCTTTTCCTTCACCGAGGCGACGAATTCCTTGACCACCGGCAGCGCGACGTCGGCTTCGAGCAGCGCCATGCGCACTTCGCGCAGCGCTTCCTGCACGTTGTCCTCGGTGAGGCGCGCCTCGCCGCGAATGGTCTTTACGATGCGCGCTAGGCGGGTGGTCAGGTTATCGAGCATGGGCGTGGGGGCGAGGCTGCGAGGTTGCGCGCGCGGGTGGCACAGCGGCGAAAACACGCGCTCTGGTAGACTGAATGGATGCCGGTCATTGTACTTCACCTCGCCGTGAGCGCCCTCTACGGCGGGCTGGCGCTGCATTTCTGGCGCACCCGATGGCGCGCCGCCGCGCCTCCCACGGGCGGCATGGCGGGCTGGGAGCGCGCCGCACTGCTCGCACCGCTCGCGCTGCACGCGTGGCTCCTGCAGCTCGACCTCATCGCACCGGACCAGCCGCGCTTCGGCTTCGGCCAGGCACTTTCGGTGATGTTCCTCATGGCGGTGGCCACGTATTGGGTGGAGAGCCTGTTCCACAACCTGGACGGGATGCAGCCGCTGGTGCTGCCGCTGGCCGCGCTGGCCGTGCCGCTTCCGGCAATCTTTCCCGGCATCGCCATCACTCATCCGGCTTCGATCCAGCTCAAGCTGCACCTGGTCCTCGGCATGGCCGCCTACAGCGTGTTCACCCTCGCGATGCTGCACGCACTGCTCATGGCGCTTGCCGAGCGCGCGCTGCACAAGGCGAGCCCGTTGCCTGCCGGGCATGGCGCGGATTCGGGCCCGCTCGCCGGGCCGCTGTCGGGCCTGCCGCCCTTGCTCACGCTCGAGCGCCTGTTGTTTCGCCTGGTCGGGCTTGCGTTCGTCCTGCTCACGCTCACGCTGGCCACAGGCCTCGTGTTCTCCGAGTCGCTCTTCGGGCGCGCGCTGCGCTTCGACCACAAGACGCTGTTCGCGCTGCTGTCGTGGCTCACGTTCGCGGTATTGCTGGTGGGGCGCTATGCCTACGGCTGGCGCGGGCGCATGGCGCTGCGGTTCACGCTGCTGGGCTTCGTGATGCTGCTGCTCGCCTACGTGGGCAGCCGCTTCGTGCTCGAAGTCGTCCTGCGCCGCGTCTAGCGGCCCAACCACGTGGAAACCATTCCGCTTCGCCTGCAGTTCGCCGCGCTCGCCGTGCTGCTCGTCATATCGGGGTTCTTCTCGATCGCCGAGACGAGCATGATGGCGCTCAACCGCTATCGCCTGAAACACCTGGTGGGCCAGGGCCACGGTGGGGCCAGGCGCGCGTCCGCGCTGCTGGCGCAGACCCACCGCCTGCTCGGCGTGATCCTCCTGTGCAACAACCTCGTCAACGCGGGCGCGGCGACGCTGGTGTCGGTGATCACGATCCGGCTGTTCGGCAACGGCGAGCTGGCGCTGGGCCTGGGCACGCTCGCTGTGACCTTCCTGATCCTGGTTTTTTCCGAAATCACGCCGAAGGTGATTGGCGCGGCCTATGCCGAGCGGGTCGCGCTGCCGCTGGCCTACGTCCTCGGCCCGCTCCTGAGACTCTTTTCGCCGGTGGTCTGGTTCGTCAACCTGTTCGTGGCGGCACTGCTGAAGATCCTGCGCATCGACCCCTCGAAGGGCAACGAACTGCAGCAACTCTCCACCGACGAGATCCGCACCCTGGTGCTCGAGTCGGGCCAGTTCATGCCCAAGAAGCACCGCTCGATCCTGGTAAACCTGTTCGACCTGGACAACATCACCGTGCAGGACATCATGTTGCCGCGCGCCAAGATCGAGTCGGTCACGCTTGAGGAAGGCCTTGACCAGGTGGCGCACCAGCTCGCCACCGCCTATCACATGCGCCTGCCGGTATTCCGCAACCGCGAAGGCGACCTGGCCGGCGTCCTGCACCTGCGTAAGGTGCTGGGGCTGCTTCACGCGGGCGAGCTCACCAGCGAGGCGATCGAGGAGCTCGCGGACGAGCCTTACTTCGTGCCCGGCTCCACGGCCGTCCTCGCGCAGCTGCAGTTCTTCCAGGAAAACGCCGAGCGCCTTGCGTTGGTGGTCGACGAGTACGGCGAAATCATGGGCCTGGTCACGCTCGAAGACATCATCGAAGAGATCATCGGCAAGTTCACCACCTCGCTGCCGAGCGCGGTGGGCAAGCTCGGCTGGGACGCCGCCGGCTCTGCGCTGGCCGACGGCGCGATGCCGGTGCGCGAAATCAACCGTGCGCTCAACCTCAACCTTCCCTTGGACGGGCCCAAGACCCTCAACGGGCTGATCCTCGAGCACCTTCAGGACATCCCTGAGGCCGACGTGAGCATCCGCATCGACGGGGTGGCGATGGAAATCCTGCATACCCAGGGCCGCGCCGTGAAGGCGGTGCGCCTTTTTCGTCCGCCCGAGCCCGCGCCATCGGAAAGCGACGACACTTAGCGGGGCCTTTTTCACCCAATTTTGCAATCGCAAAACCCAATCCGCTCAACCGGTTATGCAAGATACTTAAGTCTTTACAAAGCGCCCCTCGCAGGGCATGATCGGGCCGCTTGTTGCGACAGCGCCGGCAGGGGATGCGGCGGGCGTGTCGCGTTTCACGGCGCGGTTTTCACAAGCGGGCTATCCTCGCGCGAAAATGCGCGGGGGCGCATGGCAGAAGTCCTGAAGGCGCGCCCGGGGAACACCTCAAGGGAATCGAGACATGGCGACTGCAGCAGCAGCCAACAAAGGCCCCAAGGAAATCAATTTCCAGTGGGAAGGGAAGGACAAGGCCGGCAAGGTGGTACGCGGCGACATCCGCGCCACCGGCGAGAACGTGGTCAAGGCCACGCTGCGGCGCCAGGGTGTGCTGGTCACCAAGGTCAAGAAACAGAAAATGGGCGGTGGCGGCAGCGTCTCGGAAAAGGACGTCACGCTGTTCTCGCGCCAGCTCGCCACCATGATGAAAGCCGGCGTGCCATTGCTGCAGGCGTTCGACATCGTCGGCAAAGGGGCCTCCAACCCGGCGGTCATGAAGCTGCTCATGGACGTCAAGATGGAAGTCGAGACCGGCTCGACGCTGGCCGCGGCATTCCGCAAGTACCCGAAGTACTTCGACCCCCTGTTCTGCAACCTGGTGGCTGCGGGCGAACAGGCAGGCATCCTCGAGACCCTGCTCGACCGCCTGGCGACCTACAAGGAAAAGACCCTCGCCATCAAGTCGAAGATCAAGGCCGCCCTGTTTTACCCGGTCGCCATCATCGTGGTGGCCTTCGTCATCACCGCGGTGATCATGATCTTCGTGATCCCGGCGTTCAAGACGGTGTTCGCCAACTTCGGCGCCGACCTGCCCGCCCCGACCCTGGTCGTGCTGGCGATATCGGAATTCTTCGTCCAGTACTGGTACCTCATCTTCGGCATCGCCTTCGGCGGCGTGTACGGGTTCCTCGCGCTTTGGAAGAAATCGCTCGCCGTGCAGATCTTCATGGACCGGCTCGCGCTCAAGGCGCCGGTGTTCGGCGAACTCATCCGCAAGGCCACGGTCGCCCGCTGGACGCGCACTTGCTCGACCATGTTCGCCGCCGGCGTTCCGCTGGTCGAGGCGCTCGACTCGGTCGGCGGGGCCGCGGGCAACTGGGTGTACCTGAACGCCACGCGCCAGATCCAGGCCGAGGTGTCCACCGGCACCGCCCTCACGGTGGCGATGGTCAACGCCAAGGTGTTCCCCAACATGGTGATCCAGATGGTGTCGATCGGCGAGGAAACCGGCGCGCTCGACTCGATGCTGTCCAAGGTGGCCGATTTCTACGAGGCCGAAGTCGACGATGCGGTCGATGCACTGTCCTCGCTGATGGAACCGATGATCATGGTGGTGCTGGGTGTCCTGATCGGGGGCATGGTGATCGCCATGTACCTGCCGATCTTCAAAATGGGCCAGGCTGTCTGATGCGGCAGGCATGGCTCCATTTGCCGGGCTGACCGACACTTCCGCCTTTCCGTGGGTGGCCCTGGCGCTGGGCCTGTGCGTCGGCTCGTTCCTCAACGTCGTCATCCACCGCCTGCCCCGCATGATGGAGCGCGAGTGGCGCGCGCAGTGCGCCGAACTCGCGCTGGAAGGCGCGTCCGACCCGGCCGCGGCCAGACCCGAGCGCTATAACCTTTTCGCCCCGCGCTCGGCCTGCCCGCAATGCGGCCACAAGATCGGCGCGCTGGAGAATATCCCGCTCGTCTCCTACGCCGTGCTGCGCGGAAAATGCTCGGCCTGCAGCTCGCGCATTTCGCCGCGCTACCCGCTGGTGGAACTCGCCGCAGGCCTCGCGGCCGGCTACGCCGCACTGCATTTCGGTTTTTCGGCGGCCGCGTTCGGCGCGATGCTGTTTGCGTGGGCGCTGATCGCGCTGGCGGTCATCGATTTCGACACCCAGCTCCTGCCCGACGACATCACCCTGCCACTGCTGTGGGCCGGCCTGCTGGCCAACCTCGGCGGTACTTTCGTCCCATTGAGCTCTGCTGTGATCGGGGCCGCGGCGGGCTATCTCACGCTGTGGAGCGTGTACTGGCTGTTCAAGCTGGTGACGGGCAAGGAGGGCATGGGCTACGGCGACTTCAAGCTGCTGGCCGCGATCTGCGCCTGGCTCGGGTGGCAGGCGCTCGCGATGGTGATCCTGCTATCTTCGGTGGTCGGCGCGACTGTAGGCATCGGCCTCATGGTGTTTACGCGGCATGGCCGCGACAAGCCGATCCCCTTCGGCCCCTACCTCGCTGCAGCCGGCTTCATCGCCCTCTTCTGGGGTGACACGATCAGCCGGCGCTACCTGCCGCTGCTGTCGTGAATCCCTATGTTATCGGGCTCACCGGCGGCATCGGCAGCGGCAAGAGCGCCGCGGCCGACCGCTTCGCGGCGCTCGGCGCACACCTTGTGGACACCGATGTGATCGCGCATGGGCTCACCCGCCCGGGCGGCGCGGCCATCGATGCGATCCGGGCGCTGTTCGGCGCCGAGTCCATCGCCGCCGACGGCTCCATGGATCGCGCCAGAGTGCGTGCGATCGTGTTCGCCGATCCGGGTGCGCGTAAGGACCTCGAAGGCGTGCTGCACCCCATGATCCGGGCCGAATCCGCGCGCCAGATCGCCGCCGCAGGCGCGGCCCCTTACGTAGTCCACGTCGTGCCGTTGCTGGTCGAGTCGGCCGGGCATCGCAACCGAGTGAACAGGGTCCTGGTGGTCGACTGCACGGAAGATGTCCAGGTCGCGCGCGTGAGGGAGCGCAGCGGCCTCACCGAGGATGAAGTGCGGCGCATCATCGCCGCGCAGGCACCGCGCGCCGAGCGCCTGGCCGCCGCCGACGACGTGATCGACAACAGCGGCCCGCTGGCCGCGCTCGCGCCGCAGGTCGAAGCGCTGCACCAGCGCTATTGCACGCTTGCGCGAGGGATATCCGCGCCATGATCCCCAGCCGCCAATTGCCTGCCGCGGACAATTGCTTCAAAATTCGCCGAATTCCCCGCATTTCCCCGGCGCGAGCCGGGTTTAACACGGCGCGGTCGTGATCACTTACGAGTACCCGCTCAACGAACGTATCCGCACACTCCTGCGCCTTGAGGACCTGTTCGAGCGCTCGAGGCATTTCATCGGGCAGCCAAGCCCGCAGGCGCACCACGTGGCGCTGCTCACGCTGTTCGAAATCATGGAAGTGGCCAGCCGTGCCGACCTCAAGTCGGACCTGCTGCAGGAACTCGAGCGCCAGAAGCAGGTGCTGCGCGCGTTCCGCAACAACCCCGAGATCTCTGAAGATGCGCTGAACCAGGTCCTCGGCGACATGGACCGGGCGTCGACGGCGCTTTTCGGCATGACCGGCCGCATCGGCCAGTACCTGCGCGAAAACGACTGGCTCATGTCGATCAAGCAGCGCACCGGGATTCCCGGCGGCGCCTGCCAGTTTGACCTGCCCTCCTACCATTACTGGCTGAACAAGTCCGCGGAGGAGCGCGGCGCGCAGCTGGCGAACTGGACCAGCCCGCTGCACCCCCTGCGAGAAGGATCCGCCATCATCCTGCGCATCCTGCGCGAATCGGGCAAACCCGCCGAGTTCCAGGCGCCGCAGGGCACCTACCAGCAGATGCTCGGGGGCAAGACCGCGCAGATGCTGCGCGTGCGGCTGGACCCGACGCTGGGCTGCGTGCCCGAAATGAGCGCCAACAAATACGTGCTCAACATCCGCTTCCTCATGCAGAACGGCGAAGACCTCAAGGCCCGCACGGCCGAGGCCGACATCGGCTTCGAGCTGACGTTCTGTAACCTGTAGTACCGTCTTTTGCCGTCCAGCGGCGTCCGGCTGGAAACTCCAAGTCCCTATTAAATAAAGAAGTATTGTCATATACTGCCCTGTATGGTCCACCGGCATCCGATGGTTTTTGAGTAGCTAGGTGAGTAGCCAGGCGGGGAGTGAGTAGCTAGAAATGGCCTGGCTACTCAACTGCCGCCAAGGGGCAGAAACATGGGAACGATACGCGACGTACAGATCCGCAACTGGATCAATGCGGGCAAGCCGCTGGCGAAAACCGACGGCGACGGGCTCACCTTCACCTTGTCCGCCGGCGGGACCGCCAGCTGGGTGCTTCGTTATCGTCTCAGCGGCAAGCAGCGGGAGTTGACGCTCGGACGTTATCCCGACGTAACCATCGCCGCCGCCCGCAAGCTCGCAACGGAGAAGCGCGTCGAAGTGCAGCAGGGCGTCGATGTCGCGAGGAAAAAGCAGAAGGCCAAGCTGGACACGGCACGCGAGTGGACGTTCAAGCGTCTGGCCGACGACTACCTCACCAGGGCAAGCGAACACCTAGCGGCGCTCACCATCGAGGGACGGCGGCAGCAATTGCGGGATTACGTCCACGGCCGCATCGGCCATCTGTCCGCGCGCGAGGTGTCGCCCGGCGACATCGTGGACATCGTCGAGCGCAGCGGCGAAAAATCGTTGCACGTCGCGCGGCTGGTGCTGATTGCAATCCGCGAAGTGTTCGCGCACGGCCTGGCGCGCCATGTGGTCGAGGGCAATCCCTGCGCCCATATCAAGGCAAAGGCCATCATCGGGGCGCCGCCAAGCCGGCGCGCGCGGATTATGCTGACCGACGCGGAACTCGTTGCCATGCTCGCCAAGTTGCCCGAGATCGGCCGACAGAACGAATTCGCATCGAAGATCCTGCTTGCGACCTGCACCCGCATCGGAGAACTCACCCGCGCGGAATGGAAGCGCGTGAATTTCGAGCGCAAGGAATGGACCATTCCGCCGGAGCACTCCAAGAACAAGAAGCAGTTCGTCATACCGCTCACTGAACAGGTCGCCGGATGGTTCATGGGTTTGCGCGGGCTGGCCTTCGATTCCAGTTTCGTGCTGCCGCTCCGGCAACGCCATCACGGGCGGGAAGGCGATGCGTCGATGGAGGCGACCAGCCTGAACGCCGCCCTCAATCGCCTGCACGACAAGCTGGGCGATCGCTGCCGCCGCTTCACGCCCCATGATCTTCGCTCAACGGCGCGCAGTCACCTGGGTGCCTTGGGTGTGGATGTGCTGATCGCAGAGCGCTGCCTGAATCACTCGCTGGGCGGGCTCGTGGCCGTTTATGACAAGCACGACTACCTCACCGAACGGCGCAAAGCGCTGGAACTGTGGAGCGCCAAGATCGCGGCCCTTGAGAAAGGCGAAGCGTTCAACGTCGTGCCGTTCAAACGGGCGGCGAACGAATGAAGGGAGCAGCGCCGCGCCGCAAGTGCGCGGGCGCTTACTGCTCTGGATTGAAGACCGCGTCGATGTCTCGCGCACCGTGCAGCACCCGGACCACATCGATCCCGCCATCAAGCGGCACGTAGAAGACGACATAGCGCCCGAATGGAAAACTGCGCACGCCCGGCGCCAGTTCGTCGCGCGCCCGGCCCATCATGGGCTGCGCCGCCAACAGCCTGAACTGTTCGTCGAGGCGGTCCACCCAGCGATCGGCGGCGGCAAGACTGTCGTCGGCGATGTAGTCCCAGATTTCGAAGATGTCGGCCTCCGCAAGAGGCCGCCGCGTTACCCGCGGCATCTACGCGGCGGCTGGCTTGGAAGCTCGACGGGTGCGCGCTTGACGCTTGACCGCTTCGGCATCCCAAGTTTCGCTCGGCCCGCTGTCCAACCCCCGGCGGACATCGCTGCGCAACTGCTCTAACTTTGCCTCCCTGAGACGATCCTGCTCATCCATCAGGCGCAGCGCCTCGCGCACGACTTCACTGGCCGACGTGTACAGGCCGGAGGCCACCTTCGAACGGACAAGTTCTTCCAGTTGAGGCGTCAGGTTGACGTTCATTCCCATGTGGTGCTCACCTTTAGAGCCAAGACAGGTTGAATTATATCAAGAAATGTCAAAGATGGACATTTCTGCAACTTTGCCCCCGGGTGGGGCACACCGCGCCGACAACCCCAACTACAGGGCCAGCATGGGTGACGAGCTTGCGCCGGCAGCCATGCATGCGCGTCGTTACGCCGGCTGCCGGCCGCAGTCCCGGGCGATCTTCACCCGCCCGGCGATCCACTCGCTCACGTCCGACTCGAGCCAGCCGACCGCGCGCGGACCGAGCGGCACCGGCTTCGGGAAAACGCCGTCCTTGATGTATTGATAGATCGTGCTGCGCGAAAGCCCCGTGCGCGTCTCGACCTGCTTGCGTCGAAGAAATGCAGGCTCCCGCTGGATAGTCTGCGCCATGTTCGTCACCTCGCGGCAGGTGGTGGAAGACGGCAACATCCTTCCATACCGCGCGGTCGTTGTCGGCCCGAATCGGAGCTTCGATGAAGCCACGAAAACGCTTGACGGCGGGAATAACGGCGGACGTAGCCAGGTGGGATTGGCGCTCTACGTTTGGGAGGCT
>JBBQCV010000052.1:0-20025 GCA_038319115.1 Burkholderiales bacterium | reverse complement strand
CTCGGCGTGCAGAACGGCTACTCGGGCTTGCTCGGCGACAGGATGCGCTTGCTGAGCGCACGGGACGTGGGCGGCATCATCCAGCGCGGCGGCACCATCCTCGGCAGCGCACGCTGTCCGGAGATTCGCGACCCGAAGGGGCACGCGAAGGCCCTGCGGGTGCTCGCGCGCCGCAAGATCGATGCGCTGGTGGTGATCGGCGGCAACGGCTCGCAAACCGGCGCGGCGAGCCTGGGGGGGGGTGGGTTCCCCGTTGTGGGCGTGGCCTCGACCATCGACAACGACCTCGTCGGTACCGACATGAGCATCGGCGTGGACACTGCGGTCAATATCACCCTCGAAGCCATCGACCGGTTGCGCACCACGGGCTCGTCGCACCAGCGCGCGTTCCTGGTCGAGACCATGGGGCGCAACTGCGGCCACATCGCCCTCATGGCGGGCATCGCCGGCGGGGCCGAAGTCATCGCCGTGCCCGAGCGCGAGGTCACGCCCGACGAGGCTGCCGCGCGGCTGCGTGCGGCCTACCAGCGTGGCAAGACCCATGCTTTGATCGTGGTAGCTGAGGGCGCGCAGCACGGTGCCGAGGCCATGATGCAGCACTTCCGCGCCCACGAGGACACCCTTGGGTTCGAAGTGCGCCGCACTACGCTGGGCCATGTCGTGCGCGGTGGCATCCCGACCGCGATCGACAGGGTTCTCGCCACGCGGCTGGGGTCGGCCGCGATCGACCAGCTTGCGCGGGGTGTGAAAGGCGTGCTCGTGGGAATCAAGGGCAACGAGGTCGCCGCCACTCCGCTTGCCGAAGTGGCTGGGCGCACCCGGCCCATCGACCAGGGCTTGCTCGACCTCGCGCGCGTCCTCGCGCAGTAGCCGGCGTCGGCTTCACAAACCCCGCGCGCGATGAGCCGCCCGTCTTCCGACCGCGCCGTCGCGGTCCTCGCCATCGCCTCGTTCGCCAGCTCGGCGAGCCTGCGCGGCACCGACGCGCTGCTCACGCTCCTCGCGGCCGAATTCCACACCACCGTGGGCAGCGCCGCCGCGGTCATCACCGCCTTTTCGGTGGCCTACGGCCTGCTGCAGGTGGTGCACGGGCCGATCGGCGACAAGGTCGGCCGCTACCGGCTGGTGTTCATCACCTCCGTGATCTCCACTTTCGGCACGCTTGCCTGCGCGTTCGCGCCCAGCCTCGACTTCCTCGTCGTGGCCCGGTTCGCCGCGGGGGCCACCGTGGGCGCGATCATCCCGCTGGCGATGGCGTGGATCGGCGACGTCGTCCCTTACGCCGGCCGCCAGTCGGTGCTCGCGCGGTTCCTCATCGGGCAGATGCTCGGCGTGGCTGCAGGCACGTCGCTAGGAGGATTGCTGGGCGAGCATTTCGGCTGGCGCTCGCTCTTTTTCACCCTGGCAGGCCTGTATGCGGTCGTCTCCGTGCTGCTGTGGTTCCAGCTGCGCGGCAATCCAGTGACACGGACCGACCCGGCGATGGGCACGGGCAGCCTCGCGGAGGGCTTCCGGCGCATGGGCCGGCTGTTGCGCGACCCCTGGGTGCGCGCGCTGCTGCTGACGGTGACCGCCGAGGGGGCGCTGTTCCACGGGGCAATCGCCTTCGTGCCCGTGCACCTGCATCACCACCTCGGGTTGGGGCTGGGCGCGAGCGGCTCTGCCGTGGCCGCCTACGCCGCCGGCGGCATGCTGTACGCGGGGGTGTCGCACAAGCTCGTGCGCCGGCTGGGCGAGCGTGGCCTCGCGCTCGCCGGCGGCCTCACCATCAGCGCGGGATTCGTCGGGCTCCTGGTGTCGGGGTCGCTGGCCGGCGCGCTCGCCTGCCTGTTCGCGGTCGGTGGCGGTCTCTACATGCTGCACAACACGCTGCAGGTGAACGCCACCCAGATGGCGCCCGCCTCGCGCGGCGCGGCGGTGGCGCTGTTCGCGCTGTTCCTGTTCAGCGGGCAATCGCTCGGCGTGTGGCTGGGTGGCCGGATCGTGGACGCAGCCGGCACCACGCCGCTGTTCCTGCTCTCGGCCATCGGCCTGCCGCTGCTCGCGCTGGACTTTCGCCGTCGCCTTGGCTTGCGGGGGACGCGGACCGCGTAATCCCGCGCCGCCCCCGATCTTCCGGCCCGCTCCTCCGGCCCGATTCCCCGCTTTTTCGAAAGTGCTAGGCGGCCTGGCGCGCTTCGGCGGCCAGGATCGCGGCGAGCACCCGGCGCGGACTGGCCGGACTCTCGGTGAGCTCGACCCCGAGGTCCTTCAGCGCGTCGTTGATCGCGTTGACGATGGCTGCCGGCGGGGCGATCGCGCCGCCTTCGCCGATGCCCTTCTGGCCGAACTCGGTGTAGGGCGAGGGCGTTTCCATGTGCAGGATGCGCGGCGCCGGCACCTCGGTCGGGCCGGGCAGCAGGTAATCGGCAAGCGTCGAGGCCAGCGGCTGGCCGGCGCTGTCATAGGGCATTTCTTCATACAGCGCGGTGCCTATGCCCTGCGCGGTGCCGCCGCAGATCTGGCCGTCGACCACCATCGGATTGATGAGCGTGCCGCCATCCTCCGCGATCACGTAGTCGAGGATCTCTGTGTGACCCGTGCCCGTGTCGACCGCGACCGCGACTGCGTGGCAGGCGTAGCTGAACGTGCCGGTGTCGACCTTCGCCTTGTAACCCGCGGTGGCCTCCAGCCCGCCGGGGTCCACGTCGGGTGGAAGCAATTGCGGCGCGCGAT
The DNA here is from genome assembly GCA_038319115.1 of Burkholderiales bacterium. Classification (GTDB taxonomy): domain Bacteria; phylum Pseudomonadota; class Gammaproteobacteria; order Burkholderiales; family SG8-39; genus SZAS-79. The sequence continues at coordinate 17,310 of JBBQCV010000052.1, read as the reverse complement.
ACCAGACGTGCGCGACTTCGGCCAGCGTCAGCGACTTGTCGGTGCCCGCGACCTTGACCCGGCCTTCCTCGAGCACGAGGTCGGCCACCGCCACCTCGAGCAGCTTGCCGGCGATGAACTTGACGCGCCGGCCGATTTCCCTGGACGCGGCGGCCACGGCACCCCCCGACATCACCATGCAGCGCGAACCCCAGGTCCCGGTGGAGTAGGGCGTCAATGCGGTGTCCCCATGGATGAGGCGCACGTTGGCCGGGTCGATGCCGAGGACTTCGTTGGCCACCTGGGCCAGCGTGGTCTCGAGGCTCTGGCCGTGCGACTGGGCGCCGATGCGTAATTCGAGCATGCCATCGGGTGAAAGCCGTGCGAAGCACTGTTCGTGCCCCGGCACCATGGGAATGCCCCAGCCGTAATACACCGAGGTGCCGTGCGCGCCTTGTTCGCAGTAGACCGACACACCGACGCCTATCCTGCGCCCGTCGGCCTCGCCTTTTGCCTGCCGCGCGCGCCACTTGGGCAGGTCGAGCGCGGCCACCGCCTTGCGCACCGCCTCAGGGTAATCGCCCGAATCGAAGTGCTTGTTGGTGATGTTGTTGTAGGGCATGTCCTCGCGCTGCACGAGGTTGGCGAGGCGCACCTCAAAAGGCTCGCGCCCGGCCGCGCGGGCCACGGCATCCACCATGAGCTCCATCGCGAAACACACGCCGGTACGCGCGACGCCGCGATACGGCAGGATGCCCGGCTTGTTGGTCGCTGCCGACCACGTGCGGCAGCGGTAGCGTTCCATCTTGTAGGGCCCCGGCAGGATCGAGCCGACCTGCGCGGCCTCGAGGCACGCCGAAAACGGGTAGAGCGAATACGCGCCCGAATCGACCGTGGCATCGCAGTCGACGCCGATGAACCTGCCATCGGCGTGGGCATACACGGTGATGTCGTAATCGTGCTCTCGGCAGTTGGTGTTGGCCACCAGTTGCTCGCGCCGATCCTCGATCCAGCGCACCGGGCGCCCGAGGTGCCGCGCGAGCCAGCCGAGGCAGATTTCCTCGGGCAGCAGGATGCCCTTGTAGCCGAATCCGCCGCCCACATCGGGGGCGATGACGCGGATCGCGCCCTGGTCGAGGCCGAGGCATTCGGACAGGCCGGCGCGGTTGATGTGCGGCATCTGCGCCGAGCTGTACATCTCGAGCTGGGCCAGGCGCGTGTTCCATTCGCACAGCACGCCGCGGCCTTCCAGCGGCGCCATCGACTGCCGCGCGGTGCGCACATGCCGGCGCACCTTGATCGGCGCGCTCTTCTTCGCTTCGCTGAAATCGGCGTCGACGAAGGTCTCGAGGAAAACGTTGTCGCCCCAGGCTTCGTGTACCAGCGCGGCGGGATTGGTGCGCGCCTCGACCATGTCGATCACCGCAGGTAGCGGGTCGTAATCGACTTCGACGAGTGATGCAATGTCCTCGGCCTCGGCGCGCGTGCGGGCGATGCATAGGGCCACCGATTCTCCCGCATGCCGCACCTTGTCCCGCGCGAGCGGCCACAGGTCGGAGGCCTTGAACCCTTTGAGGCTCGACACCGCGCGGATAGGCTTCACTCCGGCGAGGTCGTCCATGGTGAACACGCTGGCTTCGAGCCCTGCCGGCTTGCGGATCGCGAGGATGCGGCCATGCGCGATCGGCGAGCGCACGAAGGCGACATCGAGCGTGCCGGGCCGCTGGATATCGCCAACGAACTCGCCCAGCCCGCGCATGTAGCGGTCGTCCTCTTTGCGCAGGAGCGAGGCTCCCACGCCAAGCGCGGTCATGCGGGCCTCATGCAGCCTGCGCCACGGGCAGGATGGAGGCGTCGGCGTCGAAGCGCTCCCCTGCGCGCAGGCAGAATGCGGGCGTAAGCATGCGGTCGGTCACGACCTGGGTCTTCTCGTTGTCCTGCAGTACCCAGCGCCCGCGCTGGTCGTCGAGCACCGAGACGTCGGCCTCCACGCCGGGCTTGAGCGTGCCTATGGTGTCGCCCATGCCGACCATGGTGGCGCAGTTGGAGGTCACCATGGGTACGATCTGTTCGAGCGTAAGTCCGCACGCGAGCATGGAGGTCATCGTCGACACCAGCGAGAAGCGCTGCGAGCCGAAGAACATGTGCTCCTGGTCTGAATGCTGCTCGGGCGTGCCGACGGGCCTGGGCACGGTGGTGTTGTAGCCGTGCATGTCGGCGCCCAGGGTGTCGGGCATGATGCCCGCGTCCAGCGCGATGCGCGCCATCTTGAAGCTGAAGTGCGAGCCATGACCGACGTCGACCTTGACGCCGTTGGCGATGGCCTCCTTGGCCACCGGGTGCACCTTGCCATGGCGGTCGACGAAGCTGCCGGGATGACGCGAAAACGGGTGGGCGAGAATGTCGCCGAGCTTGAGCAGCTTGACCACTTCCGGGAGGATCGTGTCGGGATCGATCCCCTGGGTGCCGTCCGGCGCGGGCCACAACTGGCCGAAGTGGATGTAGACCGGCAGGGTGGCGCCCTTGCCGATCTCGGACGCAAGCCGCATGACTTCGATGCCCCAGCGCGACATGCCACCGATCTCGGCGTGCGCCTTGAATCCCTTGACGATATCGCGGTTGGCCTTGGCGCTGGCCACGGTGGCATCCACGTCGAGGCAGTCGGGCTTGTACAGCGACGGGTAATAGTGGCCTTCCATGCCGCCGACGAGGTAGGACGACTCGAAGGCGAGCACGCGCGACTTCTTGGCCTTGACCACGAACTCGCGGAACGCCGGCATGGTCATGCAAGAGGGCCCGCCCTGGTCGATCAGGGTGGTGACGCCCGAATGCACGCCGCACAGGTCGGCATCAAGCCCGAAGCGGCCGGTGACGTGCTGGAACACATGCGCGTGGCTGTCGATGAGGCCGGGCAGCACCAGCTTGCCCGTGACGTCGATTACTTTTTTGGCCGAGGAGGGAACGATATTCGGGGTTACGGCCGCGATGCAGCCCGCGGTGATCGCCACATCGTAAGCGCCGTCGATGCCCTGTGCCGGGTCGATCACCCGGCCGCCGCGTAGCAAGAGGTCGTATTGCATGGTATTTCTCCAGTCGAATGCGTTGCGCCCATTGTAGCCAATCCGGTCGCGATTCCGCACCGGCGGGAGGGATCTGGCGCGAACCAGCTGCGCCATAATGGCCCTATGGATACGACAACGCATTGGTTCGGGGATTCCGAGGGCGACAGCCTGCGCATGCTGGGCGATTCGCTGCGCCGCTTTATCGCCAACGAGGTGGAGCCGGCAGGGCGCGAATGGGAGGAGGCAGGGTTCGTGCCGCGCGACATCCTGCGCCGCATGGGCAGCCTGGGCTTCCTCGGCCTGCGCTACCCGGAAGAGTACGGCGGCGCGGGCATGAGCGTGCTGGGCACCGCGCTGCTGGCCGAGGAACTCGGGCGCTCGTCGTTCGGCGGTTTCGCGGTGACGGTGCTCGTGCACACCGACATGGCCTCGCCCCATCTCGTCAACGCCGGGTCGCCCGCCCAGCTCGAGCGCTACCTGCCGGCGATCGTGACGGGCGAAAAGATCACCGCGGTGGCCGTCACCGAGCCCGACGCGGGTTCGGACGTGCGCTCAATCCGCACCAGCGCGCGGCGCGATGTCGCTGGCTGGGTCCTGAACGGCAGCAAGATGTACATCACCAACGGCGTGCACGCGGATCTCTATTTCGTTGCCGCCAAGACCGACCCGGCGGCCGGCACCAAGGGCATCTCGATGTTCATCGTCGAGAAGGACACGCCCGGCCTGGCGGTGGCGCGCCCGCTGGAAAAGATGGGCTGGCGCTCTTCCGACACCGCCGAGCTGGTGTTCGACGACTGCCGCGTGCCGGCCGAAAACCTGCTTGGAGAGGAAGGGCGCGGCTTCTACGCGATCATGAAGAATTTCCAGAACGAGCGCATCGCACTCGGGGCGATGGCGATGGGCGAGGCGGCCCGGGCGCTCGAACTGACGCTCCAGTACGTGAAGCAAAGGAAGGCGTTCGGCGCGGTGCTATGGGACAAGCAGGCGATCCGCCAGCGCGTGGCCATGCTGGCGGCGAAGGTCGAGGCCGGCCGGCAGCTCGTCTACTCGGCGGCGTGGGCCGACGCGCAAGGACGTGATTGCGTCAAGGAAGTGTCGATGGTCAAGGCGTACTGCGGCGAGCTCGTCAACGAGGTCATGTACGACTGCCTGCAGTTCCACGGCGGGTTCGGCTACATCCGCGACTCGGCCATCGAGCGCATGGCGCGCGATGCGCGCATCCAGTCGATCGGCGGGGGGGCTACGGAGGTGATGCTGGAGGAGGTGGCGAAGCGCTTGTAGTGCCGTGGGCGCTGGACAGGCGCTTCGCCGGTGACGCGGGAAAAACCTACTTGCTCACGATCTCGCCGAAGCGTATCCACTGCTTGCCGTCGAATCGCACCATCTGTTCCTGCTGGATCGGCGCGAAGTCGGTCGGGCTGGTGTTGACCTTGATGCCCGGCAGAATGAGGGTGGGCTCGAAGTTTTTCAGGTTGGCCGCCTGCTTCATCACGTTTTCGCGCGTGAGGAGGTCGCCGCACTGCTTGAGCACCTGCACCAGGCCCTGCGCCGCCGTGTAGCCGAACACATTGGAGCCATCCTTGAGGTCACCCTCGGGATAGTATTTGGCCATGAAGGCCTTCCAGTCGTTCAGGCCCTTGTCGTTGGCCCAGGCGCCGTCGAGCGGGTCCTTGAGGTACTGGGTGGAGATCAGGCCGACCGATTTATCCAGGCCTGCGGGCGTGAGCACCGAACCGATGGAAGCCGACACGTTGTTGAGGTAGTGCAGGGGCTTCCAGCCGATGTCGTAGGCTTTGCGGATCGCCTGCGCGGCGAACTTGGGCGTGGTGATGTTGAAAAACACATCGGCGCCCGAGCCCTGCATCTGCACAACCTGCGAATCGACCGTGGGGTCGCTCGTTTCGTAGGACACCTCGGAGACGATCTGCTTGGCATTCGCGCCCAGGCCGTCCTTGAAGCCCTTGAGGTAGTCCTTGCCATAATCGTCGTTCTGGTAGAGAACGGCGATCTTGGCGTTGGGCTTGTTGGCGAGGACGTGCTTGGCGTAGATGGCCGCCTCGACCTGGTAGTTCGGCTGCCAGCCCATGGTCCACGGGAAGCCCTTCGGGTCGTTCCACTTGGTCGCGCCGGTGGCCACGAACAGTTGCGGCACTTTCTTGGCGTTCATGTACTTGTGGATCGCCGAGTTGGGCGGGGTGCCCAGCGGCTGGAACACCAGCAGCACTTCGTCCTGCTCGACCAGTTTCCTCGCCATCTCCACCGTCTTGGGCGGGCTATAGCCGTCGTCGACCGAGATGAAGTTGATCTTGCGACCGTTGATGCCGCCCTGGTCGTTGATCATCTTGAAGTACGCCGCCTCGACCTTGCCGATGGTGCCGTAGGCCGACGCCGGGCCGCTGTAGGGCATGATGTTGCCGACCTTGATTTCGGTGTCGGTAGCGCCCTTGTCGTACTTCTTCTGCGCCAGCGCCCCCGGCGCGGCGGCTGCCAATCCCGCCATCGCGGCGGCTGAAACCAACAGGTGCCTGATTGAATGATTAGTTGCCATGCGGACCTCCTTCTACGATGGGTTGCCCCGTGCTCTGCGGGGTGCTGCTTTTCGGACGTGTGAGTTTCGCCCATAGAATCCGGATCGCCCCGGCGACGCCGACCGGCATCACGTACATGAACCCGATCAGGAAGACGCCGTAGATGGCCCACGGCGCCGCCTTGGAGATCTGGTCGGCGATGTTGGGCACGAACTGGGTGAAGATCGCCCCGAAGATCGCGCCGGGAATCGAGGCGAGGCCGCCGATCACGATCCCGATCAGGAACGTGAGCGACAGGAAGATGTTGAAGCTGTCGGGGGCCACGAACTGCACCGCGATGGCCCCGAGCGCGCCGGCCACGCCGGTGTACATCGCGCTCACCCCGAACGCGAGCGACTTGTACTTGGCGGTATTGACGCCCATGGCCTCGGCCGCGACGGGATGGTCGCGGATCGCCACCAGCGCCCGCCCGACCCGTCCGCGCAGCAGGTTCCAGCCAAGGAGGAACATCACCAGCATGACGGCGAGGGTGAAGTAGTACAGCCACTGGTCCGGGTTGAGCGGCAGGCCGAAAGGCGGGTCCGGCTTGATAATGACAATGCCCTGCACCCCGCCGGTCCATTCCTCGAGGTGCTTGTACTTGAGCAACTGCGGCATGGACACGCCAAGGGCGAACGTCGCAAGCGCGAGGTACAGGCCTTCGAGGCGCAGCGCAGGCAGGCCGAAGAGGAAGCCCACCAGCAGGCACACCGCGCCCGCCGCGGGCACCGTGGCCCAGTAGGGCACGCCGTACTTGTCCATGAGGACTGCAGTCACGTAGGCGCCGATCGCGTAGAACGCTCCGTGCCCCAGCGAAATCTGCCCGTTGTAGCCGGTGAGAATGTTCAGGCCCAGCAGGGCGATCGCGTAGACCAGCACCAGCGTGCACTGGAAGGTCGTGTAGTTGCTCACGAGGAAGGGCAGGGCGCATGCCGCCGCGATGAGCACGACCAGCCCCACCACGCGCTGGGTCACGGACAGGGTCGGGTTCAGTCTCATGGGCTCATACCCGCGTGACGTGTACTTTGCCGAACAGCCCCGAAGGCCGTACGACCAGGACGCCAACGATGAGGACCAGCGCCACCGACAGCTTGAGTTCATTGCCGATCACATAGGCGCCCAGCACATTCTCCAGCACCCCCACGATAAAGCCGCCCAGCACCGCGCCACCGGGCGAATCGATGCCGCCCACCAGCGCGGCGGCAAATGCATACAGCAGGATGCCCGCCATCATGTTCGGGTCGAGGAACACCACCGGCGCGACCATCATGCCGGCGACGGCGCCGATGGAGGAGGCGAGGCCCCAGCCCAGCGCGAGCATCCAGCCCACGCGGATGCCGACCAGGCGGCTCGATTCCGGGTTCTGCGCCGCCGCACGCATGGCCAGGCCCAGCGGCGTAAAGCGGAAGAACGCCCACAACAGCGCGAGCACCACCAGCGTCACCCCGATGGCACCGAGCTCGTGCGAAGACACCAATCGGCTGCCAAACGGGGGGCTCGACGGGAACGGGCTGGGGAAAGTCTTGATGGTGTAGGTATAGATCCAGCCCGCCATGCTGTTGAAGATCACCAACAGGCCGATGAACACCACCACCACGGACAGCACGGGCGCCTGCTCCACCGGCCGCACGATGATGCGCTCGATCAGCACGCCCATCACGAACGCGATGATGATGGTCAGGAAGAAAGCCGCCCAGTACGGCATCCCCGACTGGATCAGCGTCCACGCGATGTAGGTGGCGAACATGGCGATCTCGCCCTGGGCGAAATTCACCAGGTGGGTGGCCTGGTAGATCATCACCAGCGCAAGCGCGACGCTGGCGTAGATGCCGCCGGTGGCGAGGCCCGCGATGACTTGGTGGAGGAAGGTTTCCATCGTGGGCCGGTTTGCGCCTAGTAGCCCAGGTACGAGCGGCGCACCGCCTCGTCCTGCTTGATTTCCTGGGACGTCCCCGACAGCACCACCTTGCCGGTTTCGATGAGGTAGGCGCGGTCGGCCAGGTCGAGCGCCATGGCCGCATTCTGCTCCACCAGCAGGATGCTCACGTTCTCGGATTTGTTGATGGCGCGCATGATGTCGAAGATTTCGCGCACGATGAGCGGCGCGAGGCCGAAGGAAGGCTCATCGAGCAACAGGAGGCGAGGGCGCAGCATGAGCGCGCGCGACACCGCCAGCATCTGCTGCTCGCCGCCCGAGAGCGTGCCTGCCTGTTGGTGGCGGCGCTCCTTGAGTCGCGGGAAGTAGCCGTAGACGCGCTCGAAGTCACCCGCCAGCTGGCTCTTGTCCTTGCGCACATAGGCGCCCAGGCGCAGGTTCTCCTCGGTCGAGAGGTTGACGAAAGTGCCGCGCCCGTCGGGGACGTGGGCGATGCCCAGGCGCACGATGTCTTCGGTGGCCTTGCCATCGATGCGTTCGCCCGCATAACGCACCTCGCCCTGGGTTTTGACCATGCCGCACAGCGCGCGCAAGGTGGTGGTCTTGCCGGCGCCATTGGCGCCAAGGAGTGCGGTGATGGAGCCTTCCTCGAGACTGAAGTCGATGCCGTGCAGGACCCGGGTCGGCCCGTAGGCAGCGTGCAGGCCGGTCACCTCGAGCAGCGCCATCAGTCCGAGGTGCCCAGGTAAGCCTGCACCACTTCCGGATGGGCCTGCACCTCGGCCGGCGTGCCTTCGGCGATCTTGCGCCCGAAGTTGAGCGCCACCACCTTGTCCGACACGCTCATCACCAGGCTCATGTGGTGCTCTACCAGCAGGACCGTGACGCCGAGGGTGTCGCGGATGTGCCGGATCAGGGCGCCGAGGGCGCCCACTTCCTCGTGGTTCAGGCCGCTCGCGGGCTCATCGAGCAAAAGCAGCTTGGGGTCGCTTGCGAGCGCGCGCGCAAGCTCGACGCGCTTCTGCGTGCCGAAAGGCAGGTCCGCAACGCGCGCCGCGGCCACGCTGCCAAGATCGAGGAACGCGATCAGCTCGCGCGCCCTGGCGGCGGCAACCGCCTCTTCGCGCGGCACGAAGGGAAGGCGCACCGCGTTGGCGAAGAAGCCGCTCTTGGTGCGGCTGTGGCAGCCGAGCATGACGTTATCGAGCACGCTCATGGTGCGGAACAGCGCGAGGTTCTGGAACGTGCGTCCGATACCCGATTCGGCAATCTTGTGGCGCGGGATGGCGAGCAGCGGGATGCCGTCGAAGGTGATGCTGCCGCTGTCGCACGCGTACAGCCGCGACAGGCAGTTGAAGAGGGTGGTTTTGCCGGCGCCGTTGGGGCCGATGAGGCCGACGATCTCCCCCGGGGCGACGTCGAAGGAAACGCCATCGAGGGCGATGATCCCGCCGAACCGGACGGAGACTTCATCGACGCGCAGCAGTCGACTGGCGCTTGCTGCTGCGGTACCCGGTCGCGCCACTGCGTTTAGTTGCACCGACCCTCCTCCGGTTCGCTTCCACGCGGATCAAACACCACTGCGTCCGGCGATTCCTGCACGCCGGCGCGTGTATCGTTTTTATGGCCGCCAGATTGTCAGTGAAGCGCTCTGGCCCGTCAAGCAAGGGGACCCTCCCGCAACCGGAAAATCCTCGCCCGGCGACCTGACGTCCGCATCAGCCTCGGCGGGCCGCAGGCGGCCGCCTGATGCGGCGCTGAATTCGCGGCCGGACGGCGGGCCCTTTCAACTCGATCATGTTGCCGTCAGGGTCGTTGAAATACACCGAAGGCCCGTAGCCTTCCGAGCCGTAGCGTTCGGCTATCGCGCCGGGGGCGATGCCGAAGCGTGCGAGCCTAAACGCCAGCGACGCCACGTCGAGGCGCGCCACGCGCAGCGCGAAGTGGTCGAGGTTGGTGGTGCCGCGGCCTTTGCGGCCGGGCACGAGGTCGAGCAGCGATGCCCCGACGCGCAGTTGAACGATGCGCGGCACCTGTAACTGGCGCTCGACACGGGCGCCGATTACGCGCTTGTAGAAGTCGATGCTCGCGGCGAGGTCGCGCACGCGCAGCACCACGTGGTCGAGGCCCAGCACTTCATTCGGTGAAGATGATTTGGCGGGGGAGGGCCGGGGAGGTGATTTTCGGGCGGGCATGGCGCCAGCCTACCGTGCAAGACGGGCTGCGTCGATCAGGCCCGCTCCGATAAACTACGGGCGCGGCCGGGTGGCCGTGCCGCACGAAGGCATTCGCATGAAGGCAGTCGCATGAACACAGTCGCATGAACACAGTCGCATGAACATAGTCGCGTGAACCCGTTCGAATATACCGGCCTGCCGATGCGGGTGGTGTTCGGCGCCGGGAGCATCGCGCGTCTCGGCGATGAAATGGAAAAGCTCGGCGCCAGGCGCGCGCTCGTGCTGTCAACACCGGGGCGGGGCGGGAGCGTGCGCGCGGTGGCCGATGGCCTCGGAGCGCGCCTGGCCGGCACCTATGCCGGGGCGGTGATGCATGTGCCGGTGGAAGTGGCCGCCGATGCGCGCCGCGTGGCAGCCGAATCGGGTGCGGACTGCTGCATCGCGGTGGGCGGAGGCTCGACTATCGGCCTGGGCAAGGCGATCGCGCTGACCTCGGGACTGCCGATCATCGCCGTGCCCACGACCTACTCGGGCTCGGAGATGACCACCATCCTCGGCGTGACCGAGGCCGGCATGAAGAAGACCCTGCGCGACCCGAAAGTGCTGCCGCGCACCGTCATTTACGACCCGGCGCTCACGCTCGGGCTGCCGGCGCGGTTGTCCGCCGCAAGCGGGATGAACGCTATCGCGCACTGTGTGGAGGCGCTGTACGCCGCCGACGGGAACCCGGTCAACGCGCTGCAGGCCGAGGAGGGCATCCGGGCGCTGGCCGATGCGCTCCCGCGCGTGATGCAGGCCCCCAGCGACATCGCCGCGCGCTCGGACGCGCTGTACGGCGCGTGGCTTGCCGGGGTGTCTTTCGCGACCACCGGCATGGGCCTGCACCACAAGCTGTGCCATGTGCTGGGCGGCACGTTCAACCTGCCGCACGCCGAGACGCACAGCATCGTGCTGCCGCATGCAGCGCGCTACAACCGTGACGCCGCCGCTGCGGCGATGGCGCGGATCGCGCGCGCCCTGGGCTGCGCGGACGCGCCGCGCGGCCTGTTCGACCTCGGGATAAGCCTCGGCCTGGAAATGCGCCTCGCGGGCATAGGCATGCCGGCCGACGGGCTGGAAAAAGCCGCCCGCATCGCCACCGGGAGCCCGTACCCGAACCCGCGCCGGGTCGAGTATGCCGGCGTGTTATCTTTGCTCGCGGATGCCTTCGCCGGAAACCGGCCAGCCGCCTGACCCATGAACACGAAACCCGGATAAAGATGAAGTTCTACATCGTCGACGATGATCCCGACATCCTCGCCCTGCTGCGCCGCGTGCTCGAAAGCGCCGGGCACACAGTGGTGTCCAACGAGTCCAGCCAGCAGGCGCTGAAGGAGATCCCCGGCGAGCGCCCGGACTGCGTGATCACCGACCTCATGATGCCGGTAATGGACGGGTTCGAACTGTGCCGCGAACTGCGCGGGCGGCCCGAGCTCGAGTCGATGAAGATCATCGTCCTGTCGGCCAAGTCGTACGACTTCGACCGCCGGCGCGCGCGCGAGCTCGGCGCCGACGGCTACATCGTGAAGCCGATCAACCCGCAGACGCTGCTGGCTTCGATCGACGAGTTCGTGTCCAACCAGTTGACGGTCACCTATTGGGGCGTGCACGGCACGTTGCCGGTGCCCGGCCCGGGGACCCTGCGGCGCGGCGGCAACACCTCTTGCGTGACGCTCGAAATCGGCGGAGAGCCGCTGTTCATTTTCGACTGCGGTTCGGGAATCAAGCAGCTCTCGGACCACATCATGGCCTCGGGCCAGCAGCGCTTCTCGGGGCGGATCTTCATATCGCACACGCACTGGGACCACATCAACACGGTGCCGTTCTTCGCGCCGCTGTATGTGCGCGGCAACCAGGTCGAGATCTTCGGCCCCTACCAGGGCGACCTCACCATCGCGCGCGCGATCGCGGCGCAGATGGAGGGCGTGTATTTCCCGGTCACCATCCGTGAGTTCGGCGCGCACCTGGTGTTCCGCGACCTGCGCGAGGAGTCGCTCACGTTCGGCCCCGTGCGCATCGACACGATGCTGCTGAAGCACCCCGGCTCGTGCCTGGGCTACAAAGTCACCGCGCGCGGCCATTCGGTGTGCTACATCACCGATAACGAGCTCTACCTGCCCACCGACCCGCGGCGCGACCAGCGCTACCTGGATCGCCTGATCGAGTTCGTGCGCGGCACCGACCTGCTCATCACCGACACCACCTACCGCGATCACGAGTACCCCTCCAAAGTGGACTGGGGCCACTCATGCGTGAGCGAGGTCGCCGACCTCGCGGTGCGCGCCCAGGTGAAGCGCCTGCACCTGTTCCACCACGATCCGGACCAGAGCGACGACGACATCGACCGCAAGCTCGACGAGACGCGTGCGCGCATCTCGCAGCTCGGCGGCAAGGTCGAATGCGACGCCCCGGCGGAAAAATCCAAGGTCATCCTCTGACCCTCGACGCATCGCGCTGCCCGTTGTGCGGCGGCGCCAATGCCTGCGTAATGGAAAGCGCTTCTCCCGGCGAGCCGTGCTGGTGCCAGCGGGCCGAATTCGGCGAAGCACTGCTGGCCCGGGTGCCCGAGTTCGCCCGCCGCAAGGCGTGCATCTGCGCGCAGTGCGCGTTGGGGGACAAAGAGCCTGCCGCCCCAATCCCGGGGTCGGTGCAAGCCTAGCTTTTGCGCAGGCTCGGCAGGCCGATACCCGCCGCGTCGAAACCGCCGTCCACCGCCAGCGCCTGGCCGTTCACGTAGCTGGCGGCATCGCTGCACAGGAACCACACCGCTGCGGCGATCTCCTCCTCCAGGCCGTAGCGGTTGAGCGGAATAGCGTCGTGGTAGTCGGCACGGATGTCGTCCGTATGCACCAGCTTGGCCATCGCCGTATCGACCGGGCCCGGCGCGACGAGGTTGACGCGGATGCCAACAATGCCGAGTTCGGCGGCCTGCTGGCGCGTCAGGTGGGCGAGGGCGGCCTTGCTCGTGCCGTAGGCGACGCGCAGGGTGCTTGCGCGCAGGCCGGAGATCGAGCCGATGTTGACGATGCTGCCGCCGGGATTCTTCAGCATCACCGGCGCACAGGGTTGCGCAAACAGGACAGGGCCGGTCAGGTTGACCGCCAGCACGCGCTCCCATTCGGCGTGCGTGGTTTCGAGGAGTGGCTTGAATACCGCGATCCCGGCGTTGTTGACCAGCGCATCGATGCGCCCGAAGCGCGCCTCGACTTCGTCCACGACAGCGCGCACCTGACGCGGGTCGGCCACGTCGCAGGCCAGCGCGAGGGTCGCCTCGCCCAGCGTCGACTCGGCGCGGGCAAGTTCCGCGGCGTCGATGTCGACCAGCGCGACCGCGTATCCCTGTTCGATGAATTTCTTGGCGATGGCAAGCCCGATGCCGCGCGCGGCACCGGTGACTACGGCGACCTTCCGGTGGATGTTCATCGGGCCTGATTATCCATCGAAGCGGGCATGCCGGCGTACGCTTGCGAAGGCGCGTGCCGCATCTCGCTTCGGCTCACGTGCAGGAAATACAGCGTGATCACGACGCTGCCGGTCACCATGCCCACGGTGGCGCCGATCCAGAAGCCGGCGGCGCCCATCGCAGGCCAGCCTGCATGGCCGAACGCGAGCACGTATCCGCCGCCCAGGCCCAGCCCCCACAGCGAGAACACGTTGGAGAGCATGGGCACCACGGTCTTCTTGTAGCCGCGCAGGGCACTCACCGCAATCGCCGCTACCGCATCGCACAAGTGGTAGAAGGACACGAAGGCGAGCAGGGTGACCGCGACCGCGTGGACATGGGCATCGCGCGTGTACAACCCGGCAATGGCCTCGCGCCCGAACCAAACGCCCAGCGCGACCACGCAGGCAATGGCGAACCCGCCACCGATGCCGACCAGGCCGGTGAGGCGCGCGCGCTGCGGGTCCTGCGCGCCGATCGCCTGGCCGACCAGCACGCCGGTAGCGCTGGCCGCGGCCAGCGGCATCATGTACATGAGCGCGGTCAGGTTGGCGGCGATCTGGTGGCCACCGGAGCTTTCGGTGCCCAGCCGGGCGATGAACAGCGCCATGAAAGTGAAAGAGGTGACGTCGACGAGAAAGGTGAAGCCAATCGGCACGCCGATGCGCAGGAGGCGCAACTGCTCGGACCCGTGCGGCCAGGACCAGCGCCAGAACACGCCATAGCGCGCGTAATCCGGGCTCATGCGGCACCACGTCCAGCCCGCAATGGCGGTCACGAAGGCGATGATGGTGGTGGAGTACGCGCATCCCGGCCCCCCCAGCGCCGGCGCCCCGAGGTAGCCGTGCATGAACACCAGGTTCAGCGGGATCTTGAGCGCGAGGCCCACGAGGTTGAGCACCATGATCACGCGCGGCCGCGACACCGCGGTGCTGAAGGAATAGAACACGCGGAACATGAGCATCGCAGGCACGCCAATCGCGATGACTCGCAGGTAGGCGCGGATCTTCACCTCGACCGCCGGGGCTACCGCGGCGAGGGCGAGGAAAGGCTCGGGAAAGTAGATCAGCACGAAAGCCAGCGCGGTGAGGAAAATCCCCAGCCACACGCTCTGGCGCACCTCCTCGCCGATGGCGGCAAAATTGCCGGCCCCGTAGAGCTGCGCCACCAGCGGCGTCAGCGCGATCAGCACCCCCATGAGGGTGACGAACACGCTGATGTAGATGCTCGCCCCAATGCCGACTGCCGCGAGGTCCTCCGCCCCCAGCCGCCCGGCCATGACGGTGTCGATCACGCCGTTGATCATCACCGCGAGCTGGGCGATGAGCACCGGCCAGCCGAGCTTCAGGAGATCGCGTGATATTCCGGAAAACATTAACTTTTAAATCCGTAGACTCAATGGATATGCGATTCTCATGGTAATCCATTTTCCAAATGTGGAAACAAGATCGCGCCGGTGGGGAGCGCGGCAGGCAGGCCTGGCGCGGCCACGACGGCCTACTTCATCGAATGCAGGCCGAACATGTCCGTTAACCGCTCGAATCAGGCGCCGAGCCACCGCCGCCCGCTTTGCCCTCCCGGCCGAATTCCCTGTCCTGCAGCGCGCGCCACTGGATCTTGCCCGAAGGCGTGCGCGGCAGCGCGTCAATGAACTCGACTGCGCGCGGAACCTTGTAGGCGGCCATCCTGGTGCGCATCCACTCGATGATCCCGGCGCCGGTGGTGGCCGCCGCTTCCGCCTTCAGCACCACCACGGCCTTCACCACCTCGCCTTTCCTCGCGTCGGGTGTGGCGATGATGCAGCACTCCTTGATCGCGGGGTGGTGGTACATCGCGGCCTCGACCTCGGCCGGCCAGACCTTGAGGCCGGCGGAGTTGATCATGCGCTTGAGCCGGTCTGAGATGAAGTAGTAGCCATCCTCGTCCACGCGCCCGAGGTCGCCGGTGCGGAAGAACTTGCGCCCTTCGCCCGGCCCGCCGATCGCCACCCACGATTCGCGGTCGGCCTTTGCGTTGCGCCAGTAGCCGGAGAGCAACTGCGGGCCGCGCACCACGATCTCGCCGGCTTCACCCGACGGCAATACCGCAAGCGTCTGCGGATCGACCACGTAGGCCTCGGTGTCGAACGCGGGGATGCCGAGGCACTGCTTCTTTGCGCGCTGCGGCGGGTTCATGTGGGTCTGCGAGATGGTCTCGGTGAGGCCGTAACCCTCGATGTAGTCCACGCCGCATACCTCGCGCAGCCTCTGCGCGATCGCCTCGGGCATCGCGGCGCCGCCGCCGAACAGCCATTTGAGCGAGGAGATGTCGCGCCGCATCGCCTCCGGGCTCGACAGCAGGTCGATCGGCATCGTCGGGACCGAATCCCAGTGGGTGCAGCGGTGGCGCTCCACCAGCTCCGCGGCGCGCACCGGGTCCCAGCGCGGCTGGATCACGATGGTGCCGCCGGCATGCGCCGTGGCCATGAGGCTGTGGATGAGGCCGGTCACGTGAAAAAAGGGGGCGGTCGCAAGCGCGACTGTTTTATCGGTCACATGCTTCCACAGGATCGAGCCGAGGACGTTGTGGTGCACCGAGGCGTGGGTGTGCATGCAGCCCTTGGGCTGGCCCGTGCTGCCCGAGGTGTAGGGCATCATGCACAGGTCGCCGGGCTGCGAGCGTGAGGCGGTGGGTGCGAGCCGCGCGGCGAGCGCGGCCTCCCATCCTGCGCTGCCGGCAACGAGCAGGTGCTCGAGCGGCAGGCCGGCGAAACGCTCGGCGATCTCGCCTGCGGCGATTGCCACCCTGGCACCGCTGTCTTCGATGTAGTGCGCCAGCTCGCCGGCAAGGTTGGCCGGGCTGACCGGCACCACCACCGCGTCGGCGCGCAGGACGGCGTACAGCGCGATGACGAAATGCGCGCTGTTCTGCAGGTCGACCAGCACGCGGTCGCCTCGCCGCACGCTGCATGCAGCCTGTAAGTAACCGGCGAGGGCTTCCACCTGCCCGAGCGCCGCGCGGTAACCGAGCGCAATGCCTTCGAAGTAGAGGAACGTCTTGTCGCGATGGCGCCGGGCGGCGGCTTCGAACGTGGCGTGCAAAGTCGCCTCGGCCGGCGGCAGGTTGCGCGGCATGTCGCGCGGCCAGAAGGCGAAATGGGGCGCGGCGTGGGCAGGGTGTTTCATGGCGCGAAAGTATATAGGCCGCTTCGGCGCTTTTCCCGCAGCCGATTCCGCTATCCTCCGTCGTGGCCGCACTTCTGCGCGGGACGGTAACCACCATCGGAGGAGCGCAATGATCGCCGTGATTTTCGAATTCACGCCCGCCGAGGGGCGCCTGCCCGATTACTTCGATCTCGCCGCCCAGCTCAAGCCCGAGCTGGACAAGGCAGAGGGGTTCATCTCACTTGAGCGCTTCGAGAGCATCACCACGCCGGGGAAGTACGTCTCGCTGCAATTCTGGCGCGACGAGGCGTCGGTGCAGGCCTGGCGCAACGTGCAGCTGCACCGCCAGGCGCAGGCCAAGGGCCGCGCAGGCATAATTGCCGACTACCGGCTGCGTATCGCAAGCATAAGCCGGGACTACACTAGGGAAGATCGCTCGCAGGCGCCCAAAGACAGCGTGGCGTTGCATGGATGAAACCAGAGGAGACAGCATGAAGAAGGTGTTACTGCGCGGCCTGGCCGCGTTTGGGTTTGCATGGGCCGCTGCAATGCCGGGCGCAGCCACCGCGGCGTGGCCCGCCGACCAGCCGATCAACATGATCGTCGCCTACGCGCCGGGCGGGGGCACCGACATCATCGCGCGCGCGATCGTTCCCTTCATCGAGAAATACCTCGGCGACGGCGCCAAGATCAACATCGTCAACCGCCCCGGCGCGGGCGGCGAGATCGGCTTCACCGCCATCGCCGCCGCGCAGCCCGACGGCTACACCATCGGGTTCGTCAACACGCCTCCGCTGCTGACCGTGCCGATCGAGCGCAAAGCCGGTTACACGTGGCAATCCTACGAATACCTCGGCAATGTGGTCGACGACCCCGGCACATTCTGCGTGCACGCGGACAATTCGATCCGTACCCTTGCCGACCTCGCGGCCTATGCCAAGGCCAACCCGGGACGGGTCACGGTCGGTTCGACCGGCGTGGGGTCGGATGACCACCTCGCGATGCTGCTGTTCGAGAAGAGCGCC
>JBBQCV010000051.1:0-20151 GCA_038319115.1 Burkholderiales bacterium | reverse complement strand
GTGCCGAGCTGGCGCACGAGCGAGGCCGACCAAGCACCGCCCGCGACGACCACGCCATCGCAGGCGAGCGTTGCGCCATTGTCCAGTTTGAGGCTGCTCACGCGCGCACCCGAGCGCTCGAATCCGCTCACCGCCGCTTTTACGGTTCGGGCACCGTCCAGCACGCAGCGCGCGTGGATCGCTTTCACCAGCCGCGAGGGATCGAGCGTCGAACCGTTCTCGGGCGCGAGCAGGCCGAAGCGGAACTTGCCGCGCAGGTCGGGCTCGAGCGTGACGAGTTCGTCTTCGTCGACGTCGCGCAGGTCCACGCCGAGGCTGCGCCGCAGGTCCATGCCCCATTGCCACTGGCGGGCGGTTTCGCGCGACGAGTAGACGTACAGGCAGCCCGAGCGGCGCACGAGGGCATTGGCGCCGGCGCGCTCGAGCAGAGGCGCGTAGGCCTCGAATATCGGCGCCAACAGTCCGCGCAAGGCGGTGGCGATGCGCACCACTTCGGCGCGCGAGGAATGGGCGACGAAACGCGCCAGCCACGGCGCTACCACCGGCAGGTACGGCCAGCGGATCGTCAGCGGCCCGAGCGGGTCGAGCAGCCACCCGGGCGCCTTCTTCCACATTCCCGGCATGCCCACCGGCAGGCAAGCGGAGGGCGACAGCGAGCCGGCGTTGCCGAACGAGCAGGCCTCGCCCGGGTCGCGCGGGTCGACGAAGGTGACGGCGTGGCCGTCGCGCTGCAGCCAGGCGGCGCTGCACACGCCTACGATGCCCGTGCCGATGACGGCGATGTGCATGTCAGGACTGGTTCGGCGGGATGTGCACGACGATCCCGTCGAGGGATCCGTCGAGCCTGAGCTGGCACGACAGGCGGCTGGTGGGTTTTCGCTCGGCCGCGGTGAAGCCGAGCATGTCGAGTTCGTCGGGCTCGGGCGCGGGCAGGCGCGTCGCCCATTCCTCGTCGACGTAGACGTGGCAGGTGGCGCAGGACAGGCAGCCGCCACATTCGGCGTCGATACCGCGCACGTTGCCCTTGATCGCGGTTTCCATGACGCTCGCGCCGGCCGCGGCTTCGAATTCGTTGCGCGTGCCGTCGGTGAGGACGTAGGTGACTTTCGGCATGGGCCGAACATTAGCAGGTCGCCGGACCGCGAATCGACGGCCCTGCGCGCCGGGCGTTTTGCATCGCGAACCCGGCGATGGCGCCCGGGTGGTACGCGAAGGAAGCGTCAGGTGGCGCGCTGCGCCGACATCTGCGTGACCGCGCCGGTCTTCAGGTCGAACATGACCCGCGCAATGCGATCGAGGTTGGTGCCGGTCACGCGCACAAAGCACGATTTGGCCGGGTAGTCGATCGAGTGGATCGTCCCGTCCTGGTAGATCCCGGCATGGCCCGGCGTGAGCCGGTAGGACTTCTTCGCCTTGAGGGTCGCGTGCGCGGGGTCGGCACCGTCGTCGGTCCGCTCCCATTCGGTCATCTCGGTGTACTCCGTGGCCTGGCCGTAGATTGCCCACGAAGCGCCGTGGTCGTGCGGCGGGGACACGCGCGGATTTTCGTTGATGTGGGCGAGGACCTGGAACTTGAGTTCCGGGTCCTCGTACAGAAGGTGCAGGCCCGGTTTCATGTCGACGCAATGCTTGCGGACGAACTCTTTGTTCTTCAGCAGGGTTTCCAGGAGCGTGCGCACTTCTTCGCGGCCGCCCGGCCCGGGATCCCGGCTGAAGATGGCGTGGCAGTCGGCGGTAAAGTCATCGAGGTTGTAGGACATTCGCGTTCTCCTGAAAGGTCGCGGTGCGGCGGATCGGCAACCCGCATTTTCGCTGTCGCGGCCGTTCTGCGCCACCCGGCTTGCGAACCGATGTTGTCAGACCTTCTCGAGCCTGAAGTCCTGCACCTGGTCCTTCACGGCCACGCCGGCCTCGGCTCGCGGCGGGATGCCGCCACGTTTCTTGCCGCCTTCGCAGGTGCCGAAGCGTGTTTCGAAGCACGGCGGCAGCTCGCGGGCGTTGGGCGCGGCGACCCACAGGCGCAACAGGTGCCTGCGGTCCTTGAGCTCGGGCCAGTCCTCGAAATTGGTGCGCGAATGCAGCACGCAGAAGTTATTGGCGAGCTGGAAGTCGCCCGGCTCCATCTGGAACGCCAGCGCCATGCCGGGCTCGTTGGCGATCGCATCGAACAGGTCGAGCGCCTCGACCTGCCGCGCGGTCAGCCGCGGGACTTCGGGGAAGCGCTGCGCCGACTCGATGTAGCCGCGAATATAGCGCGCGCTCACCAGTCCCTTGTGGTACGAGAGCACGGGTAGCGCGTAGTAGGGCTCGTCGCCCTCGTCCTCGCGGCCCCTTTCGCCGCGCCGGTCGATGTAGAAGGGCTTGTACAGCTCTTCCAGCAGGTCGGGGCGGCGCCGCTGGATTTCGTTCTGGATCGCGGTGACGCTCACCAGCCGCGACTGCCCGCCCGAGCGCGCCGCCTTCAGGCACATGAGCATGATCACGTCGCTCTGGTCGTTGTGGAAGATCAGCTCGGCGGTGGTCTGGTAGGCGCGCACGTTGGTCTTGTTGATGTCGAGGCCCAGGTTGCGCACATGGCCGAGCTCGTGGCCTTCGGCGTTCTGCGACAGCGGTATTCCCAGGTGCTGGCCCAGGCCCCAGAAGATGATCTCGCACTCGGCCTCGGTGAACTCGTTGACCGGGAAGCCGCGCATGAGGAAGAACCCGCGGCCGTTTTCGAGTTCTTCCAGTATGTGGGCAAGCACCGTGGAGAATTTCGGCAGCGGGAAGTCGGCTTTGCCGAACGCGGGTGCGTTGAGCCCTCGCGCCTGCACGGCGGCAAGCGCGGCGCGGATCTCCGTCAGCGACTCGGGCGGGAAGCGGAAAATCCAGTCCTCGGAGTCCTGGAGGTCACTGCCCCGCCACAGTCCCGGGTTGCGCGACAGCGGCAAGGGCGGCATCGGCGGCGCTGCAGGGGAGTCGGGCTGGGTGGCAGGCATCGGCGGGCTCCTTTCCGGTATTTAATTCACAACGGTAATTAAATGTACCGAACGATGCCGGGCGTGTCAAACAAGTCGACTCTGACCCGACTTTTAAAGTCGGGTCAGAGTCGACTTTTGAGGTCGCTCGCAAGGCCCGCGTCGACGGATACCGACGGGGTGAAGGCGAGGTCGGTGCGCAGGCGGATGGTGTCCACCGGGCCGGCGCTCTTGCCCTGGCCGCTGAACAGGGCGCGGCCGGCGTGGGGGGCAAGGCGGCGGACCGCGGCATGCATTTCCTCGAGGCTCATGTAGTTGGCCTCCGGGCCGGCGACGTTGTAGATCGCATGCGCTGGGCGGGGATGGAGCAGGGCAGCCACGGTCGCGGCCGCGGCGTCGGTCACGTGGGTCAGGTGGAAGCGTTCGCGGCCGCTGGCGCCTTCGATCGCCACGTCCTCGCCTCGCGCGGTTTCCTTGATGCGCTGGCGCACCAGCGCCATGCCGGCGCTCTTCACCTCGACCGGCCCGAAGACGCCGCCGTAACGAAGCGATACGAAAGTCAGGCCGTAGAGCCCGGCATACCGCACACCCAGCATCTCGCCCAGGCGCTTGGTCATGCCGTACAGGCCGGTGCTGGCTGAGGGCGGGTCGTCCTCGCGCATGACGTCGGTGCGCTCGCCATAACTTGCGATGCTGCCGCCGAAAACCATGCGCCCGATACCCAGCGTGCGGCAGGCTTCCAGCACGTTCAGCGTCCCGTCGACGTTGACGCGCACGGCTTCGGCCGGGTTTTGCTCACAGGCGAACTGTAGGTAAGCTGCGAGATGCAGCACGGCATCGGGATGGGCAGCGGCCAGCGCCGCGTGGATCGCGGCGGGGTCGCCGATGTCGCCGCGCACCCATTCGGCGCCCGCAGGCGTGCTGCCCGGCGGGTGGCGCGAGACCAGCGTCACATGGTGGCCCGCCACGGCGAGCGCGTCGGCGCTTGCCGTGCCGATCAGGCCCGTTCCACCGACCAGCGCAACCCGCATGTGTTGTCCCATGAAAAAAATCAGCCGCAACGATTCTAGCAAGCTGCACGCGGTCCCCGGTGACCTGCGCCGCCACAACCGCGGCCTGGTGCTCGAGCACCTGTTCCGTGCGCCCGCCGTTTCGCGCACCGTCCTGGCGCAGGCCACTGGCCTCACGCCCGCGGCCGTGTCGCGCATTACGCGCGAGCTGGTCGAGGCGGGACTCGTGCGCGAGCTCTCGCGCGAAGCCGGCCCCGCCGCGCGCGGGCGACCGCAGGTGGACCTTGCGCTATGCGCCGAAAGCGCCTATGTCATCGGCATCGGCGTCGGGGCGTTCGAGCAGTGGATCCGCATCGCGGACCTGCGCGGCGAATGCATTTCGCGCAAGGAAGTCCAGCTCCTCGACCAGCCCTCGGCGCGCGCGGCGCTCAAGCTCCTCGTGGGCGAGGTCCGTTCGCTGCTGGCGCTCGCGCGCATCCCGCGCCAGCGCGTGCTCGGGGTGGGCATCGCCTCGGCCGGCGTGGTCGACCGCGACCGCGGCCTGATCATCGAGTCGCCCAACCTCGGATGGCGCGACCTGCCCGTGGCGGACCTCGTTTCCGCGGCCCTCGGCCTGCCGGTGGCGGTCGAATCCATGCATCACGCGCTCAACCTCGCCGAGCAGCGGTTCGGCCAGGGCGCGGGCATCGGCGACAGCGTGCTCGTGAACGCCGCGATGGGCATCGGCGCCAGCGTCATGGAGCGCGGGCGCATCGTGCGCGGCCGGCACAGCGCTGCGGGCCAGATCGGCCACCTCAGCGTGGCGGGCGCAACCGAGCTGTGCACTTGCGGCCGGCGCGGGTGCCTGGACACGGTCGCCTCAGGCTACGGCGTGCTGCGGCGCCTCGGGCTGGTGCCGCCGCGGCGCGTGGCGCGAGAGCACGACGCGGCGGCTGCGCAAAAGCTGCTGGCGGCCATCGAGCGCGAGCGCCAGGGCGAGCCCAAGGCACGCCGGGCTTTCCATGCCAGCGGCGCGCAGCTCGGCGAGGCCCTTAATGCGGTGCGAGCGCTGCTCGACCCGCAGCGCATCGTGCTCGCCGGCCCGCTCGGGCGCACTCCCAGCTATGTGAAGGGTGTGCAGGCGCGGCTGGAGGCCAGGGATTCGTCGCGCAGCGAGCGCGCGGCAGGCGGCGCCGGGCTGCCTGACCCCGAGGCGCCGCTGCTTGCTCTTGCCTCGCACAGCGCCGATTCGGCCGCCGCGTGCCTCGCGCTGGCCGAATTCGCATTTGGCGGGGCCCTCGACCTTGCGCGGCTCGCCAAGTGATGCCATGATTTTATGTACGAAGGCAAATAAATAGCCGGCCCCGCTGCCGCAGAGGGCGCGGCGAATACAAGGAGGCAGTACATGATCAAGGGATTGCGCCGCGGGCTTGCGGCATTGCTGGCGGCGACGCCATTGCTGGTCGCGGCGCAGCCGTACCCGGCAAAGCCGGTCACCATCGTTTCGCCCTACAGCGCGGGCGGCAACGCCGACCTCGCAGCGCGTTCGATTGCCGCCACGGCCGCGAAAATCCTCGGTCAGCCCGTGGTGGTGGTCAACCGTACCGGCGCCGGCGGGATCGTGGGCTCCCAGTTCGTCGCCGATGCCGCGCCCGACGGCTACACGCTGCTGCTTGCGCGTGTGGGCTCACAGGCGGTGGCGCCGGCGCTCGACCCGGCCACGACGTACAAGTGGGACAGCTTCACTTTCCTCGGCGTGCTGGAGAGCGACCCGTATGTGTGCGTGGTGCTGGGCAAGTCGCCATTGCGCACCTTCCAGGACCTCGTCGCCGCGGTGCGCGCCAAGCCCGGCAAGCTCAGCTACGCCTCGACCGGCAACGCCGATGCGAGCGTCGTGTTCCCGGTCAAGATGTTCCTCAACTCCGGGCTCAAGTACGACGCCGCGGTCAAGGTGCCTTACAAGGGCGCGGGCGATACCGTGGCGGCCGTCCTCGGCGGCCACGTCGATTTCGCCTGCAACGGCATTTCGCCCTACACCGCGGCGATGCGCTCGGGCGACCTGCGCGGCCTCGTCGTATCGACCAAGGCGCGCGTGGCCGAGGCGCCCGATGTGCCGACCGCGGCCGAGGTGGGCATGCCGGACCTCGAGACGGTGTCGGGCTGGAGCGCGCTTTACGGCCCGCCGGGGCTGCCGCGCGAAGTGGTCGAGCGCTGGGCCGGGGTGCTCTCCGCCGCGCGCGACGATGCCGAATGGAACCAGCAGGTCAGGCGCCGCGGCTCGATCCCGAGCATCATGCCGCCGGACGAAACGCGCCGCTTCGTCGAGGCGCAGTACAAGGCGTACCGCTCGCTTTCCTCGCAGCTCGGGGTGAAGTAGGGCGCGCGCGCCTCAGAACATCTCGAAGTATTCGCGGTGCTCCCAATCGCTCACTTCGAGGTTGAAGCGGGCGATCTCCGACGCCTTGATGCGGCAGTAGTAGTCGATGAATGCACTGCCCAGTCCTTCCCTCAGGCAGGCGTCGTCGCGCAATGCGGCGAGCGCCTCGGTGAGAGTGGCCGGCAGGGCCTCGGCCTCGGTTTCGTAAGGCGCATCGGCTGAAGGCCCCGGCTCGAGGTTGCGGGCCATGCCGTCCATGCCCGACAGGATCTGCGAGGCGAAATACAGGTACGGGTTGGCCGCCGGCTCGCCCACGCGGTTCTCGATGCGCGTGGCCGGGTCGCCGGGTCCGCCGAGCACGCGCAGCATCACGCCGCGGTTGTCGCGGCCCCAGATCACCCGGTCGGGGGCGAGCGAATTGGGCCGGTAGCGCTTGTAGCCGTTGATCGTTGGGGTGGAAAGCGCACTTGCGCCGCGCGCGTGCGCAAGCAGTCCCGCGAGGTAGTTTTTTCCCAAGGGCGAAAGCTGCTCGCCCTCCTTGGCGGGAATGAATGCATTCGCGCCGTCGGAGACATTGCACAGGGACTGGTGCAGGTGCCAGCCCGAAGACATCACGTTGGGGATGCGCGGCCGGCACATGAACGTGCCGTGGTAGCCGTGGCGGCGCAGCACCTGCTTGGCCGCGCTGCGGAACAGCACCATCGCGTCGGCCGCGGCCATCGCCTCCTGGGGGCCGAAGGTGAACTCGAACTGGCTCGGACCGTATTCGCATTCCAGCGAGCGCAGCGGCAGGCCGAGCGCCTCGATGTTGGTGCGTAACAACTCGGCCACCGGCTCGATCAGGTCGTAGCGCGTCTCGGTGAGGTACTGGTAGCCCTGCGAGAGCAGCTCGACCTCGGGGGGCGTGCCGGGCAGCCCGGGCTGGCCCGCATCCCCGGGGCGCATGTGCGGGTCCACCACCTTGAACACATGGAATTCGACCTCCAGGCCCGCAATGAAGGCGTAGCCCGCATCGCCGAGCTTCTTTACCGCGTTGCCGAGCAGCGCGCGGGTCGCAAAGGGCACCGGCTTGCCATTGCCGAACCATGCATCGCACAGCAGCCAGCCGGTCTTCTCCAGCCAGGGCAGGACGCGAAACGTCGTCGGGTCGGCGACGATGACGAAATCGGCCGCGCCCTGCATCTCGGGCATGTCGAACCCGCCGCCGCGCGTGAACACCGGGAACGCGGTCTTGTGCGAGGTGTCCTTGGCCAGCAGCGTGCTGGTGAGCGCGACGCCTTCGTACAGCGCGCGCACCGCCTCGCCCACGGTGAGGGTTTTGCCGCGCAGCACGCCATGCTGGTCGGGAAACGAGAAGCGCACCACCTCGATGCCGCGCGCCTTCATGTCCGCGGCGAGCGATTTGGCCGCCGCCTCCTGGGCTGCGTTCCACAGGCCGTGCCGCTCGACGAATCGCGTCGCGGTGCTCATGCGTGTTCCTTGCCGAGGCGCGCCGCCGCCCAGTCGGACGCGAGCCGGCGCCTGAGGTCGGCCTCCTGCCAGTAGGCGTTCCACGTCGGCGTGGGGCCGATGCCATCGATCGACGCCGGCCCGGTGATCGCGCTCGCGGCTGCCTCGTCGAGCACCATGATCGGTTTTTCGCCGGCGGCGGTGCGCTCGATCGCCTCGACCAGCATCCTGCGGTAGGCGATGAGGCCCTTGTCGGTGGTGCCGAGGTGCTCACGCGTGCGGTCCTGGATCGGGCCGGGCGATTCGACCGCCCACTGGTCGTGCACGTTGATGTCGTTGCCCATGCCGGTGTAGGTCGAGGTGCGTTGCTGTTCGGCGTCGAACCCGTAATGGTTCCACTTGCCCACGCGCGGCTTGTAGTCGGGCAGCGTGTACAACTGCAGGCGCTGGTCGCGCATCTTCTGCTTGTCGACCGGCCCGGTGAAGCTGGTGAAGATCGCGTACCAGTAGCAGCTCGTGTCGTCCACCGGCACGTGCCATTGCGAGATCGTCATCTCGGCGCTCATCGGGATCACGAAAGCCTGCGGGAACACGAGGTTGGTCACGCGCACGTGGGTGTCGGCGTCGCTCAATTTCCTCAGCGCGATGAGGCGCATGCCATAGGGCGTCTTCTCGACGCCGATCTCGGGGCGGTCGAACTCGCGCAGCACGCGCGTGATCGGCATCGACGAGTCGGCCGAAGTGCCGCGGAACTGCCTGCCATAGCCGCCCGAAGTGTCCTCGTCCTCGAAGAAGCGATGCAGGTACGACGCGTGCGCCGGGTCGATGCCGACTTCGAGTGCCTGCAGCCAGTTGCACTCGAGATGGCCCTTGAACGCGAAAGTGTGGGTGCCGGGGGCGACGAAGCAGTCGAAAGCCGGGAACGCCGGCGCCTCGCCTTCGCCCAGCCACGCGAACAGGATGCCGCTGCGTTCGACCACGGGATAGGCGCGCTGGCGGATGTGCTGGGAGAGCTTGCTGCCCTCGGGCTCGGCCGGTGTCTGCAGGCAGCGGCCACCCACATCGAACAGCCAGCCGTGGAATGCGCAACGCAGCCCGCCGTCCTCGATCCTGGCGTAGGCGAGGTCCGCGCCGCGATGCGGGCAGTCGCGCTCGAGCATGCCGTAGCGGCCGGCCTCGTCACGGAACAGCACGAGGTCCTGGCCGAGCAGGCGCAGGGCCTTCACCGGCCGCTTGCCCTGCAGTTCGTCGACCAGCGCGGCCGGCTGCCAGTAGTTGCGCAGCAGCTTCCCGCCGGGCGTGAGCGCACCGGTACGGGTCATCAGGTCGTTTTGTTGGGCGCTGATCATGGCGTGTGTTTCGTATCGTTTGGGGTTCGCAAGCGTGAACTTTACTGCATCCTCCGGTCGCGCAGCGTTCGCGGGTTGACTCGGCAGGGAGGCTTCGGCATCCTTCGCCGCACTACACGCAGATAAGAAAACCGAGGAGGGATGTGACCATGCAGAACAAGGGATCGAAACTTGCGGCGCAATCGCAGGGTGCCAAGGGGCGGCGCGAATTCATCAAAGCCGGCGCGGCGGTCGCGGCGATCGCGGGGCTGCCGACCGTGGCACGCGCGCAGGGCGCCAAAATGAAGATCGGCCTCATGCTGCCCTACACCGGCACCTATGCGCCGCTGGGCGTGGCGATCGAGAACGGTTTCCGCCTCGCCCTGCAGGAGGCCGGCGGCAAGTTCGGCGGGCGCGAGGTGGAGTTCCTCAAGGTCGACGACGAGTCGGAGCCCTCCAAGGCCACCGACAACATCAACCGGCTGGTCACCCGCGACAAGGTCGACCTTGTGCTGGGCACAGTCCATTCCGGCGTCGCCGCCGGCATGATCCGCGTCACCCGCGACTCGGGTGTGTTGCACATCATCCCCAACGCCGGCTTCGGGCCGGCGGCCGGTGCGCTGTGCGCGCCGAACATCTTCCGCACCTCGTTCTCGAACTGGCAGTCGGGCTATGCCATGGGCGTGGTGATGGCCAAGCGCCCGGCGGTCAAGAGCGTCGCGACGATCGCGTGGCGCTACGCGGCCGGCGAGGAATTCGTCAAGGGCTTCAAGGACGGCTACCTCAAGGGCGGCGGCAAGATTGCCAAGGAGTTGTGGCTGCCTTTCCCCAACGTGGAATTCCAGGCGCAACTCACCGAGATCGCCGCGCTCAAGCCTGACGCGGTGTTCGCGTTTTTTGCCGGTGGCGGCGCGGCCAAGTTCCTCAAGGACTACAGCCAGGCCGGGCTGATGAAGTCGGTGCCGCTGATGGGCTCGGGCTTCCTCACCGAAGGCGTGCTCGACGCGGTCGGCGGCGCGGCCGAGGGGGTGGAAACCGCGCTGCACTATGCCGATGGGCTGGAAACGCCCAAGAACCGCGCGTTTCGCCTCGCCTATGCCAAGACCTTCAAGCTGCAGCCCGACGTGTACGCGGTCGCCGGCTACGATTCGGGCTTGCTGCTCGATGGCGGCATGAAGGCGGTCAAGGGTGACTTCGGTCGCAAGAAGGACCTCATCAAGGCCATGGAAGCGGCCAAGATCGACAGCCCGCGCGGGCCGATGCGCTTGTCGAAAGCGCACAACCCGATCCACGACCACTACCTGCGCAAGGTGGTGGGCAGCGAGAACCGCGTGGCCGGCATCGCGGTCAAGGCGCTCGACGACGATCCCGCGATGATCGCCGCGTGCAAGATGTGAACAGGGGAACCCTCACGGCGGGTTCCCCCGGCGTGTGAACAGGGGAACCCTCACAGCGGGTTGCCCCGTACCCCCTCCCCCTTTGAAGGGGTTAGCTTCTAGCTTTTTCGGCGCGACATGGATTTCAGCACTTTCCTGATTCAGCTTTTGAACGGCGTTCAGTACGGGCTGCTGCTGTTCCTGGTGTCCTCCGGCCTCACGCTGGTGTTCGGCATCATGGGCATCATCCATATCGCCCATGGCAGCTTCTACATGGTCGGGGCGTATCTCGCATGGTCGCTCACCGCCGCGATCGGCAGTTTCTGGCTCGCGCTGCCGGTGGGCATCGCGCTGTCGGTGCTGATCGGCATGCTGCTCGAATGGCTCGTGATCCGCTGGTTGTATGACCGCGACCACCTCTACCAGGTGCTGCTCACCTATGGCCTCATCCTCGTGTTCGAGGAGCTGCGCAGCGTGATCTGGGGCGACGACGTGCGTGGCGTGAACATCCCGGAAATCCTGTCGGCATCGATCCCGCTCACCGAGAACCAGGCCTACCCGGTGTATCGCCTGTGGATCTCGGCGGTGTGCCTGGCGGTGGCCGGGCTGATGTACTGGGTGATCCAGAAGACGCGCCTGGGCATGATGATCCGCGCCGGCGCCTCGAACCGCGAGATGGTGCAGTCCCTGGGCATCAACATCCAGGTCGTCTACCGCGTGGTGTTCGCCGCGGGGCTCACGCTGGCGGCGCTCGCCGGCATGATCGCAGCCCCCGTTTCGGCGGTATTTCCCGGAATGGGCAACCAGGTGCTCATCATCTGCTTCGTGGTGGTTGTGATCGGCGGCCTGGGCTCGGTCAAGGGCGCGCTGATCGCCTCGCTCCTCATCGGGCTGGTGGATACCTTTGGCAAGGTGGTGACCTTGTCGGTGGGCGGATTAAAGCTGCTGCCGGAGCTCTCGAGCATGACCGTGTACTTGCTCATGGCTGCCATCCTGTTGTGGCGGCCCGAGGGCCTGTTCGGGAAAAAGCTTTGACCGCGCCGGTTGCTTCCCCCGGCACTGGCGGCACGGCCGGTGCAGTGGTGCTCGCCATCGCCGTGATCGCGCTGGCGGCCACGCCGTTCCTGGCCGAGAAGTTCTACGTGCAGTTCTTCGCCAAGCTCCTCATCATGGGGATCCTCGCCATGAGCCTCGACCTGCTGCTGGGGTACACGGGCCTGGTGTCGTTCGGCCACGCGGCTTATTACGGCGCGGCGGCCTACACGCTCGCGATCCTTACGCCGCAGTACCAGGCGGCCAATTTCTGGACCTCGTTCCCGATGGCGATAGGCGTGTCGGCGCTGCTTGCGCTCGTGATCGGCATGTTCGTGGTGCGCACGCACGGCATCTATTTCATCATGGTCACGCTCGCCTTCGCGCAGATGCTGTTCTTCCTGTTCCACGACACCAAGATCGCCGGCGGCAACGATGGAATCTACATCGACGTGCGGCCGGTGGCGAAGATCGGCGAGTGGCAGCCTTTCGACCTCGACAATTTCGTCCACATCTTCTATCTGGTGCTGGTGTGCTTCGTGCTGGTGTACATCCTGCTGCGGGTGGTGCTCGCGTCGCCGTTCGGCCGCGTGCTGGTGGGGATCAAGGCCAACGAGGCGCGCATGCGCTCGCTGGGGTTCCCCACCTTCCGCTACAAGCTGGTGGCCTTCGTCATCGCGGGGGCGATCGCGGGGGTGGCTGGCTACCTGTCGTCGATCCAGTTCGGCGTGGTCAACCCGGAAATGATGGGCTGGCACCTGTCGGGCGCGGTCATGATGATGGTGATCCTCGGCGGCATGGGCACCCTCATCGGGCCGATCATCGGCGCTGCCGTGTGGATGCTCCTCGAACTGGGCTTGCAGGGGCTGCCGAAAATCGGCGACGTAGACCTCGGCAAGCACTGGCAGTTGTGGATGGGCCTGTTCATCGTGCTGTCGTCGCTCCTGCTGCCCAAAGGATTGCTCGGGCTGGGCGCATCGGCATGGCGCCGGTTGAGGAAACCCGCAGCCGATGCGGGCGCCGAGCGCACGGGTTCGCCCAATACAGGCGGGCGCAGCGATGGCTGAAATCGTCCTCGCGACCCAGGCGCTGACGCGGCACTTCGGCGGCCTCGCGGCGGTGAGCGATGTGACCCTCGATGCGCGCATGGGCGAGCTGCACGCCGTGATCGGGCCCAACGGGGCGGGCAAGTCGACCCTCATCAACATGCTCTCGGGCGACCTCGTGCCCTCCAGCGGCCGCGTCTCGATCAATGGCCGCGACGTCACGGGCCTCGCCCCGCACCAGATCTCGCGCATGGGCGTGGGCCGCAGCTACCAGAAGACCAACGTCTTCCTCGCCTTCTCCGCGTTCGAGAATTGCCGCCTCGCGGCGCAGGCGCGGCGCAAGACGTCGATGCAGTTTTTCCGCGCGGCTTGGCGCCTGGCGGAGGTCAACCGAGTGGCGGACGAGGCGCTCGAGGCTGCGGGCCTGGCGGACCGGGCGGGCGAATCCGCCAGCGCGCTTTCGCATGGCGAGCAGCGCCAGCTCGAAATTGCGATGACGCTCGCCACGCGCCCGCGGCTGCTGCTGCTCGACGAGCCGCTTGCCGGCATGGGCGCGGAGGAATCCGCTTCCATGGTGACGCTGCTCAAACGGCTGGCCGAAACCCACGCCATCCTGCTGGTGGAGCACGACATGGACGCGGTGTTCGCGCTGGCCGACCGGCTGACGGTGATGGTCAACGGCCAGGTGCTGGCGAGCGGCGCGCCCGACGAGATCCGCGCCAACGCCGACGTGCAGGAAGCCTACCTGGGGGAGTCGCATGCCTGAGGCGTCCGCCGCCGGCCGCCTCATCGACGCGCAGGGGCTGCATACCTACTACGGCGCCAGCCACATCCTGCACGGCGTCGATTTCTCCATCGCGCGCGGCGAGTCGGTCGGCCTCATGGGCAGGAACGGCATGGGCAAGAGCACCCTGCTCAAGACCATGCTCGGGCTGGTGCGCCCGCGCGAGGGCAGGGTACGCGTCAAAGGCCTCGACATGACCGCCGCCGCGCCGCACCGCATCGCTCGCGCCGGGATAGCGTATGTGCCCGAGGGACGCGGCATCTTTCCCAACCTCAGCGTGAGCGAGAACCTGTTGATGGCCGCGCGCGCCGGCACCGACGGCAAACGCGAGTGGACGCTCGAGCGGGTGCTGGAAACTTTTCCCCGCCTGGGCGAGCGCCTCGGCCATGGCGGCGCGCAATTGTCAGGCGGCGAGCAGCAGATGCTCACCATCGGCCGCGCGCTGCTCACCAACCCCGACCTGCTGATCCTCGACGAGGCCACCGAGGGGCTCGCGCCGCTCGTCGCGCGCGAGATCATGCAGATCGTCTCGCGCGTGCGCGCCTCGGGCATCGCCACCGTGATCGTCGACAAGAATTTCCGCGCGGTGAACGCGATCACCGACCGCAACGTGATCCTGGTCAAAGGCGAGGTGGTGTATTCCGGGCCGGCGGCAGAGCTGCGCGCCCTGCCCGACGTGCACATGCGCTACCTCGGCGTTTAGGCGTGGCCGGGGAGGGCAGCGTTGCACCCGTTGCGTCGCAGCCGATGCTCGAGGTGCACGACGTGCGCAAGGCGTTCGGCGAGCGTGGCCTGTTCCGGGGCGTGAGCCTCGCGCTGGCGGCGGGCGACTATGTCGCCATCCTCGGCGACTCGGGTGCGGGCAAGTCCACCCTGCTCAACGTGATCGCGGGCCTGGAGCCGGCCGACGGCGGCAGCATCCGCTTCGCCGGGCGCGAACTGACCACGCTCGACGATGATGCGCTCACCCTGCTGCGGCGCGACCATTTCGGTTTCGTGTTCCAGGCTTTCCACGTGCTGCCGCATCTCGGGGTGGCGCAGAACGTGGCGCTGCCGCTGGCGCTGCGGCATGTGCCGCGCGCCGAAGCCGAGGCGCGCGCGCGCGCCGCGGTCGCTTCAGTAGGGCTCGCCGGGCGAGAGGACAGCATGCCGCGCGAACTCTCCGGCGGCGAACTGCAACGCGTGGCGATCGCGCGTGCCCTGGTGGGTGATCCGCAGCTGGTGCTGGCTGATGAGCCGACCGGCAACCTCGACCCCGACAACGCGCGCCAGGTGCTGGCGCTGTTTCGCGTGCAGGTGAAAGAGAAGGGCGCCGCGGCGATCCTGGTGACGCATTCGGAAATGGCGGCGGCGACCGCGGATCGGAGGTATCGGCTTGGGCGGGGTGGGTTGGAGTTGCTGGCGTAGTTGGTGGCCAGATGCGCGCGTTGCCGCGCCCTATTGGTCTCGAGGACAGCAAAAGCCCAATCGACGCGCTGCGTTCCCGGCATCGATCATGTCCTTGTTCGCAGCGCCCGGTGGCACCATCTCGCATGCCTGGATCGTTTGTTGCGTGACGCGCAACACGGTATACTGAGGATGTGATCCATTCATTCCGACACAAAGGGCTGAGGAAATTCTTTGAGTCCGGAAGTGTGGCGGGGATCCAACCCCACCACGCGAAGCGGCTTCAAATGCTGCTGACCGCCTTGGATACGGCCCAGGCGATCGCAGACATGGACATCCCGGGGTTTCGACTGCACCCTTTGAAGGGCGAAGAACGAGGTCGTTGGTCGGTGTGGGTGAATGGTAACTGGCGCGCCACTTTTGAATTCAAGGACGGACACGCTTACGTTCTGGACTACGAGGACTATCACTAATGGCCATGCACAATCCGTCCCATCCGGGTGAATTCATTACCGAGGTATATCTTTTGCCGAACAACCTGAGCGGCCGCGAGCTTGCGACAAAGCTGGGCGTTGCTGCTTCTACCTTGAATCGAATTCTGACCGGCGCAAGTGGTGTGAGCCCGGAAATGGCATTGCGCCTTTCCAAGGCTCTTGGCCGTTCGCCGGAAAGCTGGCTTGCAATGCAGTACAACCATGATCTTTGGCGGACAAAGCAGCGTGTGAATCTGGATAATGTCGGCCGGGTCAAACTCACCGCGGCCTAAGCACGGGTTTGTTGTGGCCGTGGTCGGGGGAGGGTGACCTGCCCAGGTTCTTTTGACCAAACGTAACTTGAGGGAATGGCTCGATGGCGGCCGTTCGACCCGATGCGGTAGCATCCTCCCAGACCCATGCCCGCCCATCCCGACATCGAATCCCCCTACGCCTGGCGGCGGCTTGCCGCCTCCTTCGCGCTCATGACCATCGGCGGATCGGGCATGTACGCGGTCTTTGTAGTCTTGCCGCTCCTGCAGAAGGAGTTCGGCACGACCCGGGCAGAAGCCTCGATCCCGTGGTTGCTGACGACTCTGGGCTTTGGCTTCGGCGGCATCCTGGTCGGCAAGGTCACGGACCGCTGGGGCATCCTGCTGCCGTCGATCAGCGGCGCGCTTTTCCTCGGCGCGGGGTTTGTCGCGGCCGCGCAAGCGCAAAGCCTGTGGCAATTCGCGCTGATCCAGGGCGTGGTCATCGCGATGTTCGGCAGCGCCGCAAGCTTCGGCCCGCTGATCGCGGACGTGTCGCACTGGTTCTCGAAACGGCGCGGCATGGCGATGGCGATCTGCGTGAGCGGAAACCTCGCCGCCGGCGCGCTCTGGCCGCCGATCCTGCAGTATTTTTTCGACCGGGCAGGGTGGCGGGCGACGTTTGTGGGCACGGGCGTGGCGTGCGTCGCCTTGATGCTTCCGCTTGCCTTCGTGCTCAGGAAGAGGTCCCCGGTGGGCGAATCGGTGCCGCTTTCCGCGAGGGGAGGCCAAACCGACCGGCCGCTCGGCTTCAGTCCCGGCACGCTGCAGGCCATCCTCGCGTTCGCGGGGTTCTGCTGCTGTATTGCAATGGCCTTGCCGCAAGTGCACATCGTCGCGTACTGCGGCGACCTCGGTTACGGCACGGCGCGCGGAGCGCAGATGCTTTCGCTCATGCTCGGCACCGGGGTTGCCAGCCGGATCCTGATGGGCTGGATGTCCGACACGATCGGCGGATTGCGCACGCTGTTATTGGGATCGGTGATGCAATGCGTCTCGCTCGCGCTGTTCGTGCCGTTCGACAGCGTGGGTTCGCTCTACGCGCTTTCCATCCTTTTCGGATTCTTCCAGGGCGGCATCGTGCCGGCCTACACGCTGATCGTGCGGGAGTATTTCAGCCCGGCCGAAGCCGCCGGCCGGACCGGCGTTGTGCTGCTCGCAGCGCTTTTCGGGATGGGATTCGGCGGCTGGCTGGGCGGGTGGATCTTCGACTTCACGGGGTCGTATCGCAACGCGTTCGCCCTCGGCGTTGGTGCCAACCTCGTCAATATCGCGATCGTGGTTTGGCTGATTACGCGCGCAGGATTGCCGCTGTTGCACTATGGCCCCGCGAAGGGTGTTGGCAACATTTCCCCCGGAGAGCCGCGCCCTGCCTAGGGGTTGTCCATAAATTGGCAGTATTGGCTTGGCGCCGAACTACGGCCGCCAGGGCTCGCTGTAATTCTCCGCGCCGATCGCGCGCACGTCCTTGAGCCAGTCGCCTGCATACGGCCACGCCTGCGGTGCGTCCGGGTCGGGCCCCTGCCAGAAGCGCGCAAGCGCCCCATCGCCGACTTTCTCGAGTGACCACGCCTGGCGCCTGAAGGTCCAGCTGTCGGGAACGAGCCGATGTGCATGGCGGAAGTGCTCGATCGCCGCGGCGTGGTGGCCGTCCATTTCGAGCTGCGTGGCGAGCTGGAAATGCGCGTGCCCGAGGGCCTTACCGGCATCGCGCGGCCGGGAGCGCTCGACGACTGCGTCGGGCGAAAGCGCGAAGCGGCTCGGCGCGCCTTTCTCGACCCAGTCGCGCAATGCGTCGTGGTAGCCCTGCGCGTCCTTACGGATCTTGGACGCCTCGGCCATGATGTCCTTGAACCTCTGCGGCGTGTCCGCGGGCAGCGTGCGTGGCGCGGCCGGCG
Source organism: Burkholderiales bacterium (assembly GCA_038319115.1). Classification (GTDB taxonomy): domain Bacteria; phylum Pseudomonadota; class Gammaproteobacteria; order Burkholderiales; family SG8-39; genus SZAS-79. Next base: position 2,745 of record JBBQCV010000051.1, on the reverse strand, counting down.
TGGCCTGCGGCGGCGCGGGGGCCGCTTCGGCGGGGCGCACGATCATGCCTTTCTCGTCGATCCACACGCTGCTCGGGATGTTGATCACGCCGAACAGGTCGGCCATCACGTGGTGGCGGTCGATGAGCGACGGATGCTCAGGCCTCGCCGCCTCGATGAATGCACGGCAACCCGCGTCGCCTTGCGTGTCGAGCCCGACCGTGACGAGCTCGAACCCCTTGGCGTGCAGTTCGTTCCTGAGGGCCTGCCACACGGGCAGGTCGCGGGAGCAGCCTCAATACGGGGCCCAAGCGTAGAGCAGCACCTTCTGCCCGCGCAGGCTCGACAGGCTGAATTCGCTTCCGTCGAGGCCGGGCAGGCGCAGCTCGGGCGCCTCGGCGCTCGCCAGCGCACGCGAGCCGATCGAGGCCGGCCCAAGCGCCCACAGGCCGTATCCAAGGGCGGCCACCAGCGGCATGCCCATGTCGCGCGCCACTTGCGCCACGTCGACCGTCTCGCCTGCGGGACGCGACAAGGGGATGCAAACCGTCCCCTGGCAGGCGCCTTCCGGTTTCAGGTGCCAGCCGGTGCCGGCTTCGAATTCGCTCGTGGGGATTTGCAGGGACCGTAGCAGCATGGCGCCTCCTTCAGCGGAGGCCGTAGGATAGCGCTCCTTGGCGCTACGGGTTTACCTCGCCGGGTCCGAAGCGTCAGCCGATGCCGGCTGGTAGGCGCGCAAGGCGACGAAGCCATGCCCGCCCGGGGCGCCCGCACCGCACGCGTACTGCGTGCCTTCGCCACCCCCGCCGCCGCTGCCGAGGGTGCCGCGCTCGGGCGGCTGGAGCCAATGCCGAGGCAGTTCGCCGCCGCCATCGCCGCCCTCGCCTTGGGTGGATGCGCCGCCGCCGCCGCCGCTGCCGACCTGCCGGCGGTCGCCGACGATGAGGCCCGCATCGCCCCCCGGCTGGCCCGCCTTGCCCTGGCCGGGCTGGGCGACCACCGCGTTAAATCCGGTGACATCGATCCGTCCGCCCGCACCGCCGCCCGCTTTGCCTGGTCCCGAGCCGCCGTGGCCGTCCTGGTTGCCGGCGCGCTTTTCGTTTTGCGCCCGTGACGGTCGTACATAACGCTCGGCCCCGGGCGTGCCGACGAGCACTTCACCGGTTGCGAGGCGCACGAGGTTGCTCGGGCTGCCGAAGTGGCCCGGGCCGCCAGAAAAGGAAAATATCGGCGTCACTACGCAGGCGCTGCCGCCCGGGCCGCCCGAGCCGAGGGTCATCAGGTAGACGCCTTCGGTCAGGTCGACCACGACGCGCAGCTCGCGCGCGCCTGCGCCGCCCCCGCCGCCCCCGCCGCCGCCATTGTTGTCCTGCACGGTGCCGCCGGCGCCGCCGTCGCCGCCGTCGGACAGGTTGATGAGGTAGCGCCCGGCCGTGACGCGCGTGGGCGAAGGCTCGCCGCGCGGCCCCACGTGCAGCAGGCATTTCTGGTTGGATTCGCCGGGGCGCGGCTCCCGCAGCGTGAAAAGGTGGCGTTGCGCGTCGAAATTGCTCGCCAGGCAGTCGGGCAGTCCGGCAACCGAGGCGAGTCCGGGGGCCGTTGCAGGCGCGGCCATCGCGGGCCGAACGGCGCCGGCTGCGCAATAGGCGATCAATGCAAGGGCAAGTGTGGCTCTCATGCCCTCAGCGTAGGCGCGGCGGGATGCACCGTCTGTTCGGCGCCTAACCCAGCTTCGCCACCAATCCGCTCGCGAGCAGCATCAGCCCGGAAATGAACAGCAGGGTCAGCACCGCCTTTTCGAATTTCGCGGTATCGAGCCGGGTGTAGAGGCGGCGGCCGATGAACGACCCGATCACCGTCCCGGGCAGTGCCACCAGCACCAGCCTGCCGAGTTCCACGCTCATGAGGCCGGCGGCGGCCTGGGCGAGGAGCGCAAACGAAAGGATGGCGGTACTGAAGGCCTGGAATACGGCCCGGCGCTCGTCCTTGCCCCAGCCGCGCAGCCCGGCCCAGATGGTTGGCAGCGGGCCCGACAGGCAGCGGCGCCTGTCGATGGCGTGCCAGATCGCGGGCAGCGTCTGGAACTGCGACACCAGCGAGCAGATCACCACCAGCGGGCTGGCCAGCGGCGGTGCGAGGCCGAGGAGCCAGATCGGCAGCGCGGTCAGGCCGGTGCCGAACCCGGTCAGGCCGGAGACGAGGCCGCCCGCGAACGCGCCGGCCAGCACAAGCAGCATCGTGAAGCTCATGGGCGCGCATTCTAAGGCCCGAGCGATGAAACACACCCGATGAAACACACCACGGCGGGCGATTCTTCTCGGCTATCATCGATCCACCACTGCGCCACCCTCGACAGCACGCACCGGCAGACGAACGTTTGCCCCTACTGCGCACCTCGCGGCGCCCGCAAACGCGTGTCCCCTGACGCACCACCCTGGCAGGACCCATGAAACTCGCCACTTTCGCCACTCGCAACAATCCCCATTACCCGCGCCTGGGGGTGGTTTCGGGCGCCAAGATGCTCGACCTCGCGCAATGCGCTTTCCCGGCGCAGACCATGAAGCAGCTCCTCCAGCTCGGCCGCGAAGGCATGGACGATGTGCGCCGCCTGCTCGACAAGCCCAAGCCCGGCGCGCTGCGCGATTTTTCCGACATCCTGTTCCTGCCGCCGATCCCGGACTCGGACAAGTTCCTCTGCGTGGGCAAGAACTACCGCGCCCACCTCGAGGAACTCAAGCGCACCGACCTCATCAGGGAGATGCCCGG
>JBBQCV010000050.1:0-20418 GCA_038319115.1 Burkholderiales bacterium | reverse complement strand
TCCCGCGTGTCGTCAACATCGGCTTGTCCGGCTTTGCGGCCGACCTCGCCTCGCACGGCACGCCGGTGGTTCAACTCGACTGGCGTCCGCCGGCGCAGGGCAAAAGGCATTTGGTGGACCTGCTCGCATCGCTTGGTGCCTTCGAACAGCGCATCGCCGACGCCAACGAGGAGGCGCTCAGGCGCATGCTTGCGGCCAATCCGGTGCTCGTCGACGTGCTCCCTGCGGGCGAGGCGATCGCGGGGCTCGGCGAGCACGTCGTGCTGCACTCGGGCCCCCCCATCACATGGGAGCGCATGTGCGGTCCGATGCGGGGCGCGGTGGCCGGCGCCATCGTGTTCGAGGGCTGGGCGCAGGATCTCGAGGCCGCCGGCGTGCTCGCCGCGGCGGGGGGCGTGAGCTTCCACCCCAACCACCATTTCGATACGGTCGGCCCGATGACCGGTATCACCACCCGTTCGATGCCGGTGATGGTGGTCGAGAACAAAGCCTTCGGCAACCGCGCGTACTGCATGATCAACGAGGGCCTGGGCAAGGTCATGCGTTTCGGGGCCAACGACGGCGACGTGATCGCCCGTTTGCACTGGCTGGCCAAGAGCTTCGGGCCGGCGTTTGGCGCCGCGCTGCGCAGCGCAGGTGGCCTCGAACTGGTGCCGCTGATCGCGCGCGGCCTGGCCATGGGCGACGAGATGCACCAGCGCAACGTCGCGTGCTCGGCGCTTACGCTGCGTGCCCTCGCGCCTCACCTGGCCAGGGTTGGCGCCAGCGCCGAGGAGCTGTCCCGCATCCTTGCCTTCATCGCCGGCAACGAGCAGTTCTTCCTCAATATCGGCATGGTGATGGGCAAGAGCATCATGGACCCTGTGCGGGGCATCGAGGATTCGACGGTGGTGACCGCAATGTGCCGCAACGGCACCGACTTCGGCGTGCGCGTATCCGGGACCGGCGACCAATGGTTCACCGCGCCCGTGGAGATGCCGCAGGGCCTGTACTTCCCCGGCTATTCGGAAAAGGACGCCAACCCCGACATGGGCGACTCGGCGATCATGGAAACCATCGGCGTGGGGGCCTTTGCCATGGCGACTGCGCCTTCGGTGGTCGGTTTCGTCGGGGCGGGCAGCGTGCGCGATGCATTCGCATTCACCGACGCGATGGGCGAAATCACGCTCGCGCGCAACCCGCGCTGGACCATGCCTTCCCTCGACGGCCGCGGCGTGCCCACGGGCATCGATGTGCGCCGTGTCGTGGAAACCGGCATCCAGCCGGCCATCAATACCGGCATCGCCCATCGCAAGCCCGGTGTCGGGCAGGTAGGCGCGGGCGTGGCACGGGCCCCCCTCGCCTGCTTCGAGCAGGGCCTGGCCGCGCTGGCCGCCCGCATGGGGACCAGGTCATGACGCGCAAAGGCGGCAAGGGCGTGACCCTCAACCGCGTGCGGCGCGGTTTCTATGCCGACTCGGTCGCGCTGATGCGCATTTCGCGCAGTGTGGCGGGGCTCGCCGGCGTCGAGGAAGCGTCCCTCATGATCGGCACGCCCTCGAACCGCGACCTCCTCGCCGGGTCCGGCCTGCTCGCGCCGGAGGGCGAGCAGGCGCAGGCCGACGATCTCGTGATCGCGGTGCGCGCCAATGACGCGGGCGCGGCGGCCGCGGCGCTCGACGAAGCCGAGAAGATGCTCGCGAGCGGGCAGCCCGCCGTTGCGCAAGGGGGCACTGCCGCAGCGCGCTCACTGGCCTCGGCACTGACAATGCTTCCCGAGGCCAACCTCGCGCTGGTGTCGGTGCCGGGCGAGTTCGCCGCGATGGAGGCGCGCCGCGCGCTCGATCGCGGCCTGCACGTGATGATTTTTTCCGACAACGTCAGTCTCGAGGACGAGGTCGCGCTCAAGACTTTGGCGGTGCAGAAAGGCCTGCTGCTCATGGGGCCCGACTGCGGCACGGCGCTCATCGGCGGCGCGCCGATCGCGTTTGCCAACGCGGTCCCCAAGGGCGACGTCGGCCTGATATCGGCCTCGGGCACCGGACTGCAGGAGGTTTCATGCCTGCTCGCACGCGCCGGTCGCGGCGTCTCGCACGGCATAGGCGTGGGCGGTCGCGACCTGTCGGAGGAAGTCGGCGGCCTGATGACGCTGGCGGCCTTCGATGCACTGGAGGCCGACCCGGCGACGCGCCACATCGTCATCATCTCCAAGCCTCCGGGCAAGAACGTCACCGAGCGCATCCGCGCGAGGGTGGCGCGCAGTGCCAAGCCTGTCACGCTGTGCCTGCTGGGCGCCGGTGGCATGACACTGCGCGGCGCAGCCGAGGAAGTCCTCGGCCGGGGCCTCGACGCGGCAAAACTTCCCCCGCCCGCAGCCAGGCAGGGCTGGCTGCGCGGCCTGTATTGCGGCGGCACGCTGTGCAACGAAGCGCAGATCGTGCTGATGGGACAGGGCATAAAAGTGCGCTCGAACGTGCCGGTCCCCGGTGCGCAGGACGCCGCCGGTGTCGGCGATGCGGCGCACACGCTGATCGACCTGGGCGACGACGACTTCACGCGCGGCCGGCCGCACCCGATGATCGACCCGGAACTGCGCAACGAACTCTTCGCCAAGGTACTGGCCGATCCCGCGGTGGCGGTCGTCCTGCTCGATGTCGTCATTGGTTACGGCGCGCACGCCGATCCCGCCGGCCTGCTTGCTGGGGCGATGGCAGCCGCACCCGCGACCCGCCCGGCAGTGATTGCCTCGGTCACCGGCACCGAGGGCGATCCGCAAGGCTATTCGCGCCAGGCCGCCAAACTCGTCGCGGCCGGCGTATTGGTGGCTTCTTCCAACGCCGAGGCTGCCGCAATGGCTGCGCGGGTGATCACCTAGCCTTCGCCCCTCGAAGAGCGCTGCGCCGGTTTGGATTCCGCTAGCTCCCGGAGCGGAATTCCCTATGGTAAGCTGCCAAAAAACTAGCTGGTTGCACTGGGATGCGGCACGTGGATAAAAAAGGGGACAGGCGATGCGTGTAGGACTTCTGGTCGTTGCTGGGGTTGCGCTGATCGGCTTTCTCGCGGTAGCCGTGGTCCTCCCGCAGATGCAGGGAGGCGAAGTGAGGGATGCGGCCGCCGTGCTCGTGTCCGGCGCCAACCCCGCCAGGGAGGCGGTCGCCGGGGCAGCGCTCAAATCCGGCAACCTCGGCGGCGCCGGTGCCAATGTGAAAATTGCCGCCAAGGCCGACCCCAAATACGGCGAACTCAAGTACATCGTCGAGTCCGGCGGCGTGATCCGTGGATGGAACGAAAAGAACGCGATCGAGATCGCCATCACCCCGCAGATGAACGCCGGTAAGGTTGTCTGGGCCTGCAAGGGGTACCCGTCGCAGTCGATGCCGGTGACTTGCGGCGGCGTGTAGGAAGGAGCAGGGGGGTCGGGCCCCTTCCGCTACGCGGGGCCTTCCCCAACCCCCCGCACCGCACGATAGGAGCAGGGGGTTCGGGCCCCTTCCGCTTCGCAGGGCCTTCCCGAACCCCCCGCACCCCCCGTTCGCTGCTAATTGCTGAAGTCTCGACGCATACACCGCAGCGCGGACCGTGAATTTCTTGCGAATTACCCCGGTGAGCTGGCGTCGGCGGTGGTGATCGCTTGCGCGCGCGCGAGGGCGGCGCTCAGGTCAGGCAGCAGGTTCTCGCCGCCGAGCTTGGCGAGGAAGCCGCTGCGGCGGATCAGGGAGAGTGGCTGGTCGTTGACGTCGCACAGCAGCAGCGTGCTTGAGCGGCGCGCGAGCACCTTGCGCAGCACATCGAGCGTGTCCATCCCGGTGGTGTCGATGTTGATCACCTTGTGCAGGTCCAGGATCAGCACGCGCGGCGCCGGGCTCGCGCTATCGGGCTCGATCAGGGTTTCGAGCTTGCCCACCGCGCCAAAGAACAGCGACCCGTAGATGCGGTAGGCCACAGTGCCGGGGGGAATCCCCCCGCCGGAGGGCAGCGATGCTTCCAGCACCGGCTCGATGGTGGTTAGGCTCGAGACGCGGTAGATGAAGAACAGCGCGGCGAGGACCATGCCGATCTCGACCGCCACGGTGAGGTCGACGATCACCGTGAGCAGGAACGTCGACAGCATCACGGTGCGGTACTGCGGCGAGAACTGGCGCAGGCGCGGGAACTCGCGCCACTCGCCCATGTTCCATGCGACGAACATGAGGATCGCGGCCAGCGTCGCCAGCGGCACACTGGAGGCGAGCGGGGCCGCGACGAGAATGATCGCGAGCAGCGTCAGCGCGTGGACAATGCCCGCGATGGGAGTGCGCGCCCCGGCGCGCACATTGGTGGTGGTGCGCGCGATGGTTCCGGTGGCAGGCATCCCGCCGAAGAAGGGCGCCACGAAGTTGGCCACGCCCTGCGCCATGAGTTCCTGGTTCGGGTCGTGGCGGTCGTCGATCATGCCGTCGGCTACGCGAGCGCACAGCAGCGACTCGATCGCGCCCAGCAGGGCGATGGTGACCGTCGGGGCGACGAGGTTGTGCACGGCATCCCAGCTGAGCGCGGGCAGGGTGAAAGAGGGCAGGCCCGTGGGGATGCCACCGAAGCGCGAGCCGATGGTCTCGACCGGCAGGTTGAGGAAGGCGGTGGCCGCGGTCGCGAGCACGAGCGCCACGATGGTGCCGGGCAGCCGGGTCACGAGCGTGGTGCGCCCGCTGGTGGCGGCGTCGCGGCGCGTAGCCACCATCGTGCCGAAGCGCGGCCACGCGATGATGATCGCAAGCGATGCCAGCGCGAGCGACGCCGAGAACACGTCCACAGTGTCGAGCGCATCGATGATCGCGCGCGTCGCATGGAAGAAGTCGGCGGGCAACTTGGCGATCTTCAGGCCGAGGAAATCCTTCACCTGCGATAGCGCGATCAGCACCGCGATGCCGTTGGTGAAGCCGATGATGATGGCCACCGGGATGAAGCGGATCAGCGACCCGATGCGCGTGAGCCCCATGACGAACATCAGCACGCCGGCCATGGCGGTGGAGATCATGAGGTTGGCCAGGCCGTGCTGCTGGACGATGCCGTAGACGATCACGATGAACGCGCCCGCCGGGCCGCCGATCTGCACGCGCGAGCCGCCCAGCAAGGAAATCAGCAGGCCCGCCACGATGGCGGTGAACAGGCCCGCTTCGGGCTTCAGGCCGCTGGCGATCGCGAAGGCCATCGCGAGAGGCAAGGCGACCACGCCAACAGTGATGCCGGCGACCACGTCGGCGCCCAGCGTCGTGCGGTCATAGCCCTTGAGGCACTCGATCAGGCGCGGCCGGAAAGGGTGCAGGGGGAGTCCGGTACGTCGACGGGGTGCAGCGTCGTCGGCCCTGGCCATGTCTATTTGACCTTCATTCCCGGCTGGGCGCCGCTGTCGGGTGCCATCAGGAAGATGCCCGGGCCGGAGTCCCCGGAGGCGGCGAGCACCATGCCCTCGGACAGGCCGAAGCGCATCTTGAGCGGCGCAAGATTCGCCACCACGACTGTGAGGCGGCCCTTGAGCTGCTCGGGCGTGTAAGCCGACTTGATGCCGGCGAACACGGTGCGCTTGTGCGCGGTCCCGTCGGCATTTTTGCCGAGGTCGAGCGACAGCTTGACCAGCTTGTCGGCGCCTTCGACTGCTTCGGCGTTCTCGATCAGCGCGACGCGCAGGTCGATGCGGGCGAAATCGTCGATCGAAATCGTGGCGGGCGTTGCGGTGGCGGCAGGCGCGGCGGCGGCCGGTGTCGGGGCGGGCGGTGCCGAGGCGGCGGGTGTGGGTGCGGGCGGGATCACTTTGGATTTCTCTTTGGTGGTGGGGGCGGGGGGAAGATCGAACAGCAAGTCGAGCTGCCTGGCCTCGACGCGCGTCATGAGGTGGCTGTAGGGCGCTATCGTCTGCGGCAGCACGGACACATCGGCCCAGGCGAAATCGCGCCCGAGGCCGAAGAGTTCGTGGGCGACGCGGTGCGCCGTGTGCGGCAGGACGGGCGCGAGCAATACCGAGAGCACCTTGAAGCCGCGCAGCGCGCGCGAGCAGATGTCGTGCAGCTCGGCGTGCCGCGCCGGGTCCTTCGCCAGCACCCATGGCTTCCTGGCGTCGAATTCCTGGTTGATGCGGTCGGCCACCCCCATGATTTCGCGCAGCGCCTTGCCGTACTCGCGTGCTTGGAACGCCTCCGCGACGGCATGGGCCGTGGCGAGGGCGCCCTGTTCCAAGGGTGCCGTATCGCCCGCATAGGCGAGCTTCCCGCCGAAGTGTTTGGTGATGAACACGGCTGCCCGGCTGGCGATGTTGATGTACTTGCCTACGAGGTCGCTGTTGACCCGGGCGAGGAAATCGTCCGGATTGAAGTCGAGGTCCTCGACGTTGGCGTTGAGCTTGGCGGCGATGTAATAGCGCAGCCATTCCGGGTTCATGCCCAGTTCGAGGTAGCGCAGCGGTGAGATGCCAGTGCCGCGGCTTTTCGACATCTTGTCGCCCGACACGGTGATGAAGCCGTGCACGAAGACGTTGGTGGGCACCTTGTAATACGGTCCGGCAAACTTCAGCATCGCCGGCCAGAACAGGGTGTGGAAGTAGATGATGTCCTTGCCGATGAAATGCACCTGCTCGGTACCGGCGTCGGCGAGGAAGGCCTCGAAATCCATGCCCTCCCGCGCGCAGTAGGCCTTGAAGCTCGCGAGATAGCCGATCGGCGCATCCAGCCACACGTAGAAATATTTTCCCGGCGCATCCGGGATCTCGATGCCGAAGTAGGGCGCGTCGCGCGAGATGTCCCAATCGCCGAGCGCCTTGTCGCCCTCGCCCTCGAGCCATTCGCGCGCCTTGTTGGCCACCTGCGGCTGGAGGCGGCCGGGCAGGTCGATCCATTCGCGCAGGAAAGCCACGCAGGCCGGGTCGGACAGGCGGAAGAAGTAGTGCTCCGAGCTTTTGCGCACCGGTGCCGCGCCCGAAAGCGTGGAGTAGGGGTTCTTCAACTCGATGGGCGAGTACACCGAGCTGCAGTTCTCGCACGCGTCGCCGTACTGGTCCTTGGCCCCGCACTTGGGGCACTCGCCCTTGATGTAGCGGTCGGCGAGGAACATCCCCTTGACCGGGTCGTAGAACTGCTCGACCGGCTTCTTGTACACCAGGCCGGCCTTGTCGAGCCGCCGGTAGATGTCCTGCGAAAGCTGGGTGTTCTCGGGCGAATGGGTCGAGTGCCAGTGGTCGAAGCGGATGTGGAAGCCGTCGAGGTACTGTTTGCGGCCGGCGGCAATACCGGCCACGAACGCTTCCGGCGATTGCCCGGCGGCTTCGGCCGCCAGCATGATGGGCGCGCCGTGGGCGTCGTCCGCGCCGACGAAGTGCACCTCGTGCCCCTGCATGCGCTGGAACCGCACCCAGATGTCGGCCTGGATGTACTCCATGATGTGGCCGACGTGGAAGGGCCCGTTGGCGTAGGGCAGCGCGGTGGTGACGAGGATCTTGCGGGGGGAGGACATCGAAAGGGCCGGACCAAAACGACGATTCTAGCAAATGGGGTCGGCGCGCCCTCGCGGCGAACGCGCTTTGCATCGGTACGGGCGCGGATTCGGGAGCGGTATTTGGGTACACTCACCCCCTCCCCGAATCTCCCCAGGCACACCCCAATGTCTCTCGATGAATCCCAGGTCCAGGCCGCCCTCAAAGAACTGGTCGACCCGAACACGGGCAAGGATTTCGTCGCCACGCGCTCGGTGAAGAACCTCAAGCTATCCGGCGCGGACGTTTCGCTCGACATCGAGCTCGGCTACCCGGGCAAGAGCCAGTTCGACCCGATCCGCCGCCAGGTGCTCGCGCGGCTGCGCGCGCTGCCGGGAGTGGGCAACGTCAGCGTCGGCGTATCGAGCAAGGTGGTCTCGCACGCCGTGCAGCGCGGCGTGAAGCTCGTGCCCGGGATCAAGAACATCATCGCGGTGGCTTCGGGCAAGGGCGGGGTGGGCAAGAGCACCACCGCGGCCAACCTCGCGCTGGCGCTGGCGGCCGAAGGCGCGAGCGTCGGCATGCTCGACGCCGACATCTACGGCCCGTCGCAGCCGACCATGCTCGGCATCAGCGGGCGTCCCGAATCGAAAGATGGCAAAGGGCTCGAACCGATGGAGGGCCACGGCATCCAGGCGATCTCGATCGGGTTCCTCATCGATGTCGACACGCCCATGGTCTGGCGCGGCCCGATGGTCACGCAGGCGCTCGAGCAACTCCTCAAGGAGACGCGCTGGCGCGACATTGATTACCTGGTCGTCGACCTGCCGCCGGGTACCGGTGACATCCAGCTCACGCTCGCGCAGAAAGTGCCGGTCACCGGCGCGATCATCGTGACCACGCCGCAGGACATCGCGTTGCTCGACGCGAGGAAGGGTTTCAAGATGTTCGAGAAGGTCGGCATCCCGATCCTCGGCATCGTCGAGAACATGAGCACGCACATCTGTTCCAACTGTGGTCACGAAGAGCACATCTTCGGGGCGGGCGGCGCCGGGCGAATGAGCAAGGAATACGGCGTCGAGCTGCTCGGAAGCCTGCCGCTGGACATTGCGATCCGCGAGCAGGCCGACTCGGGCCGTCCGACGGTGGTGGCCGACCCCGACGGCCCGGTGGCCGAGATCTACCGGGCGATCGCGCGGCGCTGCGCGGTGAAGATCGCGGAATCGCAGAAGGACATGACGGCGAAATTTCCCAATATCGTGGTGCAGAACACTTGAAGTGAAGGTTTACGGAGACGTCTGGTCGGGCAACTGCTACAAGGTCAAGCTGGCGCTGACGCAGCTTGAGTTGCCGTACGAGTGGGTGCCGGTCGACATCATGAAGGGCGAATCGCGGACGCCCGGGTTTCTGGCTAAGAACCCCAACGGCCGCGTGCCCACGCTCGAGCTCGATGACGGCACGTGCCTCGCCGAGTCGAACGCGATCCTCTGGTATTTGGGCGAAGGCACGCCGCTGATTCCTGACTCGAGGCTTGAGCGCGCGCAGGCCCTGCAGTGGATGTTCTTCGAGCAGTACAGCCACGAGCCCAATATCGCCACCTCGCGCCACATCGTCCGGTACCTCGGCAATCCGCCGGACAAGAAGGCGGTGCTGGAAGCCCGTGTGGCGCCGGGTTACGCAGCGCTCGGCGTGATGGAAAAGCACCTCGCGAAGAATGAGTGGTTCGCCGGCGGGCGCTACTCGATCGCCGACATCGCCCTATACGCCTACACGCACTGCGCGGGGGAGGGCGGTTTCGACCTGGGGCGTTTTCCGTCTGTTCGCGCATGGCTCCTTCGGGTAGCCCAGCAACCTATGCATGTAGGTATGGGGTGAGTGCCGTCTTCCGGATTTAAGTCTGACATGATCCTGTCGCGTCAGCTTGATGCGGCTGTGTCGCCCAGCGCACAGACCATGACCGGCGCCTGCCCTTAAAAGGAGGCACCCATCAACGACAGGAGCTGGAGAAATGAACATCACCCTGGGAATCGGCCCGCTGGTCTCGCTGATCGCGGGCATCCTGATCCTGGTCATGCCGAAGCTGCTCCACTACATCGTCGCGTTCTACCTGATCGTCATCGGCTTGCTCGGGCTCTTCGGCATGGGAAATTATCATTTCAAGTAGCCGCCTGAACGCTGGCTAGCCTGCTCGAGAGCGACGCGAGCTGGTTGGGAAAGTGCGGGTTATTCCTCCGGTGGAGTTCGCGGCCAAGTAACAGAACCTCACCGCGCAACGGATCACGGTAGCGCGCATAGTTGACATCACATTTTGTACTTTGATAGCATTGACTGCATAAATAGCGGAGTGCAGTCACATGCCTATCGTCACCGTTCGAAACTTGCCCGAGGAAACTCACCGCGCGCTCAAGCTGCGCGCCGCGCAGCGCGGTCGCAGCACCGAGGCCGAAATCCGCGCCATCCTGGAACAGGCGGTACGCCCTGAAGCGCGCCTCAAGATAGGATCGGAACTCGCGGCGTTCGGCCAGCGCTTCGGTGGCCTGGAACTGAAAGTGACCAGGGATCCCGCGCCGACCCAGCCGGCGAAATTTGAATGATCGTACTGGACACGAACGTCGTCGCAGAGCCCATGAAGAAAAGCGGCGATCCAGCGGTGCGTGCGTGGCTCGACCGGCAGGCGGCCGAGACCCTGTACCTGACCGCGACCAGCCTTTCGGAATTGCTGGTCGGCATCGAAATTCTCCCCGCCGGCAAACGCAAGAAGGGGCTGGGCGCCGCTCTGGCTGAATTGCTGGAAAAACTTTTCGGCGAGCGGATCCTGCCATTCGACAAGCAGGCGGCGACAACCTACGCGTCATTGGTATCGACCGCCAGGAAACGCGGCCACGTCATCTCGGTTGCGGACGCCCAGATTGCGGCGATCACGGCCGTGCATGGATTTACCGTTGCGACCCGGGACATAGGGCCTTTCAAGGCGGCCGGTGTTCGGATTGTCAACCCTTGGGAAGCCAAACCTTAGGAACGTTCGACAAGCTTTTACTCAGACCGCGCGGTCACTGGGCGTGGCATTCCTCCGGTCGAGTTCGCGATCAAGCGATAGGAAAATCGATCCTGCTCTTTTCCCCGGGCACCCGCCTGTGGCCGTTTGCATAGCCCCAACGACGAGCTTGCGGCGTCGAGTTCGAGAGTAGTTGGCCCCCATGCCGCACGATTGACAATCGCGGCGATCACCAAACCCCGCCTTCGGGCTCGATGTGATGCGCGCACCTCGCGCCTTCGTTACGCGATGTCGGGAACCGGGTGGTAGATCATGTCGGGCGCACAGGCGTATTGCCAATTTGGCAACTTGGTATTACCATTGATGGATGTCGTTGCGCACCGTTACCGTCAAGCTCCAGGATCACCTTCTCGCCGAGATAGAAGCCGTCGCGCGCGCACGCCGAGTGTCGCGCTCGGAAATCGTGCGCGAGCGGTTGGCGCGAGCGGAGACCCCGGTTGGCTCGGTGTGGGACCGCATGCAGGATCTCGTTATCGAGGATGACCGGGCGCCGGCCGACCTCGCGTCGAACAAGGCGCGGCTGCGCGGCTATGGCCGCTCTCGTTCTCGTTGACGCGGGGCCGCTGGTCGCGGCGCTGCGAAAGCGCGACCGGCAGCATGCTTGGGCGCGAGCGCAACTGGCGGCGCGACTGGCGCCTCTGCTGACCTGCGAAGCGGTTCTGTCGGAAGCGTTTTACCTGCTGCAAGGCGTCTCCGGAGGGTGCGACGCGCTCGCTGCGCTCATCGAGCGGGGCTTGCTCGAAGTCGGGTTCGATTTTCAGGACGAGCGCGAAGCCACGTTACGGCTGCTGCACAAATACACCGACACGCCGATGAGCTTTGCCGATGCCTGCCTGGTGCGCATGAGTGAGCTGCACCGCGATTCGCGGGTGTTCACCCTCGATCACGATTTCGCCGCCTACCGGCGCAACGGGCGCGAGCGCATCCCACTGATCACGCCCTGGTAGCTTCGGCACGGGCGTCCGACCGGCTCCTCGATATCCCCGCTCGGGGTGCGCGGCGCATGCGTCAGGCGCGGCGTGTCCTCGAGGAACCGCCAGTGCGCCGAGGTGCTGGTGTAGCCCGCGGGCGCCTCCGGGTCGACCACGTACGCATTTCCAGGTGATTGCGTACGCCCGGCACCGGGCCTAGAATGGGATCCTGTTCTTCATCCCGGAAATCCCATGGTCATTTCCGCTACAAAGCTGAGGGCGGATCTCTATCGCGTGATCGACAACGTGATCACGAGCGGGGTACCGGTGGAGGTCGAATTGCGCGGAAAGAAGGTGCGCATCGTCCCCGCCGAGCCGCGTGACAAACTCGCCAACCTGGTGAAACGCCCCGGCTTGATCGTGGGCGGCGGGGGGCGCCTGGACAGGGCAAGGACGTTCGATGCAGCCAAGTGGCGCAGGAAGTGGGCCGCTCGGCTCAAATGAGCGCCTCAAATGAGCACTTATGTCGATACGCACGTCGCGTTGTGGCTTTATGCAGGGGACACCGAACGCCTGAGTGCGCGCGCCGCGGCTGCGATCAACCGCGAGCCGCTCTCGATTTGTCCAATCGTTCTGCTCGAAATCCAGTACCTGCACGAGATCGGCCGGATCACCGTCCGGCCCGGCGCGATCGTAGCGGACCTCAAACGCAGGATCGGCCTTACTGTCGAGGACAGGTCCCTGGCCGAGGTCACGGAACTGGGCTTGGAGTTGTCGTGGACGCGGGATGTGTTCGACCGCCTGATCGTGGCCCAGGCGGCACTTGATCGGGCGGCACTGGTCACGCGGGACCGCCTGATCCTGAAACACTATCCGAAAGCCGTCTGGTAGGGCACCGCCAAGCTCCAACACCGATTCGCAGCCCAACACGGGTAAAATCGCGAACCTTCTACGTACCTATTGCCGGGCTCGACGGAATGAAACCGACCGCATGAGCATCAAGGAAGGCACCGGGATCATGGAGCCTTCGCCCAAGCTGGCCGCCGAGCCGGCAGCGGCGTGAAGACTCGTCGCGCGGGCCGCAGCCGTTCAAACCGCGTTTTTTCCGCTTTGCCAACGCGCTGATCGCGCAATCCCAGGAGGAGACCGCACCATGATCGCAACCAGAGCCATGTTCGCCGCAGGCGCCGCGCTTGTGCTTGCCGCAGGCACCAGTTTCGCGCAGACCAAGTGGGACATGCCCACGCCGTATCCGGACAGCAACTTCCACACCAAGAATGTCCGCCAGTTCGCCGCGGACGTCGCCAAAACGACCGGCGGCAAGCTGCAGTTGACGGTGCACCCGGCCAATTCGCTCATCAAGCACCCGGAGATCAAGCGCGCGGTGCAGACCGGGCAGGTGCCGATCGCCGAGGTGCTGATCTCGATCCTGTCCAACGAGGCCGCCGTATTCGCGTTCGACTCCAACCCTTTCCTTGCCAACAGCTACGAAAAGCAGCGACGACTGTGGACGGCGGCCAAGCCGGTCATCGAGGCGCGGCTGGATGCGCAGGGCATCGCGGTGCTCTATTCGGTGCCCTGGCCGCCGACGGGGTTTCACACCAAAAAGGAACTGAACTCGCTCGCCGATTTCAAGGGATTGAGGATGCGTTCCTACAGCGCGATCACCTCGCGCCTTGCCGAGTTGGCCGGCGCCAACCCGGTGCTGATCGCGGCACCCGAGGTTCCGCAGGCGTTCCGCACCGGCATGATCGATGCGCAGATCAACTCTTCGGCCGGCGGCGTCGACACCCAGACGTGGGACACGACGACGCACTTTTACAACGTCCAGGCGATCATGCCGCAGAACGTGATCATGGTCCACAAGGCGTCCCTCGCCAAGCTCGAGCCGGCGCTCCAGAAGGCCCTGCGCGATGCGGCAGCGACGGCGGAAACACGCGGCTGGGCGGAGAGCGAGGCCGAGAGCACCAGGACGCGGGAGGTGTTGGTGTCAAAAGGCATCAAAGTCGTCGAGCCTTCGCCCAAACTTGCCGCCGAGTTGAACGAGATCGGCCGCAAGATGACCGCCGAATGGGCGGCCAAGGCCGGCGCCGAAGGCCAGGCGATCCTGAAAGCCTACGGTCACTGAACCGGCGATGCGCGCGGGGTCAAACGGGGATCCGGCGTGCACTCGATCGGGCGGCACTGCTCACGTGAGGCCGCCTGATCCTGGAACACAATCCGAAAGCCCTCTGGTAGGGCACCGCCAGCCAACACCGATTCGCAGCCCAACACGGGTAAAATCGCGAACCTTTTACGTACCTATTGCCGGGCCCGACAGGATGAAACCGATCGCATGAGCATCAAGGCGGACAAGTGGATCCGGCGCATGGCCGAGAGCCACAAGATGATCGAGCCCTTCGAATCCGGCCAGGTACGCGAGGTTGACGGCAAGCGCATCGTCTCGTACGGCACGTCGAGCTACGGCTACGACATCCGCTGCTCGGACGAATTCAAGATCTTCACCAACATCAACTCGACCATCGTCGACCCCAAGGAGTTCGACCCCAAGTCGTTCGTCGACTTCAAGGGTCCGGTGTGCATCATCCCGCCGAACTCCTTCGTGCTCGCCCGCACGATCGAGTACTTCCGCATCCCGCGCAATGTGCTTACCATCTGCTTGGGCAAATCCACCTATGCGCGCTGCGGCATCATCGTCAACGTCACCCCGCTCGAGCCCGAGTGGGAGGGCCACGTGACGCTCGAATTCTCGAATACCACCCCCCTGCCGGCCAAGATCTACGCCAACGAGGGCGTGGCGCAGGTGCTCTTCATCGAGTCCGACGAGGTCTGCGAGACGTCCTACAAGGACCGCGGCGGCAAGTACCAGGGTCAGCGCGGCGTGACCCTCCCCCGCATCTGAGGCCAACATGAAGTTCCGCTTTCCGATCGTCATCATCGACGAGGACTTCCGCTCCGAGAACACCTCGGGCCTGGGCATCCGGGCGCTGGCCAAGGCCATCGAGGAAGAGGGTATGGAGATCCTGGGGGTGACCGGCTATGGCGACCTGTCCCAGTTCGCCCAGCAGCAAAGCCGCGCTTCGGCGTTCATCCTGTCGATCGACGACGAAGAGTTCTCGCCGGGCCCGGAGGTGGATCCCGCGGTGCTGAACCTGCGCAAGTTCATCCAGGAGATCCGGCGCAAGAACCTGGACATCCCGATCTACCTGTACGGCGAGACGCGCACCTCGCGCCACATCCCGAACGACATCCTGAGGGAGCTGCACGGGTTCATCCACATGTTCGAGGACACGCCGGAGTTCGTCGCGCGCCACATCATCCGCGAGGCGAAGTCCTACCTCGACGGGCTGGCGCCGCCGTTCTTCCGCGCGCTGACCCACTACGCGCAGGACGGCTCGTACTCGTGGCACTGCCCGGGGCACTCCGGCGGCGTGGCGTTCCTCAAGAGCCCCGTGGGGCAGATGTTCCACCAGTTCTTCGGCGAGAACATGCTCAGGGCCGACGTCTGCAACGCGGTGGACGAGCTCGGCCAGCTGCTCGACCACACCGGCCCGGTCGCCGCTTCGGAGCGCAATGCCGCGCGCATCTTCGGCGCCGACCACTGCTTTTTCGTGACCAACGGCACCTCGACCTCGAACAAGATGGTCTGGCATGCCAACGTCGCCCCGGACGACATCGTGGTGGTCGACCGCAACTGCCACGTGTCGATCCTGCATGCGATCACCATGACCGGCGCGATCCCGGTTTTCCTCACGCCCAAGCGCAACCACCTGGGCATCATCGGCCCGATCCCGCTGGAGGAATTCAGCCCCGAGAACATCGCCAGGAAGATCGAGGCCAATCCCTTCGCGCGCGCCGCAAAGCGAAAGAAACCCCGCATCCTCACGATCACGCAAAGCACGTACGACGGCGTGCTCTACAACGTCGAGATGCTCAAGGAAACCCTGAACTCCTCGATCGAGACCCTGCACTTCGACGAGGCCTGGCTGCCGCACGCGACCTTCCACGACTTCTACAAGAACATGCACGCCATCGGCCGCGACCGGCCACGCGCCAAGGACGCGATGATTTTCGCCACGCACTCGACGCACAAGCTGCTGGCGGGCATCTCGCAGGCCTCCCAGATCCTCGTGCAGGAATCGCAGACGCGAAAGCTCGACCGGCACTCGTTCAATGAGGCGTACCTGATGCATACCTCGACGAGCCCGCAGTACGCCATCATCGCCTCGTGCGACGTGGCCGCGGCGATGATGGAGCCGCCCGGCGGCACGGCGCTGGTCGAGGAGTCGATCATCGAGGCGCTCGACTTCCGCCGCGCGATGAAGAAAGTCGACGCCGAGTGGGGCAAGGACTGGTGGTTCAAGGTCTGGGGCCCGGACAAGGTCTCGTTGGAAGGCATCGGGCCGCGCGAGGAATGGGTCCTCAAGGCCAACGAGAAGTGGCACGGCTTCGGCAATCTCGCGTCCGGCTTCAACATGCTCGATCCCATCAAGGCCACCATCTTCACGCCGGGGCTCGACGTATCCGGAAAGTTCGCCAAGACCGGTATCCCCGCGTCGATCGTGACCCGGTTTCTCGCCGAGCACGGCGTCATCGTAGAGAAGACCGGCCTGTACTCGTTCTTCATCATGTTCACCATCGGCATCACCAAGGGCCGCTGGAATACGCTGGTCACGGCGCTGCAGCAGTTCAAGGACGACTACGACAAGAACCAGCCGCTGTGGCGCGTGCTGCCCGAGTTCTGCCAGGCCTTCCCGCGCTACGAGCGCCTGGGCATCAGGGATCTCTCCGACCAGATCCACGGCATGTACAAGGCCAACGACGTGGGCCGCGTGACCACGGAGATGTACCTGTCGGACATGCAGCCGGCGATGAAGCCCTCGGACGCCTTCGCGGCGATGGCCCACCGCGAGATCGACCGCGTGCCGATCGACGAGCTCGAGGGGCGCGTGACCAGCGTTCTGCTCACGCCCTATCCGCCCGGGATCCCGTTGCTCATTCCCGGCGAGCGCTTCAACGCGACCATCGTGAGCTACCTCAAGTTCGCGCGCGACTTCAACCGCAAGTTCCCGGGCTTCGAGACCGACATCCACGGCCTGGTCGAAGAACCCGTCAACGGCATGATGGAGTACTACATCGACTGCGTTCGCAAGGCTTGAAAGTCGAAGATTAGTTTTCGCGGAGTCAAGCGGAAAGCCGGTGTCGTGGCAGTTAGTATCCCAATTTTCTTATAACTGCAGGGCCGGCGGCGCCGCCGCGGCGGATGCCGGTGCCGCTACGCGCTCGTACATGACGAAGTCGAAGTCGAGCCCGCCGGCCGCGGCCTGGGGCTTCCTCTGCGTCTCGCGGAACGCCGAACGGTCGAAGTCGGGGAACTTCGTGTCCCCGGCAAAGTCTTTCCTGATCTCGGTCATCACGAGGCCGTCGGCGTAGGGCAGCGCGGCCTTGTAGATCTCCGCCCCGCCGATCACGAAAACCACCGGTTCGCCAATGCAGAACGCAAGCGCCCCCTCGATCGAAGAGGCGATGCTGGCCCCCCCGATCTCGAGCCCCGCCTGGCGGCTGACCACGATGTTCTCGCGGCCGGGCAGCGGCCTGCCGATGGATTCGAACGTCTTGCGGCCCATGATCACCGGATGACCCAGGGTCAGCGCCTTGAAATGTTTGAGGTCCCCGGGCAGGTGCCAGGGCATGCGGTTGGCGGCGCCGATGACCCCGTTGGCGGCCACCGCCGCGACGAGATACACCCGGGATCCCGTGACATCCGTCCTGTCGGCTGTTTCGCTCATCGTGCAATTATAGGCAGCATGACCCCGCAATCCACCGCTCAGCCGCCGCAAAAGAGTTTCCCCCGCTCGTTCCTCAAGCTGCTCGTGGCGGGCTTCCTGCTGGTGGCGCTGCCGCTTGCCATGGCGCTCATGTTCTCGGCGTGGAACACCGAGCGGCTCGCCCTGCAGGCGCAGAACGCGGTGTTCAACGCCGCGCAGGCCGCGCGCGCCAGCCGCTCGCTCGTGAACCGCATCAGCTCGATCGAGCGCATCGCGCAGCAGTACGTGGTGCTCGCCGACCCCGAGCTCATGGCCGACTACGCGCGCGTGCGCAAGAGCTTCGCGCTGGTGTCGGCGGAGCTCTCGCGCCTGCCGCTGGACGGGGAGCAGGTGGCCGCGCTCGGGCGCACCGTGGAGCAGGAGAGCAGCCTCTACGCGCTGCTCACCGCGCCGCGCACTGGATCGCTCGACGCGCAGCAGGTGCGGCGCAGCGCCGGCGACCTTGCCGAGAGCGCCTACGAGGTCCTCGCCATCAGCTATGTCATTGCCGACCGCGAAGTCGAGCGCCTGCGCGCGGCCGCCGAAGCCGTGCGCGCGCGCATGACGCTCCTGCTCATCGTGACCATTGCGCTGGCGGTGATCATCGCGTTGGTCCTCACGCGCATCATCGCGCGCCCGATCCGCGAGCTCGACGCCGCCATCCGCCAGCTCGGCAGCGCCGATTTCTCGCGCCCGATCCGGGTGACCGGCCCCGACGACCTGCAGGACCTGGGCGAGCGCCTCGACTGGCTCAGGCGCCGCCTCACCGAGCTCGAGGCGCAGAAGAACCGCTTCCTGCGCCACATCTCCCATGAGCTCAAGACACCGTTGACCGCGCTGCGCGAGGGCGCCGAGCTGCTGCACGACGAGGTCGGCGGCAAGCTCGCACCGCAACAGCGGCAAGTGGTGGCGATCCTGCGCGAGAACAGCCTGCGGCTGCAACGCATGATCGAGGAGCTGCTCGACTACCAGCGCGCCCTGCACGCCGCGGCCACGCTCGAGCGAAAGCCGGTCAGGCTCGAGGCGCTGCTGCGCGAAGTGGCCGATGCGCACGCGCTCGAAGCGCAGGCCAAGCACCAGACGGTCGAGCTCGCTGTCGCGCCCGCGAGCGTCGAGGGCGACGGCGAAAAGCTGCGCACGGTGTTCGACAACCTGGTTGGCAACGCGCTCAAGTTCACCCCCGAGGGCGGCAGGATCGCGCTGGTGCTCACCGAGCAGGCCGGCTCGGTCAACGTCGACGTGATCGACAACGGCCCGGGCGTGCCGCCCGACGAACGCCGCTCGATTTTCGACACCTTCTTTCGCGGCCGCACGCAGGGCCAGGGACGCATCGAGGGAAGCGGCCTGGGCCTGGCGATCGCGCGTGAGTTCGTGCAGGCGCATGGCGGCACCATAGGCGTGGCCTCCGACGCCCGCGGATCGCGCTTCAGCGTGATGCTGCCGCGCCAGTCGGGCGGGCCGGCGTGAAGGCGCGCTTCCCCGCCGCCGCGCTCGCGGCAGGGATGCTCGCGGCGTGCTCGGCCGCGCCGCCCGTCGCCACGCCACCCGTGGCCGCGCCGCCGCGGCCCATAGCCAGCGAGGCGCCTCGCGAGGTGACTGCCGACACGCGCGCAGGCGAGCTGGTGAGCTATTTCGCCGCGGTTGCGCGCGCCGGGGCAGGCGAACAAAAGCGTGAACTGTCCCAGTCGACGGCCGCGTTCGGCCGCGCCGCCACGCCGTATGCACGGCTCAAACTCGGCGGGTTGTACGCGCAGCCGGCGGCCGGGCTGCGCGACGACGCGCGCGCGCTTGCGCTGCTCGAGCCCCTGGTCGCAAATGCAAGCCCGGGCCCCGACCGGCCGCTGGTTGATCTCGCTTCGCTGCTGCACGCGCAGGTGGCCGAACGGCAGCGGACCGAAAAAGCCGAGTTGCGCAAGCAGGAGGCGCTGCGCGAGCAGATCGAGGCCATGAAGTCGATCGACCGCTCCATCCTGCGGCGCGAGGAACGCCAGCGCGCGAACGCGGGGGGCAGGCAATGACCACTGCGGCGCGCATCCTGCTGGTCGACGACGACGCCGACTTGCTGCAGCTCATCTCGATGCGCCTGGTGGCGGCGGGGTACGAGGTCACGGCAGTCGAATCGGCGGAGGCGGCGCTGGCGAGTTTCGCGGCCGTCCGGCCCGCGGCGATCGTGACCGACCTGCGCATGCGCGGCATGGACGGCATGGCGCTCTTCGATGCCATCCACCGCCAGGCGCCATCGCTGCCGGTGGTGATCCTCACCGCGCACGGCACGATTCCCGAAGCCGTCGCCGCCACGCGACGCGGCGTGTTCAGCTTCCTCACCAAGCCTTTCGACAGCAAGGTGCTCACCGATACCGTGGCCGACGCCTTGCGCCTTGCCCCGGGCGAGGCGGGAGCGCCGGGGGACTGGCGCGCCGAGATCGTCACGCGCTCGGCCCTCATCGAGCACCTGCTCTCGCAGGCGCAGCTGGTGGCGCAATCCGATGCCAGCGTCTGCATCTTCGGGCCCAGCGGCACGGGCAAGGAACTGATCGCGCGCGCGGTGCATCGCGCCAGCCGCCGGCGCGACAAGCCTTTCGTGGCGGTCAATTGCGGTGCGATTCCCGAAGGCCTGCTCGAGACCGAGCTGTTCGGCCACAAGAAGGGCTCTTTCACCGGCGCCACGCAGGACCGGCGCGGCCTGTTCCAGGCGGCCGAAGGCGGCACGCTGTTCCTCGACGAGGTGGGCGACATGCCGCCCGCGCTGCAGGTGAAGCTCTTGCGCGCGCTGGAGGACCGCACCGTGCGCGCCGTGGGCGCCAACGAATCGGTCGCGGTGGACGTGCGCATCGTGTCGGCCACCCATCGCAAGCTCGAGGAGCGCATCGCCTCGGGCGAGTTCCGTGAAGACCTCTACTACCGGCTCAATGTGGTGAAGCTGGTGGTCCCGACGCTGGCCGAGCGGCGCGAGGACATCCCGCTGCTCGCCGGGCATTTCCTCAAGCGCCTCGCCGAGCGCTACCAGAAGCGCGCCCAGGCCTTCTCGCCCGAGGCGTTGGAACTGCTGATCGCCGCGCCGTGGCCGGGCAACGTGCGCCAGCTCCTCAACGTGGTGGAGCAGTCGGTGGCGCTCGCCACCACCGAGGTCGTGCCGGCTTCGCTGGTGCGCCAGGCGATCGACCACGCCGAAAGCTCGCTCACGCCGCTGGACGAGGCGCGCCGCGCGTTCGAGCGCGATTACCTCGT
>JBBQCV010000049.1:0-20535 GCA_038319115.1 Burkholderiales bacterium | reverse complement strand
GACTTCGAGCAGGTCCTGCGCGCAGTCGAGCGCTACTGCAAAAACAACCCGTTTGCCGACGTCAGCGCGGCGATGGAAACGGTGACCACCGACCTCTACCCGACGCGGCACCAGACGCGGCGGCAAGCGGGGCGCTAGGCCTGCAGTTGCAAGCACACTCCAGAGAAGCGCCAAGAAAGACAAACATTCAAATTTCAAGACCTAATGGCGGCGCGGCAATGGCGCCAGTGCGTTTTCCAATACCGGAAAATCATGGCTTGATCTGCCCGCGCACCTCGCCCTCCGGGTAGCGGGCGCTGTGCACGTTGACATACATCTCGCCGGCAAGCAGGGCCCGGTATTGCTCCTCATCGAGGCGCGCACTGCGCGGGACCGACCAACTCGCCCCGCTGACCGGCGCGTGCTCCATCGCTACCGGTCCCACGCTGCTGTTACGGATCATTTGCAGCACCACCGGCCCCGTCACGCCGGGCCCGCCGAGGTAGAGGTTGGCCGCGGTGCTCTGCATACCGCTGGTTTCGAGCAGCCCGTTGAGGGTGCGGTCCGAGTGGACCCAGAACGTCCCCTTGCCTGCGGCCGCGGAACGGTTGGGCGGAACTTCGTTCACCCCGCTCAAGACCACGTTCAGCTCCGGCACGCTGAGGCCGGTCCCGGCGCAGCCCGCGAGCGCAAGGCAGGCGCCAGCGGCCCATGCGGGGACATTCAGTCTCGACAATGCAGGCATCGTCTTCTCCCCAGGCAGGCTGCGGGCAGCCTACTCTGCAACGCCGCGCCGAAACGCGCGCCTAATTGCGGTCGCGACGCGGCACGAACGGCGGCACGAAGACGGGTGGAGGTGGGACGACGACTGGCGGCGGGGCGACAAAGACCGGCGCAAGAATCGGCGGGGGCGGGACCACCGTGGCCACCACAATCGGCGGCATGGCCACGCCTTCGCCCACCACCAGGAGATTGAGGCCAGGCAGGCCGACTGCGGGCAGCGCGGCCATTGCGAGTCCGGGGACGAATAGAATCTCCGGGCCGAACTCACTCGGGGCGACCCCTGGCGCCACGACCGCGAGGGGGCCGATTTCCGGGGTGTCCACCCCGGGCGCAACGACCCCCGGAGCGACCACCACCGGAGCGGCCACCACCGGAGCGACCACTCCTGGCGCCACGACAACGGGCGCCACGCCACCCGGCGCGACCACGATCGGCGACACCACGACCGGCGCCACGACCGGCACCACGACCGGCACCACGACCGGCGCCACGACCGGCGCCACGACCGGCACCACGACCGGCACCACGGCCACCGCGGTGATATTGCCGGTGGTCCTCCCGATGGCTGGTGCGCAGCAGGCTACGGGCAGTGCAAAGCTGGCACTGCTAGGCCCGCCGAGAGTGAGCCCTGTGAACGTAATGATCTTTCCTACCCCTACGGCGGAAGTGTCGAACGTGCCCGTGCCCGCCAGCGTCACGCCGACGGGAAGAATGCCGGCCGAGTCAGCCTTCAGCGAGCTGAAGGTCGCGCTGGTCGTGCCGTCGAACACCTTGCTGGCCCCGTCCGGAAACACCAGCCTTTGCACGGTGATCGGCGTGCCCGCGGTGAAGCTGCCGGCAAAATTTGTTGTCGGCGACGTGTAGTTGAGAGGGTTGTAGATGATGAACACCGGCGCGGCCGTTCCAGGCGCGCCCCCTTGAGTCACGGTAATGGTGCCACCGGGGGGCTGTAGATCCACCGCGCCGCCGCCGCCGGCAACGCCCGGTCCGGTCGCGGCCGTGCCTGCGCTGAACGTCAGGCCCTGCCTCACACCGAGGCTTGCGAGCGACTCGGCGGCGACCGTGGTGCCCCGGGTCATGGTCATGGCGGCATTCACGTGAATGTCGCGTCCGGCGCACATGGCGAAGTTTCCGTCGGTCGTCGTCGTCGCCCCGTTGATGTTGACGTCGCGCCCGGCGCTCAACAGGACGCTGCCATTGGTCGTCGTGATGCGCGAACCCGCACCCGCTGCCACAGTGATATCGCGTCCACAACACACCACCAGGTTTCCGCCGGTGGCGGTGATTACCTCGTTGAGGTTGACATCCCCGGCGGCGTTCAAAGTCAGCGTCGTCTTGCTCTGGGCTGCCGTCCGCGTCCAGGTGAGCGGCGCGTTGACGTTGATCAGGCCAGTCCCAGTGCCAGCGGCGCCCGTGTTTGTGGTGGTGACAGTCACGTTGGTGCCGCCGTTCAGGAGGACCAGGAGTTCACCGGCATTGATGTTGGAAGCGTTTGCGCCGGAGCTAGGTGTGAATACTCCGCCGGCCTCCGAGCCGTTTGACGTCGCCGCTGCGGAAATCGTTACGTCGGACGGGTCGAGCAGCCACGTGCCTGCATTGCCGATCTGCGCACTGGCGTCGATCCTGATGCCCCCCACGTCGAGGAAATGGCCGGAGGTCTCGATCATGCCGCCGTCGCCGCTCTGCGCGCCGCCGCGCGCGCTAATGGTGCCGTACGCGCGTGTCGAGTCGTTCGACCACAGCACGACTGTGCCGCCGTTGCCGTTGGTCACGGCGTCGGCGCGAATGGTGGAATCGGCGCTCATGTAAGTGGCCGAGGCGTTCTGCACCCCCGGGTTGTTCCCCTGGAAGCCGCCACCGAGCAGGACCGTGCCGCCGCCAGCGTCGCCCGAAGCATTGATCTGCGCGCCAAAAAGGCCGACGTGGTACGCAGTCGCCGTAACGCTCCCGCCGGTCTGGCCCGCGCCGCTGCCGGAGACATCCAGCGTACCGCCCACGTTGATGGTGCCCGACTGCATGTCGCCCAGCAGCCTGATCGTGCCGTTACGCGTGTCGATCGACTTCGCCTGGATCACGCCGGTGTTGTTCACCACGCTCATAAGGGAGCCCGCGGCCTGCGCGGTGAGCATCACCTGCCCGCCATCGGCGCGGATCAGGCCGCCGTTGTCGACCAGCGCGTTCACCGCGCCTTCGTTCACCGCGAGGCTGAGCAGTCCGTCGCCCGCGACGTCCAGCGTCATCGCATTGCCGGCAGCCAGCACCACTGTGCCAAGGCGGGCCGAAATCACGCCCTGGTTGCTGACGCTCGCGCCGAGCAGGGCGACATAGCCGCCATCGGCAATGATCGTCCCCTGGTTGACGACGGTGCCGCCGCCGGTCCCCGAAAACTTGTACTGCCCGGCCATGAAATCGGCGTCGGTAATGCCGCGCGTCGACGCGACCAATCCGCCCACGTTCACCTGCGCGCCCTGGCCGAAGAGGATGCCGTTCGGGTTGACCAGGAACACCTTGCCGTTCGCCGACAGGCTGCCGAGGATGCTCGAGGGATCCGGGCCCAGCACGCGGTTGAGCGCCACAGCGCTCGCGTTCGGCTGCACGAACTGCACTGCCTCGGTTTTGCCGATGCTGAACGCCTGCCAGTTGATCGCCGTGTTCTGGCTCGCCTGGTTGATGGTCGTCTTGCCCGGGGTGGCCGCAATCGTCGCGCTGCCCGCCGACACCGCGCCGCCTGTGGGCAGGGCATGTACGCTGGTTCCGAACGCAAGCATGACGGAGCCTGCGATCACTCCGAGGGTGAAACTTGCGCGTATACGTGCGCGCAAATGCGGGCGCGCGGAAAGCTTGCTGCGTTCGGTGCGGTTCATAGTGAGCTCCCTGAGTCCCTGAAGAGGGGACTTCACGGTGCGCGCTCACCCCGGGGAGCGTCTGTTCGGCACCGAACATTGAACCATGCGAACAACTTCCCGCCGGCCGGTCGAGGCTTCCGGCCGCGTGGGGCTACCTCAAAAGTACTTGACGCCCTGGATCCAGAAGCGGCTCTTCGCGTCCGGTGCCGATGTCGCGACCGCGTTGCCCAACTTGTGGGCCCAGTACGCCTTGACCGCGAAGTTGTTGTAGTCCGCCCAGGTGAGCCCGATGCCCGCGGCGCTCAGGGTGCGGCTGTTCTGCCCCGCCACCCAGGGATTCTTGTTGATGGTCACGCTGCCGGTGTCGACGAAACCGACCAGGTACATCTGGCCGGGCATGCGCTCGGCGAATTTGGGCAGCAGCATCCTCAGTTCCGCCGTCGCCACGTAGCCTTCGTCAGCGTAGGCCTCGCCTTCGGGATAAGCGCGCACCGCGTAGACGCCGCCGAGTTCCATCTTTTCAGAGATGTCGAGGTTCTTGGAGGCGAACTGGCCGCGGAGCGAACCGTAGAGCGTGAACGGCCCGCCGAGGTTTTGCAGCCGCAGGACGTGAAAAGCGATCTTGCTGTAATGGCCGTTGGTGCGCGCCGTGGCGTCGTCTATGGTGCGCGCGGCCGGCGTTTCTATGTCGAGCACACCGGAGCTCACGCCGAGCGAATAACTCATGAATCCCCCGCCGCCCAGCCGGTCGCGGTGGTCACCGTAAAGGCTTGCGAGGAAGACGCCTATCTTGCGGTCGGTCACGCCGCCGGTCGAGTCGACCCTGTCCTGGAACTTCTTGGCGTCGAACCCGACGAGCGCGAACAGGTTGTTGCTGCGCGAGCGGATGATGGGGTAGCTCCCGTAAACGCTCGCGATCTGCGCCGTGCCGCGCGCGCGCAGGCTGGCGAACTCGCGCCCAAGCCGGTAGTCCAGCGCCGTGTAGGCCACGCCCACGCGGCCCTGCCCGGCCTGCATCTCGTAGGAAATGCGCCCGTAGTTCAGGCCCCTGGCGGTCAACCCGCGCAGCGACAACACATCACCCTGACCGAGGATCTCGTTGATGTTCACCGTGCCGCCGAGGCGGTACTCGCCGGTATAGCGGTTACCGGCATTGTCGGCCTCGACGCTGCCCGTGACACGCCTTCCGGGGGTGACATCGACGATGAGGTCCGACGCGCCGACCTCGGCACCCGGCACCAGGGTCGAGCGCACCACGACACCGGGAAGGTCGGACAAGAGAAGCAGGCGTCGTTCGAGCGGATCAAGCGAAATCGTCTGGCCGCGGTTAAGACCGGAGAGCAATCCATTGGCGACGTTGTCCGCGAGCGCGCTGCTATTGCGCAACGATACGGCGCCGTAGCGGCCCTCGAGGACGGCAATCGTTACAGTTCCCGCATTGACGTCCTGCGCGGGCAGGTAGGCCTGCGCGACGATATAGCCCTTGCGATGGTAGTAGTCGGAAACCCGCGCGGCCATGGCGCGCAGTTCCGCGAGGCTCATTTCCTTGCCAGGCGTTAGTTCGGCGGCCGCGATCAACTCGCTTTCCGGGATCACTGTCGCCCCGGTAATGCGCAGCGAATCGACCCGGATGCGGGCACTGTCGGCAAGCGGAGTTCCCGCAGGGGTGCCGCGCTCAATGCGGATTTCGGGAATCGACCGCTGCAGCGTGGGCGCCGGCGGGATCTGCTGGAGCTGGCCGCCGGCGGGCGGTGGCGCCTGGGCCGCCACAGATTGGGCGAGGACGAGCATGGGAACCGCAAGAAGCTTTCTATTCACCGGACGGTCCTCTCCTGGCGCTTCGCTGAGGCAATCGAATGATCGGCCTCCGGCGCTTGCTACCGATTCAGGATACCACGCACGTAGCCTTTTTTCGTTCGATATCAAACACACGCAGCGATCCAAATACCGCGGCCCCTCGATCGATCTAGCCCATATGGGCGATTTGGCTCGATCACCGGCAATGAGGGTCGCGCACTGCCGCCCCCCAAAAAACAGCGCCGCGGCCTAGTTGAGCTTGGTCGCTCCGGGAGCGTCGATCGGACCGACGGCGGCAGCAGGCGCGACCTTAGGAAGCGTCGCTGGCTCGGGCGTAACCGCGGAGGACGTGGCTTGGGGTTGCGATTCGCCAAGAAGGGGCGCCACCGCCTTTTGCTCCGCCGCAATCGTCGCTTGGCGCCGCCCTTCGGCGTCCTGCGCTGCGAACACGGCGGCCGCGTCGGGCAAAGAGGGGTCCTTGACGGTTCCGGACTGCGTGGGGCCGGCCGTCAGGATCTCCTGCGAGGGCTGGCCGTTGGAAACGGCGACCACCCGAGTCCCATCGTTCCGGTCGCATCCAGCCAGCATCGGGGTGAGCGCTGCGGCCAGAACCGCAGCGAAAACAAGATTTGGTTTCATGACTGCACTTTAGCGGCCATCGCGGCGGGCATCTGTACGCCCGCTCACAGTAGCCCGCGAGTGAGCGGCCCGCGATTGGACCGTGCGGATCGGCGCAATGTTGCCTAACGTACGGATTCGGGCGCGGTTTTGGCAGACTATCCAGTCCTCGCTGGCGCGACATGCGCCACACAGTAACGAAGAGGTAGCCACATGCACAGAATCACCGACAAGAGGTTTCACTACACGCCCTCCTTCAGCACCGATCTCAAGAAGCGCTTCGCGCAGCTGATCCGCGAACAGCGCATCGCTGCGCAGGCCGCCGCCAAGTCCAAACCGGCTCCCACTACGGTGGTGCCCATGGCGCGCCGGGCATGATCTCCGCCTGACGAAGGCAGTGACGACGCGTGCGTGAAGCACGCATGGAGGGGCGCTGCGGCGCCCCTTTTTTATTGTTGCCGATTCGCGCATGGCGTCGGCCAAGCTGCCTACCTGCGTGCGATTTACGTGGGCGTCGGTCAGCGCTATGCTGCGTCGGCGCCCTTGCAGTGCCCTCTTGCAGGTCCATCGCGCCTACAATCCCCCCCATCCTGTAAGTGTTTGTCCTACGTGGCGTGTCAGATAACACGCCATTGCCGTGTAATCCTTGTCTGACGCCACGCCAGCGCTTATGATCCACCTCGCTTGCTGGCGCGCTTCATCCCGCGCCGTAATCCGAGAATTTCGCAACGTAACTGGCAGTTCGCGAGACCGTCCCCGCAGGGCCCTCCGGACACCTCTTTGTCGAAGCCTGGCAGCGCCGGCCTCACATCACGATTCGCCGAATTCACCCTTGGTAGCGCGAGCGCCGCAGTACCGGCGCATGAGGACAGGCATTGTTAAAACAGATTTTCAGCAACAAGAAATATCTCAAGGCCGCCGGCATCGCGATGGCCTTGGTGGCCTCCGGCCTGATGGTATGGTTCACCATCACAGCCGATGAGCCGGGCCGTAACCAGGTGGCGGTGGCGATGGAGCAGGATTCCGCCGCGTACTTTGCCACCGAGCGCGATTTCTCCGCGATGGCGCAGGACGTGCGCACCGGCAACGCGCGCAGCATCGGGTTGTCGAACGAATATGCCTTGGTCGCCCGCGCCGACGGGTCGCGCTACTACGTTCGCACGGACACCCAGCGCGCCCTCGTCGCCGAAGCACTGAAGGAAAAGCTCGCCGGCACCGCGCCCGCGGTGTTCGCCCTGGGCAATGTCCAGCCGCCGGCCACGCCCCTGGGCGTGCTCGGACGCAACCTGAGCCCGGTCCTCCTCACCCTCCTCGGGCCGCTTCTGATCCTGTTCCTGATCCTGCAGATGAACCCCATGCGCGGCATGGGCGGGCAGTTCAAGACTGCGAACAAGCCGACGACGCGGTTCAAGGACGTGATCGGCGTCGAGGAAGCCAAGGACGCGCTGCAGGACATCGTCGCCTACCTGAAGCATCCGAAAAAATTCGCCGACATCGGCGCCAAAGCGCCCAAGGGCGTCATCCTCGAGGGCCACTTCGGCGCCGGCAAGACCATGCTCGCGCGTGCCGTGGCGGGCGAGGCCGGCGTGCCGTTCATCGCATTGTCGGGCGCGGACTTCAGCGACATGTTCCTCGGCGTCGGTGTGCGCCGGGTCAAGAAACTGTTCGAGCTCGCGCGCAAGCAATCGCCCTGCGTGATCTTCATCGACGAGATCGACGGCCTGGGCAAGCGCTCCGGCGGCAGCTCGGGAGCAGAGACCGAGAACAACCGCATCATCAACACGCTGCTGGTCGAGCTCGACGGGTTCGAGTCCGGCTCGGGCATCGTGGTGCTCGGCGCGACCAACAACGTGAACAACCTCGATCCGGCGCTGATCCGGCCGGGCCGTTTCAACCGTACGTGCCACCTGGGCCTGCCCGACGTGGACGAGCGCGAGGCGCTGTTCCGCGTCTATGCCAGGACGCTGCGCACCGCCGGGGAACCGGGTTTCCGCCAGCTCGCGCGCATGTCGGCCGGGCTGTCGCCCGCGTCGATCGCCAACGCCGTCAACGCGGCAGCACTCCTGGCAGCCAAGGAAGACGCGCCGGCGGTCACCCAGGAGTACTTCCAGCGCACGCTTGAGCAAACCCTCATGGGCGGGCCCAGCAGCGCCGGACAAGCGGCCATGGCACCCGAGGAGCGCGAGCGTATCGCCGTGCACGAGGCCGGCCACGCGGTCCTCGCCAAGCTGCTCGCGGTAGGCGTGGTCGAGAAAGTCAGCATCCTCAAGCGCGGCCGCGCCCTGGGCGTGACGCTCGTCACGCGCGAGCACGATGCCACGCTGCAAAGCGAGCCCGAGGTGCGCAATCGCATGACCATGCTGCTGGGCGGCCGCGGCGCCGAGGCGCTGGTGCTCAAGACCGCCTCGACCGGCGCAGCCAACGACCTCGAGCATGTTTCACGCATGGCGTTCCGCATGGTGACGGAGTTCGGGTTTTCGAGCGCCATCGGGCCGTTCAGCTATGCCGGGCTGCCCGAGCAGGAAAGGCAGGGAGTGCACGCCGAGGCGATCGTCGAGGCGCGCCAGATCACCAAAGAAGTGGAAAGCCGTTGCGCCGAGCTCCTGCTCGCGCATCGCGGGGCCCTCGAGCTCCTCACGGCCGAACTGCTCGAGCACGAAACGGTTTCAGGCGATGTGGTGCAGGCCTGCCTGGATGCCGATGTCACTCGAGCCGCCGGTGCCCATCCCGCGGCAATGCTTCAGGAAGGACATCCGCGCGCAATCGCGGCGTAGGAAAAGGGGAGACCAAACCGGGTGGCTATTGCCACCCCCTGTCGATGAGACGGAGCAAAGGAGATGGTCTTGAAAAGAAGAGCAATCATGTTGGCCCTGGTCGCAGCCACCAGCGGAGCGGGAACGGTGGTCATCCACCGCATCAACTCGCAAGCTACCGAAACGTACGCGGAGATCACCCGCCGGCCGGACTACCAGGTCGCGGTGCAGTCATCCATCGAGATCGAGGGGCGCGCGCAGGCACGGGATGGCGCTGGAACGGCAGTCGCGGCCGGCCCGGTGCAACCGCCGCCCGCCCCGCGTCCGGTAAAGATTTACCCGGATACACCGCCGCTGTTCCTCGCCCGCAATTACGTGGAAAGCGATCCGTCCCGCTATACGCGCCACATCAAGCGGGCAGCTCGGGCGACGAAGGTGCCGGCGGCACTGATCCGTGCGGTCATCACCGCCGAGTCGGCGTTCAATCCCTACGCACTGTCCTCCACCGGCGCCGTGGGGCTGATGCAGCTCATGCCCGATACCGCAGCCCGCTACGGCGTCAAGAACCGCATGGATCCGTCGCAGAACATCCTCGGGGGAGCGCGCTACCTGAGCGACCTCATGCGCCTGTTCAACAACAACATGCGCCTCACTATCGCTGCTTATAACGCCGGGGAAGGGGCCGTTCTCAAGTACGGCCGCAAGATCCCGCCCTACCCTGAGACCGTTGCCTACGTGCCAAAAGTACTCATGTATTACAAGCGATACCGTCTCGCCTGAAGCGGACGGCGGCGGAGGCTCGCGCCCCCACCGCTGATTCCCGCTGATCGCCTCTTAGCGTCCGTCGCCGTCCGCGTCGCCCGGCAGGGCGCGCTCGACACGGTGCCAGGCCGCGCGCGTGGCGTGCTTGGCCTTGGCCCACTCGAGGTTCGAATTGCCCTTGGAGCGGTTGTATTCCGTCTCAAGGTCGCGCTCGACATCGTCGAAGCTACGGTCCGCGAGACGGCTGCGCCCGAGGTAACCGGTGCGATAGGCCGGCGAGTAGTCGTCGTACGAGTAGCCCGACTCGTAGTACGGCTCGCTGGTGTAATTCTTTTCCCAGTACGCCGCTTCGACCGTAGGGTCGATCGCCTCGCCCACGGCCTTGCCGGCGAGCCCGCCGATGATGGCCCCTGCCGCAGCGCCCACGAGCGTTCCGACCGGCCCGGCTACCGTACCTGCCGCAGCGCCTGCCGCCATGCCGCCGGCGGCCGCGCCCAGCCCCGTTCCAACCGGGTGTGACCCCGGCGCGCCGGAAATCGGATCGCGATTCGCGTCGCTGTCATCGGTGCGTGTTGTCTTCATATTCAAATCTCCTGTTGATGAGGGTGCTGCCCTGTTTTGAAGCGCAAGGAACATGCGGAGGGTTTTGGGCCCCGCTGACGCAATCGTCGCGCGGAAGAAATATCGATTCAGTACGCCAGCGTACCGAGCCTTGCGAATAACGCGCGGACCATTCGCTTGCGAAAACCGACATACCCCAGGCAATGAATATCCGTCCGATGCTGCCCGCCATCCTGATCACCTTCGTCGCGACGCTGGTCGCCGTGGTGCTGTTCCTGAATTTCACCAGTGGCGAGAAGAAGATCGACCGCAAAGTCGAGCGCCTGTACAGCGTCGCCGACGCCGACTTCAACCGCGCCATGGGCGTGTTGCTTGGCCCGGCCATTGTTCCCGGCAACCGCGTGGAAGTGCTCCTCAACGGGAAGCGGATCTTCCCGTCGATGCTCGCGGCGATCCGCGTCGCGCAGAAGAGCATTACCTTCGAGAGCTACATCTACTGGTCGGGGACGGTGGGCAAGGAGTTCGCCGACGCGCTGACCGAGCGCGCAAAGGCCGGGGTTCAGGTACACGTGCTTCTCGACTGGGTGGGTAGCAGCAAGATGGAGCCCGAACTGCTCGCCCGCATGGAGCAGGCCGGCGTGCAAGTGCGCAAGTTCCACAAGCCGCACTGGTACAACCTCGCGCGCATGAACAACCGCACCCATCGCAAGGTCCTGGTGACCGACGGCCGCGTTGCGTTCACCGGCGGTGTGGGGATTTCCGACTTGTGGAGCGGCGACGCCGAAGACCCGGAGCACTGGCGTGACACCCATTTCCGGGTCGAGGGCCCGGTGGTTGCGCAGATGCAGGCGGTGTTCCTCGACAACTGGATCAAGGTCACCGGCACGGTCCTGCATGGTCCTGATTATTTCCCCCAGCTTGCGCCGGCAGGCGAAAGCGCGGCGCAGATGTTCAGCAGCTCGCCTTCGGGCGGCAGCGAAAGCATGCAACTCATGTACCTCATGGCGATCACCGCGGCATCGCGCTCGATCGACCTTTCGAGCGCCTATTTCGTGCCCGACGAACTTGCCCTTCGCGCGCTGGTGGACGCGCTGAAACGCGGCGTGAAGGTGCGCATAATCACGCCGGGCCCGCACACCGACACCCATGTGGTCAAGGCCGCGTCGCGGGCCTTGTGGGGCACGCTGCTTGAAGCGGGCGCCGAAATGTACGAATACCAGCCGACGATGTACCACTGCAAGGTCATGGTCGTCGACGCCCTGCTGGTGTCTGTGGGATCGACGAACTTCGACAACCGCTCGTTTCGCCTCAACGACGAAGCCAACCTCAACGTCTACGACGCGGCATTCGCGCGCGAGCAGACCACCATCTTCGTCCGTGACCTTGGGCGCGCACGTCGCGCAACGCTGCAGGCGTGGCAGGAGCGTCCGTGGACTGAGAAAGCGGCCGAGAAAGCCGCGAGCTTGTTCGGCCTGCAGCTCTGAACTTCTAGCGCGCCGTCGCCGTCCGGGCCGCCGCCGGGGTGACGCGCCAGATGACGTTCCCCACGTCGTCGGCTACCAGTACCGCACCGCGGGCATCCACTGCCACCCCCACGGGCCGGCCCCGCGCGTTGCCATCGGCGTCGACGAACCCGGTGAGCACGTCCTCCGGAGCTCCCGATGGGCGACCCTGGGAGAAAGCCACGAACACCACGCGGTAACCGCTGCGCGGCCGACGGTTCCACGAGCCGTGCTCGCCGATGAACGCGCCGTTGGCATACTTCGCAGGCAGCAGCTTGCCCTCATAGAAGGCCAGCCCCAGGGGCGCGACGTGGGTGCCGAGCGCGTAGTCGGGCACGCGGGCGGTGGCCACGAGGTCCGGACGCTGCGGCTTGACGCGCTCATCCACATGGCTGCCGTAATAGCTGTAGGGCCAGCCGTAGAATCCGTCTTGTCGCACCTCGGTGAGGTAATCGGGCACGAGGTCGCTGCCCAGCTCGTCGCGCTCGTTGACCACCGTCCACAACCCGCCCGATTCGGGTTGCCATCCCATGCCATTGGGGTTGCGCAGGCCCGTGGCGTACAACCGCGAAGCGCCGGTGGCGGTATCGATCTCCATGATCGCCGCGCGGCCCGCCTCGTTGACCATGCCGTTTTCGGCAACGTTGCTGTTCGAGCCCACCGTCGCATACAGGCGCTTGGCGTCCCGGCTGGCGATAACGTTCTTGGTCCAGTGATGATTGATGGTGCCGGCGGGAAGCTCGGTGACCCGGGTGCCTGCGGGATCGAGTTGCAGGCTGCCTTCGACATAGCGGTAGCGCATGATCGCGTCGGTATTGGCGACGAACAAATCGCTGCCTGTCAGGGCCATGCCGAACGGCGAATTAAGTCCGGCCAGGAACACACTGCGGGTTTCGGCCACCCCATCATCATCGGCGTCGCGCAGCAGGGTGATGCGGTTGGCGCTCGGCGTGACCGCCCCCGCCCGATGCATGACCTACTTCATGATCCAACCCTTGATGCCCTTGCCATCGTCGGGCTTGGGCGGCGCGTTGGTTTCCGCCACCAGCACGTCGCCGTTGGGGAGCACATACAGCCAGCGGGGATGGTCGAGGCCCCGCGCGAATGCCGCGACCGCGAGGCCGGGTGCGGCAGTGGGCCCCGATCCCTCGGGCCAGGGATCGGCCGGTGCAATATGGACCGTGGGTATCAGGGAAGAGTCCGGCGGCGGTAACTGCGGGGTGGGACCGGTACCGGCGCCGAAGGGCAACCGGGCCGACTCGCATCCACCTAGAGCAAGGCAAACCAACACGGCACAAAGGATGGGGCGCGGGTCGCGCCGTTCGTTGCGGTTTTTCATCGGTGGATCCGGGTTGGCTCAGGCAAGAACCAGCTTGACCGCATGGAGCACACCCAGCGGTGCGCTTGCGCACACAGCAGCCTTGTTCGGCGCGCGGCGTTGTCGCGCTCAGGCGCCGCCGACGTGCCAGCGCGGAAACGAGCTCCCGAGGACGAGGCGGATCACCTGCCAGCCGACGTACAGCAGGCCCGCAGCGAGGACGAGGAACGCCCCGGCCCACAGAATGTAAAACGAAGACATTGCGCGCTTGGTGGAGGCCGGGGCAGCGTAAGTGGCGCGAGGGGCGTCGTGGACCACCAGGATCGGCGCAGCCTCCCGGTACGTGGCTTCCTGCCGGGCGCGCCGCGCGGATTCCATGAAATCGATCTGGGCGGCGTCCGGCGTGGCAAGGGTGGCGGCAGTGAATACTGCACGCTCGATCTCCCGCCCCGGCGTGGAGTCCTGCCACGCGGGCGATTCGACCATGCGCGCGGCCGCGTCCTCGGAGGAGCGCTGCTGGCGCATGTCATTGCCGCCCTGGGCGAAGGACTCCGCTTGACGCGGAGCCGGGAAAACGTCGGGATACAAGGCAGCGGACGGACGGAGATCTTCCGCGCGCCGGTTATCCGGGTATTGCACTTCCGGGTAACGGCTCTGCCTTCCATCCTCCTGCGCGTGCGCCCGGGGCGACTCGTAGCTCGCCACGACCCGCGCATCGGCGCTGGGGCGATCGGTGAATGTCACGCGCCCGTTCGCATCGACCTGCTTGTAGATCGTTTGCGCAAAGGCGCCGGCGCTGGCGAGCAGCGCTACCGTGGCGACCAACGCCGGGAGAAGTTTGCGGTTCGAGTCCATGACCGCACTTTATCGGCCGGCCGGAGCCGAATCTGTGGGACAAGCGCCCCAGTTGGCCACGGAGGGGAGGAGTTTCCCCTGTAATCCATATCTGTCAGGGTGTCGGCCCTGGCGGAGAAAACCCTGGGCGGGCAGCGTGCGCTGGCGCACTTACACGCCGCGGATTATGTCGATCAGCGCCAATGCATCCCGGGGCTCGACATCGTCGCGCCAGCACACCTGCCCATCGGGGCGCACCAGCACAAGTGACTTTTCGTAAACGCGCGCGGCATGCGCCTGCGCTATGTCGAACACTTCAAGAGGAACC
This sequence comes from Burkholderiales bacterium, assembly GCA_038319115.1. Taxonomy (GTDB): domain Bacteria; phylum Pseudomonadota; class Gammaproteobacteria; order Burkholderiales; family SG8-39; genus SZAS-79. The sequence goes on along the minus strand of JBBQCV010000049.1, from coordinate 6,454 downwards.
TTGCGCGCGGCCGCCGCCGCGACGAGGTTCGCGGCAGGCGCAGGCCGCGTGCCGAAGCGCAGCAGCACGAACGCCTTGCCGAACAGGTCGAGGATCGAGCGCCCATCCTCCAGCCATGCATGCGGGGCGCGAGAACCGGGCCGGGCCGTCGGCCGGTAGGTCGACACCTCGTCGGGCGGCTGCGGGGTACCGTCGGGGACGATCACGGGGGAGCCCTCGTACATGTAGCCCAGGTGGATGCCGTTCGAGAACCATTCGCGGCGCATCATTTCGGTATAGGCATCACCGAATGCCTTGCGCGCGCGGTCGCCATCGCTACCTGTGTCGAACATTGCCGGCGGCACCGAAGTGACGCGCGGCGAGAGCATGCGCTCGAGGTTGCCGGTGGCCTCGGCGACGTTGCGGATTCCCACCGGCCGGCACTCGATCTCGTAGGAAGCGAGCAGCCGCTCCCCGCCCCATCCCTCGAGGCACGCGGCAAGTTTCCAGGCGAGGTTGACTGAATCCTGGATGCCGGTGTTCATGCCGAAACCACCGGTGGGCGAAGTGAGGTGCGCCGCGTCGCCGGCGATGAACACGCGCCGCGTACCGTAATGCTCGGCCACCAGTTGCCGGCGCACCCACGGCAGCACCGACAGGATCTCGAATTCGAACTTGCGCCCCATGGCGCGCACGATGGCCTGCCGCAGTTCGTCTTCTGACAGAGTGCGCTTCTGCGCGTCGCCCACCAGCGAGAAGCGCCACTGGTCGCGGCCGTTGATGGCCACCAACGTGGCCCAGGTGCCTTCCGGGCCGATGAAGATGAAGCGGTACGCAGGCGCCTTGTCGTGCAGCTCTTCCAGCCCTTCGCAGCGGAAGATGACGTTGGTGGTATGGGTAAGCGTGGGCGTGCCGCTCATCGTGATGCCGAGCCCCTGGCGCACGGTGCTCGCACCCCCGTCGCAGCCGACGAGGTAGGCACACTCGATGGACTCCTCGCTGCCGTCCACTTCGTTGCGGAGTGTTGCCACGACGCGATCCGCGCGCTCCTCGAACGCCGCCAGGGTGGTGCGATAGCGCATCGACACGCCGGGGAATTGCCCGGCGAAGCGAGCCAGCACCGGGTCGAAGAAATTCTGCGGGCAGCGCTCGCGCGTCTGCGGGCTTTCGGCCGGCGCACGCGCCTCGCTTGGCTTGGGGAACTGCTCGCGGCCCAGTTCCCATCCCGTGAGGCTCGTGACCCAGACGCAGTCCTGCGGGTAGTCCCGGTTATAGCCGGCCTCCTCAACCCACGGCACGATGCCCCAGCGGCGGCAATATTCCATCGTGCGGATGCCGACCATGTCCATCTTGGCCTGGTAGATCGCCCCATCGCCCGAATCGATCAGCGTGCAGGCCGCGCCACGCCAGCCCAAATCGCCGGCCAGCGCGAGACCGACGGGGCCTCCGCCGGCCACCAGCACCGGAGTGAAGGTCATGCCAGCGTGGCGGTCAGAAGCGGCGGGGCGAGAACCCCGCTGCCTCGCGCACGGGGAGCGTCATTTCGCCGACCGACTCGATCGCGATGCGCACCGCGTCGCCGGGCACGATCGGCCCCACGCCTTCGGGGGTGCCGCTCGCGATCACGTCGCCCGGGTTGAGCGTCATGACCGAAGAGACGAGCTCGATCAGCGCCGCAATGTCCACGATCATGTCGCGCGTGTTGGCATCCTGCCTGGGCTGGCCGTTGACCCAGAGCTGGTTGCGCAACGCCTGCGGGGCGGGCACTTCGTCGGCGGTCACGATCCACGGGCCCAGGGGCGTGAAGGTTTCGAAGGATTTGCGCGTCACGCGCTCCTCCTCGGCGACGCCGGGCTCGATGCGCATCGTCACGTCGATGAGGCAGCTGTAGCCGAACACGTACTGCATGGCCTCGGTGCGCGGCACGTTGCGCGCGCGGCGGCCAATGATCACCGCCAGTTCGGACTCGTGGTCAAAGCGCCGAGCCGAACCCCTGGGCAGTTCGATCGCGCCGCCCGCCCCAACCAGCGAGGCGGTGGCCTTCATGAAGAATCCCTGCTGCTCGGCCGAGCGGCCCTTGCTCACCGAGCGCGCCCCGATCTCGCCGATGTGCTTGCGGTAGTTGGCGGGGGCAGCGATGACGTGCACCGGGCACGGGTTGGGCGGCAACAGGCGCACCGATTCGAGCGGAACGGGTGTGGCATCCTTGCGCGCTGCGGCCACGCGGAGCGCGCACTCCTCCCACCGGCCGATGAGCGCATTCATGTACATCGGCGGCCACCCCGGCCCGGCCCCGGGCACCGCGCCGGTCACGTCGTAAACCTGGCCGTCCTCGACCACCCCGACGCGGTGATCGTCGTAAACCGCTAGCTTCATCCACGCTCCAATACCGTAAAAGTTTAACTTTAAATATCATAGAACTAATTGGAAAGCCGCTCACATGGCAATTGACTTTCCAAATATGAAAACGATCAATCAGCCCGCCGCGGCGAACGAGTACACCACCCGCACGCCCTCTGGCGTCAGCCACTCCTCGAGCTGGCTCAGCAGCTGCGCATCCGGGCGCACGCGCCAGTCGGCGCTGAGGGCCACGTCGACCTCGGCCTCACCGTTGTGGTAATGGACCACGACGGGGCATCCGCCATTGCCGCTTGCGTCCGCGGCGCTCGCCTTGAAAGGGGCGAGGTAGTCCTTGAGCTTTTTTGCGTCCGCCTTGCCGTCGATCGCCAGGCGCAGGTTCTGCGCGTAGCGATTGCGCAGCGCCGCGAGGTCGAGGAGATCCTCGGCCGAAACGCGCAGGCCGGCGAACGATTCGTCGCGCGGCGCCTGGACTTTGCAGACAGCGACCAGCAGCGCGTCTTCCTTGAGCTTGTCGCGGTGCCGGTCGTAGAGCTCGTTGAACACCGTAACCTCGACCTGCGCGGTACCGTCATCCAGCAGCACCACCACCATTTTTCCGCGCCGGGTCATCTGCACGCGCACCGACGCGATCACGCCCGCCAGCCAGACCGTGCCCTGCACCGGGGCGAGCCTTGCCAGCGAAGTGCGCGTGAATCCCTGCAGGTCGTGCGCATAGGCATCGAACAGGTGGCCCGAAAGCGTGAAGCCGAGCGCGGTCTTCTCCTCGATGAGCCTCTGCTTCATGTCCCAGGCGCGCGTCTCGACCAGCTTGAACGCGGCGCTCCTGGATTCCGAAGGGTCGCCGAACAGGCTCTCCTGCGAGGCCTGGCGCTCGTCCTGCTCGGCCGCCTCCATAGCCAGGCCCACCGAGGCGAGCAGGCTCGCGCGGTGGGTCTCGATCGAATCGAATGCACCGGCGCGGACCATCGCCTCAATCGCGCGCCGGTTGACCACGCGCTTGTCGACGCGGCGGCAGAAATCGAACAGGCTGGTAAAAGGCCCGTCGGCCTGGCGCGAGGCGACGATCGCCTCGGTCGCCGAGCGCCCCGTGCCGCGTATCCCTCCCAGCCCGTAACGGATGGTCTTCGTGTCCACCGGGGTGAAGCGGTAGTCGGAGGTGTTCACATCGGGCGGCAGCACCGTGAGGCCGTTGGCGAGGCTGTCCTTGTGGAGGGTGCGCACCTTGTCGGTGTCGTCCATGACCGCCGAGAAGTTGGCCGCCATGAAAGCCGCCGCGTGGTGCGCCTTCATGTACGCGGTGTGGTAAGCGACCAGCGCGTAGGCCGCGGCGTGCGACTTGTTGAACCCGTAGCCGGCGAATTTCTCCATGTGGTCGAAGAGCTGGCTCGCCTTGTTGCGCGTGAGCCCGTTCTTCTCCGCCCCGGCGACGAAGCCGTCGCGCTGCGCGTCCATCTCCTCCTGCTTCTTCTTGCCCATCGCGCGACGCAGCAGGTCGGCGTTGCCCAGGGTATACCCGCCGATCACCTGGGCGATCTGCATCACCTGCTCCTGGTACACCATGATGCCGTAGGTGGGCGACAGGATCGGCACCAGCCGCTCGTCGAGGTACTCGACCCGCTGGCGGCCGTGCTTCCTCTCGATGAAGTCGGGGATCAGGTCCATCGGGCCGGGGCGGTACAGCGCCACCAGCGCGATGATGTCCTCGAAGCGGTCGGGCCTGGCCTTGCGGATCATGTCGCGCATGCCCGACGATTCCAGCTGGAACACCGCCGTGGTATTGCCCGAGGACAGGAGCTGGTAGCTCGCCTTGTCATCCAGCGGCAGGGTTTCGAGGTCGAACTCGGGCGTCCCGAGCAGCTTCACGTAGCGCACGGCCCAGTCGAGCACCGTGAGCGTGGTGAGGCCAAGGAAGTCGAACTTCACCAGCCCGACGGCCTCGACGTCGTCCTTGTCGAGCTGCGAAATCACGTTGTCGGTGCCCTCGGCCGCGTACAGCGGGCAGAAGTCGGTGAGTTTGCCCGGCGCGATCAGCACGCCGCCCGCATGCATGCCGACGTTGCGCGTGAGGCCCTCGAGCTTTTCGCCCAGCTCGAGCAGCTGCCTCACTTCGTCTTCCTTTTGCTCGCGCTCGGCCAGCAGCGGCTCCATCTCGCGCGCCATGGCGAGGGTGATCGTCTTGCCCGGCTGGAACGGGATCAGCTTGGCGATCTGGTCGCAGAAGTTGTAGCCCAGGTCCAGCACGCGGCCGCAGTCGCGCACCACCGCGCGCGCGGCCATGGTGCCGAAGGTGGCGATCTGCGAGACGCTTGCCGCGCCGTACTTGGCGCGCACATAGCCGATGACGCGGTCGCGCCCGTCCTGGCAGAAGTCGATGTCGAAGTCGGGCATCGACACGCGCTCCGGATTCAGGAAGCGCTCGAACAGCAGGCCGTAGCGAAGCGGGTCGAGGTCGGTGATACCGAGCGAGTACGCCACCAGCGATCCGGCCCCCGAGCCGCGCCCGGGACCCACGGGTACGCCGTTCTTCTTGGCCCAGTTGATGAAGTCGGCGACCACAAGGAAGTAGCCGGCGAATTTCATCTGCACGATGGTGCGGATCTCGAACTCCAGCCGCTCGCGGTAGCGCGGCTGGTTCTGCGCGCGCGCCGTGGGTTCGGGGTACAGTTTGTCGAGGCGCGTGGCCAGCCCCTCGACCGATTGGCGATGCAGGAAATCGTCGACGGTGACGCCGGCCGGCGTCGGGAAGGCCGGCAGCTTGGGGTTGCCAAGTTCGATCGTGAGGTTGCAGCGCTGCGCGATCGCAACAGAATTCTGCAGCGCCTGCGGGATGTCGGCGAACAGCCGCGCCATCTCGTCCTGCGACTTGAAGTACTGGTCGGGGGTGAAGTGTTTTGGCCGACGCTGGTCGCCAAGCACATAGCCCTGCGAAATACACACCCGCGCCTCGTGCGCCTTGAAGTCGTCGGGATCGAGGAACTGCACCGGGTGGGTGGCGACGACCGGCAGGCGCACACGCGTGGCGAGCTGCACGGTGCGCGCGACGAGGGTTTCGGTCTGCGGCAGGCCGGCGCGCTGCAGCTCGAGGTAGAAGCGGCCGGGAAAAAGCGCGCCCCACTCCTCGGCGAGTTGCGCCGCCGCCGCAGCGTGGTCGGAGAGCAGGGCCTGCCCGATGTCGCCGCCCGATGCACCTGACAACGCGATCAGGCCTTCGGTGCCGCCCTCGGCCAGCCACGCCTTGTCGAGCTCGGCGCGCGCGCGATGCTGGTTCTCGAGCCAGGCGCGCGAAAGCAATTCGCACAGGCGCAGGTAGCCGGCGCGGGAAGCCGCGAGCAGCAGGATGCGCGAGGGCTTGTCACGGTCGGTTGCATTGCGCACCCAGCAATCGGCGCCGATCACGGGCTTCAGGCCGGACTCGCGCGCGGCCTTGTAGAACTTGACCATCCCGAACAGGTTCGCGAGGTCGGTCAGCGCGAGCGCGGGCATGCCATCACCTGCCGCGCGCTCCACCGCCCGGTCGATCCGCACGATGCCGTCGGTCACCGAATATTCGCTGTGCAGCCTGAGGTGGACGAAGCGTGGAGTGTTCATGGGCAGTGTAAAAATTTTACCATCCGCACCCTCGTGCCGCGCTGCCATAATGCACGCCATGCCACTGTCGCAAGCGCGGTAAATGGGGCGCAGATGAGCGGCCGATCTTGACTGCCCCGCAGGGAGGCCCCGCGCGCGTGGCTTCGCCGCCTTCCCAGCGCGCCGCGCTCGCCGCGTTGCTCGTGGGTGCGGTATGCATCGCGTTGTCGCCGATTTTCGTGCGCGTGTCCGAAACCGGGCCGACGGCGACGGCGTTCTGGCGCGTCGCGCTCGCCGTTCCCGTCCTGTGGGCGCTGGTCGCCGCCGTCGGACGGGCGCGGGACGGTGCCAAGCCGCTTGCGTCCCGCCCCTCGCAATGGCTGCTCGTCGCCGCGGCCATTGCATTTGCAGGCGACCTCGCGTTCTGGCACTTCTCGGTCAAGTTGACCTCGGTGGCGAACTCGACGCTGCTGGCCAACCTCGCTGCGATATTCGTCACGCTCGCGGCATGGCTTGTATTCAGGCAGCCGCCCAGCCGCCTGTTCCT
>JBBQCV010000048.1:0-20595 GCA_038319115.1 Burkholderiales bacterium | reverse complement strand
TTCAGGCGCCGGAACACGTCGACAAAGCCGATCCCGTCAAACACGTGGGAGATCCATTCGCGCTCCTCCGGGAGGAAGCCGGAATTTTTGCGGTTGGAGCGCCAATTGCGCAGGTCGATCTCCTTGTGCGCGATATTCCAGTCGCCGCACAGCACCACTTCGCGCCCGCAGGCCACCAGCGATTGCAGGTGCGGCTTGACCGCTTCGAGGAAGCGGAACTTGGCGAGCTGCCGCTCGGGTGAGCTCGCTCCCGAGGGAAAGTACACCGAGATGACCGCGAGGTTGCCGAAGCGGGCTTCCACGTAGCGGCCCTCACTGTCGAATTCGGGGCAGCCGAAGCCGCGGTGGATGCTGTCCGGCCTGGCGCGGCTGTAGATGCCCACCCCGCTGTAGCCGCGCTTGGCGGCGAACGAGAAGGCGGCATGGTAATTCTTCGGCGCCACGATGGCGGGCTCGAGATCGGCTTCGTGCGCCTTCATTTCCTGCATGCACACGAAGTCGGCGCGCTGCGCCGGGAGCCACTGGTAGAACCCCTTGCGGGCCGCCGAACGGATGCCGTTGACGTTGACGCTTACAACTCTCATGTCCAAGCAGGGGCTCCGCCCCCGCACCCCCGTCCGATTTGTGACACGAAAAACCCCGGGTTGTCTATGCAGGGGCTCCGCCCGCGCACCCCCGTCCGATCAGTACTAGCTGGTGGAGGGGAAGCTCGCCACGCCGCCATGCTCGGCCGACCACTTGGCCGGCTCGTGCAGGAATTTCTCCACTTCGTCGATCTGCACCGTTTCGAGGTAGCCGCCCTTCTTGACCACCGCCAGCACGTCCCACCAGGTGGCCAGGTAGTGCAGCTGCACGTTGAGCTCGGACAGGATCTTCTTCGACTCGGGGAAGATGTCGTAGTAGAAATTGACGTAAACATGGTCGACGATGGCGCCAGCGTCGCGCAGCGCCTTGCAGAAGATCACTTTGGAGCGGCCGTCGGTGGTGAGGTCTTCCACCAGCAGCGTGCGCGCGCCTTCCTCCACGTGACCCTCGATCTGCGCGTTGCGCCCGAACCCCTTGGGCTTCTTGCGTACGTACTGCATCGGCAGCGCGAGGCGGTCGGCGATCCAGGCGGCATAGGGGATGCCGGCGGTCTCGCCGCCGGCCACCGTGTCGAACTGCTCGAACCCGACGTCGCGCACCACTGTGGCCGCGGCGAACTCGATCAGCTGGCTGCGGATGCGCGGGTACGAGATCAGCTTGCGCCCGTCGATGTAGACCGGGCTCGCCCAGCCGGAGGTGAAGATGAAGGGCTTGGCATCCGAGAACAGGACCGCCTTCACTTCGAGCAGCATCTTGGCGGTGATCTCGGCGATCAGGGCCTTGTCGGTAAACACCATGGACTGTTCCGCAGGTTACGGGGCGCGTTGGGGTGGGCGAATTCTAACGCATGCCCACGCCCCATCCGGTCAACGCAGCAGGGCCTGCGCGCGTTGTTCAGGAAGGGCTCGTGCGGTTGAGCGCGGGCCGCGAAAGGCGCAGAATGGTCGGTGGGTGAACTGCGGCGCCGGCGCTCGCACGGTGCGCAAATTCGAGCACCCGCATTCGAGCAATCCAAGGGAAATCGGGGGAAACGATGGTCAAGCCAGTCTGCATGTCGATCGGGGTGGTGGCTGCGGCACTTATTGCCGCAGCGCCGTGGGCGGCGCACGCCCAGCAGATCATCAAGTGCGTGGGCAAGGACGGCAAGACGTACGTCGGCTCCACGCTCGCGCCGCAATGCGCGGGCCAGGCCACCGAGCAGATGAACAAGCAGGGGCAGGTGGTCAAGCGCACCGACGCCATGCTGACCCCCGAACAGCGCGCGGCCAAGCAGGCCGAAGAGCGCGTCACGCGCGAAAAGGAAGCCGAGGCCGACCGCAAAGAGAAGGAGGAGACGCGCAAGAACAAGGCGCTCCTGTCCACCTACGGCAGCGAGAAGGACATCGAGATCGCCCGCAGCCGCGTGCTCGCCGACAACCAGAAGGCGGTCAAGGAAACCCAGGCCAAGATCGCCGAGAAGGAAAAGGCCGCCGTGAGCCTGCGCAAGGAGCTCGAGTTTTACACCGGCAAGAACAAGGCGCCGACCGAGGTCACGCAGAAGATCCAGAACAACGACATCGACCTCAAGGCGCAGCAGAACCTGCTCGCGGCGAAGATGAAGGACGTCGAGGGCATCAACGCCAAGTACGACGAGGACAAGCGTCGCTACCTGGAACTCACCAAGGGCCCCGCGGCAGCCGCAACGGCGACGGTGCGCAAGTAGCCCTCCGGGCCGGGCGCCTCAGCCCAGTTTCTGCTTGAGCATCGCGTTGACCTGGGCCGGGTTGGCCTTGCCCTTGGTCGCCTTCATCACCTGTCCCACCAGCGAGTTGAACGCCTTTTCCTTGCCGGCACGATAGTCCTCGACCTGGCGCGCGTTGGCGGCGAGCACGGCGTCCACCAGCTTTTCGATCTCGCCTGCGTCTGAGATCTGGCGCAGGCCGCGCGATTCGATGATGCGGTCCGCGGCCGATGCGTCGCCCTCCCCGGCGCGCCCTTCGCCGGTAACGTTTCCCCCGCTACGGCCTTCGCCGGCCCACATCGCTTCGAACACCTCTTTGGCGATCTTGCCGGAGATGGTGCCGTCGGCAATCCGGCGCAACAGGGCGCCGAGCGCCGCGGCGCTGACGGGGCTTTGCGCTACATCGATCCCGTCGCGGTTGAGCGCGGCGCTGAGTTCACCGTTCTGCCAGTTGGCGCAGATCTTGGGTTCGGCGCCCGAGGCGCTCACCAGCGTCTCGAAGTAATCGGCGGCTTCGCGCGTGGCCGTGAGCAGCGCGGCGTCGTAGGCGGTGAGCGCGAAGTCGCGCGCAAACCGCTCGCGCTTGGCCTGCGGCAGCTCGGGCAGCGTCGCGCGCACCCGCTCGACCTCGGCGTCGCTGATCACCAGCGGCAGCAGGTCCGGGTCGGGGAAATAGCGATAGTCCTGCGCGTCCTCCTTGGAGCGCATGGAGCGCGTCTCGTCGCGGTCCGGGTCGTACAGGCGGGTTTCCTGCACCACCCTGCCGCCGTCCTCGATGAGTTCGACCTGGCGGCGCGCCTCATACTCGATCGCCTGCTCCATGAAGCGGAACGAGTTGAGGTTCTTGATCTCGCAGCGTGTGCCGAGTTCCCCGCCGGGCCGACGCACCGAGACGTTCGCGTCGCAGCGAAACGACCCTTCCTGCATGTTGCCGTCGCAGATGCCGATCCAGCGCACCAGCGCATGCAATACCTTCGCGTAGGCCACGGCCTCGGCCGCGCCGCGCATGTCGGGCTCGGTGACGATCTCGAGCAGCGGCGTGCCGGCGCGATTGAGGTCGATGCCCGACAGGCCCTTGAAGTCCTCGTGCAGTGACTTGCCGGCGTCTTCCTCGAGGTGCGCGCGCAGGATGCGGATGGTCTTCTCGCCGCCTTCGACCGGGATCGCCAGCGTGCCGTGCTGGACGACCGGCAGCTCGTACTGGCTGATCTGGTAGCCCTTGGGCAGGTCGGGGTAGAAGTAATTCTTGCGCGCGAACACCGAACGCCTGCTGATGGTGGCGCCGATGGCGAGGCCCAGGCGCACCGCGAACTCGACCGCCCTGGCATTGAGCACCGGCAGAACCCCGGGCAGCGCGAGGTCGACGGCCGAAGCCTGCGTGTTGGGCTGCGCGCCGAAAGCCGTCGACGCGGCGGAAAAAATCTTGCTTTCAGTCAGCAGCTGGGTGTGGGTTTCCAGCCCGACCACGATCTCCCAGCCCGCGGTGACGCTTACGGCAGGCGTGCTCACAGCGGGGTGGCGGTGGGCACGCGCCGGTGCCAGTCGGTCGCCTGCTGGTAACGGTGGGCGGCATTGAGCAGGCGCGCCTCGGCGAAATACGTCCCCACCATCTGCAGGCCCACCGGCAGGCCGCGGCCATCGAACCCGCACGGGATGGACAGCCCTGGGATGCCGGCCAGCGAGGCGGGGATGGTGAAAATGTCGTTGAGGTACATGCGCACCGGGTCCTCGCTCATGGCGCCGATGTCGAACGCGGTCGACGGCGCAGTGGGGCCCATGATGACGTCGCACTGCTCGAAGGCCTCGGTGAAATCGCGCGCGATCAGGCGACGCAGCTTTTGCGCCTGCAGGTAGTAGGCGTCGTAGTAGCCGTGCGAGAGCACGTAGGTGCCCACGAGGATGCGCCGCTTAACCTCGGTGCCGAAGCCCTCGGCGCGCGTCTTGCAGTACATGTCGTTGAGGTCGGTGTACTCCGCCGCACGGTGACCATAGCGCACGCCGTCGAAGCGCGACAAGTTGGAGGAAGCCTCGGCCGGCGCGATGACGTAGTACACCGGCACCGCGAGGTGGGTATTGGGCAGCGTGACCGGCACCGTGACCGCACCCTGCGACTCGAACCACTGGATGGCGTCGCGCACGCGCGTGGCGACATCCGCATCGACGCCATCGCCGAAATACTCCGCCGGCAGGCCGATGCGCAAACCGGCAACCGGTCGCTCGAGGTCGCGCGCGTAGTCCTCCGCCGGGCGCTCGATGCTGGTGGAATCGCGCGCGTCGTAGCCCGCCATGGCATTGAGGAGCGTGGCGAGGTCGGCGGCGCTGCGCGCCATCGGGCCGCCCTGGTCCAGGGACGACGCGAATGCGACCATGCCGTAGCGCGACACCACCCCGTAGGTCGGTTTGATGCCGCACACGCCGGTGAAGGCCGCGGGCTGCCGGATCGAGCCGCCGGTGTCGGTGCCGGTCGCCGCCGGCGCCATGCGCGCCGCCACTGCCGCAGCCGATCCGCCCGACGACCCGCCGGGCACGGCGGTCTTGCACCATGGATTTTTTACAAGGCCGAAATGCGAGCTCTCGTTCGACGAGCCCATGGCAAATTCGTCCATGTTGGTCTTGCCGATCAAAACGGCGCCGGCGGCGCCGAACTTCTCGATCACATGCGCGTCATACGGCGACACGAAATTGGCAAGCATCTTCGAGCCGCAGGTGGTGGCGAGCCCGCGGGTGCAGAAAATATCCTTGTGGGCCACGGGAATGCCGAGCAGCGGGCCAGACTCGCCGGCGGCACGGCGCGCGTCGGCCGCCCTCGCGTCCTGCATGGCGCGCTCGGTGTCGACGGTGATGAATGCATTCAGGTCCTCCAATCCCGCGATGCGGGCGAGGAAGAGCTGCGTGAGCTCGGCGCTCGAGATCCTGCGCGCGCCGAGGGCGGCGGACAATTCGGAGATGGAAGCATCGAGCATGGGTTACTCAACCACCCGCGGCACGAGGTACAGGCCGCCTTCCACCGCGGGCGCAGCGGCCTGGAATTCGGCGCGCCGGTCGGTTTCGGCGGCTTTGTCCTCGCGCAGGCGCTGCGCCATCTCCAGCCGCGCGTCGAGCGGGTGCGCCATCGGCTCGATTCCGGTGGTGTCGACGGCCTGCATCTGTTCGATCAGGCCGAGCAGGTTGTTCAGTTGCCCGGCGGCGGCGGCGGCTTCGGGCTCGCTGACCGCGATGCGCGCAAGCCGGGCAATGCGGCGGATCTGCTCAAGGTCGAGGGGCATTTGGCGATGCAGGAAAAGGGCTTTTCGGGCGCCCCGGGCGGCTATATCGGGAGCGGCCTTAGGGTATCATAGCGACCTTTCGGATCACAGTCTTAGCCCTCTAAGTTAAGGCTTCACAGAGAAGGCTTCAGCACGCTCATGTTCGGCTTTTTGCGCAGTTATTTTTCCAACGACCTCGCGATCGACCTGGGCACCGCGAACACGCTCATTTACGTGCGCGGCAAGGGCATCGTGCTCGACGAGCCTTCGGTGGTCGCGATCCGCCAGGAAGGCGGGCCGAACGCCAAGAAAACCATCCAGGCGGTGGGCCGCGAAGCCAAGATGATGCTCGGCAAGACCCCGGGCAACATCACCGCGATCCGCCCCATGAAGGACGGCGTGATCGCCGACTTCACCGTCACCGAGCAGATGTTGAAGCAGTTCATCAAGAAGGTGCACGACTCGCGCCTGTTCTCGCCCTCCCCGCGCATCATCATCTGCGTGCCGTGCGGCTCGACCCAGGTCGAGCGCCGCGCGATCCGCGAATCGGCGATCGGCGCGGGCGCCGGTCAGGTGTACCTCATCGAGGAGCCCATGGCGGCGGCGATCGGCGCTGACCTGCCGGTGGCCGAGGCGACCGGCTCGATGGTGGTCGACATCGGCGGCGGCACCACCGAGGTCGGCGTGATCTCGCTCGGCGGCATGGTCTACGCCGGTAGCGTGCGCGTGGGCGGCGACAAGTTCGACGAGGCGATCATCAACTACATCCGGCGCAATTACGGGATGCTGATCGGCGAGACCACCGCCGAGATGATCAAGAAAACCATCGGCTCGGCCTTCCCCGGCAGCGAAGTGCGCGAAATGGAAGTCAAAGGACGCAACCTGGCCGAAGGCATCCCGCGCAGCTTCACCATCAGCTCCAACGAAATCCTCGAGGCGCTCACCGAGCCGCTCAACCAGATCGTCTCGGCGGTCAAGTCCGCGCTCGAGCAGACCCCGCCCGAGCTGGGCGCCGACATTGCCGAAAAAGGCATGGTGCTCACCGGCGGCGGGGCGCTTCTGCGCGACCTCGACCGCCTGCTCATGGAAGAAACCGGGCTGCCGGTCATCGTCGCCGAGGATCCCCTCACGTGCGTCGTGCGCGGCTCGGGCAAGGCGCTCGAGAAGATGGAGCACTTCGGCCCGGTCTTCACGAATGACTGAGTGATGGGGGCATGGAGCACACGCCCCCACCGTTCTTCCGGCGCGGTCCGGCGCCGCTTGTGCGCCTTGTGTTCTTTGCCTCGCTCTCGATCGCGCTGCTGGTCCTCGACGCGCGCTACAAATACGCCGAGACCCTGAGGGGCGTGTTCGCCCTCGCGGCCAACCCGCTGCAGCAGATCGCCACCGCGCCGGGCCAGTTCGTGGCGCGTGTCGCGGGGTTCTTCGCCACCCAGGCGTCACTGCAGCAGGAGAACGCCCTGCTGCGCGCAAAGTTGCTGGCCAGCTCCGCGGACGCCCAGCGCTACGCGGCAACGGCCGCTGAGCTCGAGCAACTGCGCCGGATCAACGGCGCGCAGGAGCGCCTGCAGCTGCAGTCCACGCCGGTCGAGGTGCTGTATTCCGGCCGCGACCCGTTCTCGCGCAAGCTGCTGGTCGACAAGGGCGCCGGCGACGGCATCAAGCCCGGGCAGCCAGTGATCGACGACGCCGGCGTGGTGGGGCAGGTGACGCGGGTGCATCCGCGCGTGGCCGAGGTGACCCTGCTTACGGACAAGGACCAGGCGATCCCGGTGCAGGTGGTGAGGAACGGCCTGCGCGCGGTGGCCTTCGGCTCGGGTTCGCCGGGCGCGCTCGAGCTGCGTTTCATGGCGGCCAACGCCGAGATCCAGAACGGCGACAAGCTGGTGACCTCCGGCATCGACGGCACCTACCCGGCCGGGCTGCCGGTGGCCACCGTGGTGCGCATCGAGCGCGACGCCGTGGCGGCGTTCGCGCGCATCATTTGCGAGCCCGCCGGTGGCGACGAGAAGAACCGATACCTGCTTGCGTTGTCAACACAGACCAAGCTTCCGCCGTACCCCGTGGATGCCACCCAGCCCGAGCCCAAGGCCCGCGCCAAGGGCAAGCGCAGGAAGGACGCCCCGAACCCGTGACCGCGCCGATGCACGCCAATTCGAACCACGCCGGTTGCCTACCCGGCCCGATGCCTGCCGGCCCGGCCACGCGCGGAGGGCAGCAGCGTGTTCGCTGAACAGCCCCAGCACATCCTGCTGCCGGTGCGCGTCGGCACCATCCTGCTGTCGTTCCTGGTCGCGCTGCTGCTGGATTTCATGCCGTGGAAGAATGTCGCCCTGGTCCCCGATTTTGTCGCCCTGACGCTGACGTTCTGGTGCGTGCGCCAGCCCCGCCTCGTCGGCCTGGGCGTCGGCTGGCTGATCGGCCTGCTCATGGACACCGGCAACGGGGTGCTGCTGGGCCAGCATGCGCTCGCCTACTCGCTCCTCGCGTTCGCGGCGATCTCGCTGTCGCGCCGCATCCTGTGGTTCTCGTGGCTGCTGCAGGCGATGCACGTGGCGATCCTGCTGGTGGGCGCCAAGTGCATCGAGATCCTGGTGCGGCTTGCCACCGGCGCGCATTTCCCGGGCTGGGAGCTGCTGGCCGGCCCGCTCATCGGCGCCCTGCTGTGGCCGGTACTGAGCTTCCTTTTGCTCGCCCCGCAGCGACGCGCGGCCGAGGCCGATGAAACTCGCCCCATCTGAAGTCGGCGAAAGCCGCTGCCCCCCTTCCGATCGATGCGCCTGACCGAACTCAAGAACCACGAGCGCGAGCTGCATTTTTTCCAGCTGCGCATCGGCGCGGCCGGCCTCGCGGTGCTGATCGCCTTCGGCGCGCTGTTCGCGCGCTTCGTCTACCTGCAGGTGATCCAGCGCGATTACTACCTCACCAAGGCGGAGGACAACCGCATCTCGATCGTGCCGATCCCGCCCAACCGCGGCCTGATCCTCGATCGCAACGGGGTGGTGCTGGCGCGCAACTATTCGGCCTACACGCTGGAGATCATGCCCGCCAAAGTGACCGACCTCGAGGGCACGATCAACAGGCTGGCCGAGATAGTCGACATCCAGCCGCGCGACCGCAGCCGCTACAAGAAGCTGCTGGGGGAGTTGCGCAATGCCGAAAGCCTGCCGATACGTACCCGCCTGACCGACGAGGAAGTGGCGCGCTTCGCCGCCAACCGCTATCGCTTCCCGGGTGTCGAGATCAAGGCGCGCCTGTTCCGCCAGTACCCGTTCGAGGCCGTCGCCTCGCACGTAATCGGCTATATCGGGCGCATCAACGACAAGGACCAGGAAAAGCTGGCCGAGCAGGGCGAGGAGGCGAACTACCGCGGCACCGACTTCATCGGCAAGATGGGCCTGGAGGGCAGCTACCAGGGCGAACTGCACGGCACCACCGGCATCGAGCAGGTCGAGATTGACGCCGGCGGCCGCGGCATCCGCACGCTGTCGCGCACACCCGCGCAGGCCGGCAACGACATCACGCTTGCGCTCGACATCAAGCTGCAGCAGGTGGCCGAGAGCACGTTCGGCGACCGGCGCGGCGCGCTGGTGGCGCTCGACCCGACCACCGGAGGGGTGCTTGCCTTCGTGTCCAAACCCGGCTTCGACCCGAATCTCTTCGTCGACGGCATCGATTCGCAAAGCTGGTCGGAGCTCAACAACTCGCCCGACCGCCCGCTCACCAACCGCGCGATCAACGGCCAGTACCCGCCGGGGTCGACGTTCAAGCCCTTCCTCGCCCTGGCTGCGCTCGAGACCGGCAAAAGGAATACGAGCCAGGCCATCTCCGACCCGGGGTTCTTCGATTTCGGCGGCCGGCGGTTTCGCGACGACAAGGTTGGCGGCCACGGCACGGTGGACATGTACAAGTCGATCGTGGAGTCGTGCGACACCTACTACTACCTGCTGTCCAACGACATGGGCATCGACCTCCTGTCGCGCTCGATTGCCCCGTTCGGGTTCGGCACCCGCACCGGCATCGACCTCGAGGGCGAGTCGGCCGGCATCCTGCCCTCGCCCGAATGGAAGCGAAAGCGCTTTCGCACACCGGAGCAGCAGAAATGGTATGCGGGCGAAACCATCTCGATTGGCATCGGCCAGGGCTACAACTCCTACACCCCGATGCAGCTCGCCCAGGCCACGGCCGCGATCGCCAATAACGGCGTGCTGTACAAGCCGCACCTGGTCAACTACGTCGACAACCAGCGCACCAACACGCGCCGCACGGTCGAGCCGGAAATCTCCAGGCGCATTCCGCTCAAGCCGGAAAACGTCGAGTTCATCAAGCGCGCCATGGCGGGGGTGAATACCGCCGGCACCGGGGCGCGGACGTTTGCCGGCGCGCAATACACGAGCGCGGGCAAGACCGGCACCGCGCAGGTGATCGCGATCAAGGCCAACGAGAAGTACATCGAGAAGAACGTGGCCGAGCGCCACCGCGACCACTCGCTGTTCATCGCATTCGCGCCGCTCGAGAACCCCAAGATCGCACTCGCCGTGATCGTCGAGAACGGCGGGTTCGGCTCGCGCGCGGCGGCGCCGATCGCGCGCGCGGTGCTCGATTATTACCTGCTCGGCAAGATGCCGGTCGATCCGAAAGCGGTGCCCGTGAACGAGGCGGCCAAGGAAGGCGACGGCGACTGATGGCGCTCGACGCGGCCAACCTTTCGGCGCGGCGGCTGGTCGGCCGTTTCATCGGCAGCATCGACGGGCCGCTGTTCGCGCTGACCCTGGTGCTGGTCGGCATCGGCCTCGCCACCATGTACAGCGCGAGCTACGAGTATCCCGCGCGCGTGACTTCGCAGTTGATCAACGTCGCGGTGGGGTATACCGCCATGTGGATGCTGGCGCAGGTTTCACCGCAGACCCTCATGCGCTTCGCCGTGCCGGTGTACCTGCTCGGACTCGCGCTGCTGGTGGCCGTCGCCCTGTTCGGCGACGTGGTCAACGGCGCGCGACGCTGGCTCCACGTGGGGGTGACGCGCGTCCAGCCTTCGGAAATGATGAAGATCGCCATGCCGCTCATGCTCGCGTGGTATTTCCATCGCCACGAGGCGACGTTGCGCGCCCTCGACTTCATGATCGCCGCAGTCCTGCTCATGATCCCGGTGCTGCTCATCGCCCGCCAGCCGGACCTCGGCACCGCGGTTCTCGTGCTCGCCGCCGGCTGCTACGTGATCTTCTTTGCCGGGCTGTCGTGGAAGGTGATCGCCGGCGCGGTGGTGGTGGGACTCGCGAGCCTGTTCCCCCTGTGGGGCATACTGCACGACTACCAGCGGCGGCGCATACTCACGCTGCTCGACCCGACCACCGACCCTCTGGGGGCCGGATACCACATCATCCAGTCGACGATCGCGGTGGGTTCGGGCGGGCTGATGGGCAAGGGCTGGCTGCAGGGCACGCAGACCCACCTCGAGTTCATTCCAGAGCGCCACACCGATTTCATCTTCGCGGTGTTCTCGGAGGAGTTCGGGCTGGCAGGCAACTGCGTGCTGCTTGCGGTCTACCTGCTGCTCATCGCGCGCGGGCTCATGATCGCGGCTAATGCGCCAACGTTCTTCAGCCGTCTCCTGGCCGGCGCGGTCACAATGATTTTCTTCACCTACGCGTTCGTGAACATGGGCATGGTGTCGGGCATCCTGCCGGTGGTGGGCGTGCCGCTGCCCTTTATTTCCTATGGGGGCACCGCGCTTGCGACCCTGTTCGTCGGGGTCGGCATCCTCATGAGCATCCACAGGCACCGCAAGCTCGTCCAGACCTGACAGGCGCGGCCTGCTGGAGCGTCCCCTTTTGCCTGCCTATTTCCATCCCGCATTGCGCAATCGGCTGAAAATATTTACCGTATAGTGAAAAATGAGCGCTTGCGCACCATATAACCATATGATTTAAAAGCATTTCGCTTTGGAGCACAAAATGTTGCGGCGCATGACTCCGGGACGGTATCGTGGTTTATCAACTAACCCAACCCCGAAAGGACGTGCAGATGGACAATCGTGAACAGGAAATCGCCGCGCTGGAGAAAGACTGGTCCGAGAACCCCCGTTGGGCCGGGATCAAGCGCGGTTATACGGCTGAAGACGTGGTCCGCCTGCGTGGCAGCCTCAAGATCGAATACACCCTCGCCAAGACCGGCGCCGAGAAGCTCTGGAAGATGGTGAACGAGCGCCCATTCGTCAATTCGCTCGGCGCCTCGACCGGCAACCAGGCCATGCAGCAGGTGAAGGCGGGCGTGCCCGCGGTCTACCTGTCGGGCTGGCAGGTGGCGGCCGACGCGAATGATTCGCTGTCGATGTACCCGGACCAGTCGCTGTACGCGGTTTCCTCGGTCCCGACGGTGGTCAAGCGCATCAACAACGCGCTCGCGCGGCAGGACCAGATCCAGACCATGGAAGGCACCGGCGACGTCGACTGGTTCGCGCCGATCGTGGCCGACGCAGAAGCGGGTTTCGGCGGCGTGCTCAACGCGCACGAGCTCATGCGCTCGATGATCGAGGCGGGCGCCGCGGGCGTTCACTTCGAAGACCAGCTCGCCTCGGTGAAGAAGTGCGGCCACATGGGCGGCAAGGTCCTCGTTCCGACCCAGGAAGCCGTCCAGAAACTTGTTTCGGCGCGCCTGGCGGCCGACATCATGGGCGTGAACACAGTGCTGCTCGCGCGCACCGACGCCGAGGCTGCCGACCTCGTGACCTCGGACGTGGACGACAACGACAAGCCGTTCCTGACTGGCGAGCGGACCCCCGAAGGCTTCTATCGCACCAAAAAGGGCTTCGACCAGGCGTTGTCGCGCGGCCTGGCGTACGCCGAAGTGGCCGACATGGTGTGGTGCGAAACCGGCAACCCGGACCTCGAGTTCGCGCGCAAGTACGCCGAGGGCATCCAGAAGAAATTCCCCGGCAAGATGCTCGCCTACAACTGCTCGCCGTCCTTCAACTGGAAACGCAACATCGACGACGCGACGATCGCCAAGTTCCAGCGCGAGCTCGGCGCGATGGGCTACAAGTTCCAGTTCATCACCCTCGCGGGCTTCCACTCGCTCAACTACTCGATGTTCGAGCTGGCCTACGGCTACGCGCGCAACAACATGACCGCGTTCGTCGAGCTGCAGCAGAAGGAATTCGCCGCCGCCGAGCGGGGCTGCTCCGCAGTGAAGCACCAGCGCGAGGTCGGCACGGGGTACTTCGACGAGATCACGCAGGCGGTGTCGGGTGGCAAGGCCTCGACCACCGCGCTGCACGGCTCGACCGAAGACGAGCAGTTCTTCGACGAGAAAAAGAAGGCCAAGCTGGCTGCCTGATCGCGACGACAGCCGCTGGAGGAGACCACCACCGCCGCACCCTCGGGTGCGGCGGTTTTTTTGGGGACGCGGCGTCCCCGACTTCGCGGGGAGGTCTGAGGAGGGGCGGCAGCCCCTCCTTCCCTTCCTAGAGCCACCTTTGCATGGAGTAGCCGCCGGACACCGGCCGCTGCAGCATCTCGCGGAAGATCTGCCGGCCCCAGTTGAATTCCTTGTACAGCACCACGAACCGCCACATGTCGCGCAGCACCTTGGCGCGGTCGCGCCATCCCAGCGCCATGAGCGCCTTGGGGAAATCGGCCTCGTGCGGTTTGTCGAAGGCGATCTTGAGCGGGTTCCACTGATCGGTCGTGCGGCGCACTTCGGAGGCAATCATCCTGCGGTACATCTCCTGCACCGGGCGGCCGGTCACGCGCGCCTCGACGATCGCCTCGCCCGCGATGGCGCCCGAATGCAGCGCGCAGCTCATGCCCTCGCCGATCATGTTGAGGAATCCGGCCGCCTGGCCGGTGACCAGCACGTTGCCCTTGCCAAACACATAGCGGTTGATGAGCGAGGGGCCGAAATTCTCCGCGCAGCCCTCGTCCTCGGTGTGCGGCTCGAGGCGCACGCCGTGCTTTTCCTCCAGGTACTTCACCACGTTGAGGTGCTTGCGGGCGAAATTATCGCCGCGCTTGAATCCCACGCCGACGATCTGGCGGCCGTCGCGGGCGTGGCTCCACGTGTAGTGGCCCAGCCCCGGGTGGAACCAGAAATGGAAGTACTCCTCGTCGAGCGGGCACTCGATGATGGAAT
This sequence comes from Burkholderiales bacterium, assembly GCA_038319115.1. GTDB lineage: Bacteria > Pseudomonadota > Gammaproteobacteria > Burkholderiales > SG8-39 > SZAS-79. The sequence goes on along the minus strand of JBBQCV010000048.1, from coordinate 6,915 downwards.
GGAACTTCTGACCGACAAAGAACCACGGGATCTGCTGCGGGTAGTCCGGATAGATTGAGCGGGTCACCAGCGAGCTCGGGCCGTCGGCGCCGATGACCTGGCGGGCGCGGTACTCGAGCGGATCGCCCTTCTTGCGCGCGTGCACGATGACGTGGTCGCCGTTGTCCTGCAGGCCGGCGAAGGAGGTCTGGTCGTGCACCTCGGCGCCGCTGCGCTTGATCGCCCAGTGGTCGGAATGTTTGCGGTGCAGGTGGGGCGTGGTGCCGCCGAAAAAATCCATCGACAACGACACCATCGACGGGAAGTGGAAGGTGACCCCGCGGCACGCGGTCGGCTCGTGCAGCGCCTCGCGCGGCAGCGGGCCGAAATTCTCGAGGAGGAAGCGGTGCCCGCGCGGCGACAGGATGCCGCTGCAGATCTTGTGGCGCGGCAGTTCCTTGCGCTCGAGGATGAGGGTCTCGAGCCCCGCGTCCACCAGTCGCTTGGCAGCGGCGGCGGCCGACAGGCTGGCGCCGACGATGATGACGTCAACCGAACGCATGGGTGGGCCTGGTCTGCATGGCGTTAATGATCCGCCAATTCCGCGAGGTGCACCACGGCGTGCGCGCCGAGTGCCTCGAACGCGGCGGCGTCTTCCTGCCTTTCGACCACCACGCGGTCCACGGCGAGTCCCTTCAGGATCCAGCCGGCCTGTCCGTGGGCGGGAATCGCGATGCGCTGCAGGTCGAGGTTGAACGCGCAGCCGCGCTCGGTGCGCAGGCGATCGTAATGGCTGACCAGCCGCGCGTAGTCGCCGTGATAGGCACGCGGCTCGATCACGTAGAGGTCGGTGTTGCGCAGCCCGCGGCGCACGGCGGCAAGGCTGGAAAGCGCTTCGCCCAGTCCGGCGACGCGGGTCTTCGGCAACCACCCACGCAGGTGGCGCACCCAGGCACCGTCTTCGACGACAAGGCGTTTCGCGTGGCGCAGGCTGGCGAGGAAGCCCGCAATCCGCTCGGCGGGAACCGGCACGCCGGCGGCGAGAGCGCGGGCGATATCGGCGCCATCGTCCGCGCAGGTCCGGGCGCCAAGCAGGGCTTCGATCCTGGCGAGCAGCGCCTCTTTGGCGAGCAGCGAAGGTCCTGCGAGCAGGAGCGTTCGCGCGGCGGCTGCGTTACGTCGCACGCGGGCGCGCATCCCGGCTTGGGCCGCCTTGACCTCTTCCGCGTCGGCCAGCCTCATGCGCAGGTCGAGCGTCATGCCGACAAGATCGATGCGCTCGGGACACACCGGCTCGCAGGCGCCGCACAGCGCGCAGGCCTCGACCGAAGCGCGCACGTCCTCAGCTGTCGCGCCATGCTGCAGTGCCTTGGCGCGGCCTTCGGGCGTCAGGCGCGGGTCGTGCGTGCTGCGCCACGCCGGGCACACGAGCAGGCACAGGCTGCAGCCGCTGCACGCCGCGTGGCCCGCCTTCTTTGCGTTATGGCCGAGGCGGCCGAACATCAGAAGATCACGTCGCGGTTGAGGATCATCGCCGGGTCGGCCTTGCGCTTCATGGCGAGGTGACGCTCGACCAGCGCGTCGCCAAATACGCGGCGGATGTAGCCTTTCATCATGCCGCCGAAGCGGTAGTAGCTCGCGCCCATGTCGACGCCGATGTCGTAGATCGCATTCTTGAACGATTGCAAGTGGTCGCGGCTGTAGGTCCGGCCGTTGGTCATGGGCTCGAACTCGCAGCCGTAGGCCCACTCGTCCGCGTCGGGCGGGATGCACGACATCTCGTAATGCTCGCGATGGTCTGGGCGCAGGCGGATGCCCACGCAATAGAGCGTGTAGTGCGGGAAGTATTTCCGGCACACCGCGTTGCCACGCTCGACCGCGTCGGCGAACTTGGCCGCCGAGGTGGCGAGGTCGGGGATGACCATCTGCCGTCCGCCCCAGAATTTCCACACCGCGCGCGAGAACACCACCGTGCGGTCGAGCATCATGCCATCGCGCATGTACTCGGGCCGCTGCAGCTCGGGAAACAGCTCGCGCTTGCGTTGCAGCAGGTACCACGCCTCGCCCAGCCGCCACGGTCGCAGTGCATAGCGTCCGAGCATGCGCAGCGCGAAGCCGGCCTCGCCGTGGCCGCGCAGGCGCGCCGCCCAGCGGGCGCGAAACGCCGTTTCGCGCTCGACCGAGTCGAACGCCACCAGCAGGTTGACCGCGCAATCGAGGATCGTGAGGATGCCGGAATAGTCGCTCGCATCGTCGCGGTCGAGCATCTGCAGGTCCTCGATCGCCGTGCGCAGCGACGAGTAATAGTAGTAATGCATGCGCAGCGGCGTGTAAGGTCGCACTTTGAGCGTGGCCTCGGTGATGACGCCGAACTGGCCGTAGCCGAGGATGACGCGCGCGAACAGGTCCGCGTTGAGGGTGTCGGAACACTCGACGATCTCGCCTGTGGGGGTGACCACCTGCAGCGCGAGCGCCTGGTCGGCGCTACAGCCAAGGCGCGCGGAATTGACGTCGATGCCGCCCACCCCGAGCGTGCCGCCCACCGACGAGGTGAGGTTGAGCGGCGCGGACAGGTAGTCGAGGCCCTCGCGGCGCAGTTCCTCGGCCAGGCTGTGCCAGAAGATCCCGGCCTGGGTGCGTACCGTCCCGGCGGCGGCATCGATTGCGACGACCCGGCTCATGCCGGTCATGTCGAGGAGCACGCCGCCGAAAGCGACCGACTCGCCTTCGGTCGTCAGCCCGCCGCCGCGCACGGTCACGGGGACGCGGTGCGCCTGTGCTGCGCGCATCAACGCAGCGACCTGCACGGCGCTGCGCGCCACCACCACGCCGTGCGGCAGGCCGTAAGCGGTACCGCCCGCATCGGTTGCGTATGCCCCGCGCGCCGCCTTCGACTCCGCGACCTCGACGCCCAGCACGCCCAGCGCGTCGCGGAATTCCTGCCACGCGCGGCCTTTCCAGCGGGCCGGATTGGTCTGCTGGCGCTTGATGCCCTGCAGCGCGTCCGGCGCGACCGGGCACGCGCCCAGCGTGCCGTGCCCGATGTCCGGCTCGAGGACGGCGCTCAGGCCTTCCACGACGCGCTGCGGCTGGGCATCGCCGCGCTCAGAACAGGCCCGCGAACGTCGCGCGCCCATAGGCGAGCGGGATCAACACCACCTGAAGCAGGATCAGCAGCACCAGCGGCGAGAGGTCGACGTTCGATATCGGCGGGACGAAGCGCCGGATGGGGCGCAGGAACGGGCGCACGACGGCATCGAAGATCGCGCCGACCGGCGAGGACGGGTTGGTCCACGACAGCACCGCCTGCACGATGAGCGCAAAGATGAGCAGGTACAGGCTGAAGCGCATCAGGTCGAAAAGTGCGAGCCCGGAGAGCACCGCCGCCATCGCACCTGGCGCGGCCATGAGGTCGTGCCCGCGCACCATGAAGACGAGGGCGAGCGTCACCACTTGGATGACCCAGGCCGCCACGAGCGTGGGCAGGTCGAGGCCGGCCAGGCCGGGAATCACGCGGCGCGCCGGCATCACGATCCAGTTGGTCAGGCCGATGATGAAGCCGCCGAACTGGTTCCTGAACGACACGCGCAGCCACTGGAAGTGGAACCGCGCGAGCAGCAGGAACACGAAGAACCCCGAGACCGAATCGATGAGGAATTCGAGGATCTGGGCAAGCATGTTCAGGCATCCTTGCCAAGCTGCCGGCCCATCTCCGCGCCGCGGTCGCTGGCGGCCTTGAGCGCCTTGCCGATGCGCGCCGCGATGTCCTCGGCGGCGAAGACCTTGAGCGCCGCCTCGGTAGTGCCCCCCTTGGAGGTGACCCTCTCGCGCAGCACACCCGGCGGCTCGCTGCTTTCGGCCGCCAGCCGCGCTGCGCCGACGAAGGTCTCGATCGCCAGCACCCGCGCGGCCTGCGGCGCCAGCCCGAGGTCGACGCCGGCCTTTTCGAGGGCTTCGATGAAATAGAACACGTAGGCCGGGCCGCTCCCCGACACCGCAGTCACCGGGTCGATGAGCGCCTCGTCCTCGACCCATACGGTCTTGCCGACCGCGCCGAGGACGGTTTCGGCGCGCTGTCTCTCGTCGGCGCTGACTTCGGGGCCCGCATAGAGGCCGGCGATGCCGGCGCCGATGAGCGCGGGGGTATTGGGCATGACGCGCACCATCTTGCGGTAGCCGCCCAGCCAGCGCGACAGGTCCTCGAGCCGGATCCCGGCCGCGATGCTGATCACGAGCTGGCCCTGCAGCCGGCTTCCCAGCCCGGTGACGGCGCTGCGCATGTCCTGCGGCTTGACCGCGAGCACGATGGTGTCGGCGACAAACGTGCGTTCATCGGGCGCTTCGCTAACGTGGACCTTGTACTTCGCGGCCAGCGCCGCGCGCGCCGGCGCAATGAGTTCGACCACCGAAACCGCGTCGACCGCGTAGCCTTTGGCGCGCAGGCCGCCGATGAGCGCGCTCGCCATGTTGCCACCGCCGATGAATGCGATTTTCATGCCGCCGCCTTGGCGTAGGCGCGCTCACCGAACAGGGCCGTTCCGACGCGAACCATCGTGGAGCCCTGCGCAATGGCGGCCTCGAGGTCCTGCGACATGCCCATCGACAACGTATCGAGCGTGAAACCGCTGGCGTTCATCGCGTCGAACAAGGCGCGCACGGAGTGATATCGCTCAGCCTGCAGGCGCGCATCATCGGTGGGTTCGGGGATCGCCATCAGGCCACGCAGCCGCAGGCGTGAGCATTGTGTCACCGCGCGCGCAAGCTGCTCGGCCTCCCCCGGTGGGACGCCGCTCTTGGTCGCCTCACCCGAGACGTTGACCTGCACGAGGACGTTCAGCGGCGGCGCGCCGGCGGGTCGCGCATCCGAAAGCCGGCGCGCGACCTTTTCGCGGTCGATGGTGTGGACCCAGTCGAAGCACTGCGCCGCGGCGCGGGTCTTGTTGCTTTGCAGGGGGCCGATCAGGTGCCATTCGATATCCGCGCAGGACCCGGCGGCGGCGAGGGCGGCCTGCTTGTCGAGCGCTTCCTGGACGTAGTTCTCGCCAAAACTGCGCTGGCCCGCGGAATAAGCTTCGCTGATCTTCGCGTGCGGCACGGTTTTGGTCACCGCGAGCAGACGCACGGCGGACGCGTCGCGTCCCGCGGCCCGGGCGGCTTCGCGGATGCGCGCCGCAACGGCTTGCAAGTTATCATCGATTGCCGCCATAATTTTCCACCTGCGTTGCCCGCGCGAATTCGATCAGGACCGCAATCGGCCGCGCCCCACCCTGCCTCTTCTTCCCCCGGGGGATTGTAATGGATCTGACCGAGCTCCTTGCCTTCGTAGTCAAGAACAAAGCATCCGACCTGCACCTGTCCTCCGGCCTGCCACCCATGATCCGCGTGCACGGCGACGTGAAGCGCATCAACCTCCCGGCCATGGACCACAAGGACGTGCACGGGATGATCTACGACATCATGAACGACGGGCAGAGGAAGTTCTACGAGGAGAACCTCGAGTGCGACTTCTCGTTCGCGATCCCCAACCTCGCGCGCTTTCGCGTCAACGCCTTCGTGCAGCAACGCGGCGCGGCGGCGGTCATGCGGGTGATTCCCTCCAAGATCCTGTCGCTGGAGGATCTCAAGGCGCCCAAGATCTTCAAGGACATCTCCGACTACCCGCGCGGCGTGGTGCTGGTCACCGGCCCGACCGGCTCGGGCAAGTCGACCACCCTCGCGGCGATGGTCAACCACAAGAACGAATCCGAAGAGGGCCACATCCTGACCATCGAGGACCCCATCGAGTTCGTGCACGAATCGAAGAAGTGCCTGATCAACCAGCGCGAGGTCGGCCCGCACACGCTGTCATTTTCCAATGCGCTGCGCTCCGCGCTGCGCGAAGACCCGGACGTCATCCTGGTGGGCGAGATGCGGGACCTGGAAACCATCCGCCTGGCGCTGTCGGGCGCGGAAACCGGCCACCTGGTGTTCGGCACCCTGCACACCTCGTCGGCGGCCAAGACGATCGACCGCATCATCGACGTGTTCCCCGCCGCGGAGAAGGACATGATCCGCGCGATGATCTCGACCAGCCTGCGCGCGATCATCTCGCAGACCCTGCTCAAGACCAAGGACGGCAGCGGCCGCGTCGCCGCGCACGAGATCATGATCGGCACGCCGGCGATCAACAACCTGATCCGCGAAGCCAAGATCCCGCAGATGTACTCGGCGATCCAGACCGGCTCGCAATACGGCATGCAGACGCTCGACCAGAACCTGACCGACCTCGTGAAGCGCAACGTCATCTCGGTGCCCGAGGCGCGCAGCAAGGCGGCCAACAAGGACACCTTCGCGGGATAGGAGAACGGCCATGGAAAGCGAACAGGCAACAAAATTCATCTACGACCTTCTGCGCGCGATGCTCGCGAAGAAGGGCTCCGACCTTTTCATCACCGAGGGCTTCCCGCCGGCGATGAAGGGCGACGGCAAAATGCAGCCGCTGTCGCAGACGCCGCTCACCTCGCAGCACACGGCGATGCTCGCGCGCGCGGTCATGAACGACAAGCAGGCGGCGCAGTTCGAGGCCACCAAGGAGTGCAACTTCGCCATCAGCCCCTCCGGCATCGGGCGCTTTCGCGTGAACGCCTTCATCCAGATGCAGAAGGTGGGCATGATCATGCGCACGATCACCACCTCGATCCCCGATTTCGACGACCTCAAGCTCCCCCCGGTGCTGAAGGACGTGATCATGACCAAGCGCGGGCTGGTGCTGTTCGTCGGCGGCACGGGCTCGGGCAAGTCGACCTCGCTGGCGGCGATGATCGGCTACCGCAACGCCAACTCGCACGGCCACATCATCACCATCGAGGACCCGGTCGAGTACGTGCACCCGCACCGCAACTGCGTGATCACGCAGCGCGAAGTGGGTGTGGACACCGACTCGTGGGAGGCCGCCCT